>CAZXRA010000031.1:0-6101 GCA_964643485.1 uncultured Iamiaceae bacterium | reverse complement strand
TCGTGGGATGACGTGCTGGATATGGTCGTCGAGTTCCTGGCCGAGGTGATGAAGCCCCTCATCACCGAGGTGGCCCACCTCGGCGCCCGGCATCTGCTCATCAGCCCGATCGCACCATTGGACCTGCTGCCCCTCCACGTCGCACCGGTCGACGGCCTGACCGTCGACGCGTTGTTCGATGACGTCGCGTACGTCCCCTCTCTCGCATTCGCGGCCGCCATCAAGGGACGAACCCGGATGCAACACGACGCGAACCCGTTGCTCGTCGCTCACTCGGGGCGGGGCCACGCTCCTCCTGTGCGCGGCCCCGAGGCCGAGGTCAAGCTCCTCACTGAGCTCTACGGCGATGCGGACGCTCTCGTCGAGGAGGCGGCAACGCCGCAGGCGGTGCTGTCCGCCGCGAGGCGTCGTCCCTTCGTCCACATCGCCAGCCACGCTCGGACCGAGCGCGACCGCTGGGCCAGCGGCAGCATCCTGGAGGGTGAGACGTTGGGGCGGGCCACGTTGTCCTCGTCATTGGTGTGCGCCGAAGCCGAGGTGTGGGACAGCGATCTCGTGGTCCTCACCGGGTGCCGGACGGGAGCGCACGAAGTCGATCTCCTCGTACGCGAGACGATGCGCGGCATCGACGCCGCCTTCCTATCCCGCGGCGCTCGCTGCGTCGTATCGACGTTGTGGGAGGTCTGGGATGTGACTGCGACGACTTACGCCGCGTTGCTGCACGCCCACCTCTTGGCGGGCCAAACCGTCGGCCGAGCTCACGCATCCGCCACGGGAGCCCTTCGGGACGGCTTCTGGCGGTTGCTTCCGGAGACGGATGGGCCGATCGCCGTCGCCCGGCAAGGTCTCGACCGCAAGTGGCCCGGGTGGAAGAGCACCCTGGACCAGGAGCGGGCCGACCATGTCTCCGGTTGGGGCGCGTTCAAGGTGTCGGGCGTGACCTGGCTAGAGGCTCGCACGTGACCGGCGACGGTCTGGTCGACCGGGCGTGGTGGCGCGCCCGGCAGGACGACTACCTCGCCGCGGCCACGACGGTGTGGTTCCCCCGCTCGCCCCTGAACGTCCTCGACCACCTGGAGCGGGCCCGGCGCGACCCCGACCACTCCGTCGATGTCGAGGCGATCGACGAGGGCGTGGTGCGGGCCTGGTGCCGGCGCATCGACGGCTGGCTCGACTGCGCCGACTTCGACGTCCTCCGGCTCCTCACCCTCTGGTACGGCGATCGCTACGAGCTTCCCGGCCACACCGTCGACGCCCTGCGCGAGCGGTTCCTCGGGTTCCGCTACTGGTACACCGACCCCGCCCCGGAGGGCACCGTCGACCATCGCTGGTACTGGTCGGAGAACCACCGGCTGATCTTTCACACGTGCGAGCTGCTGGCTGGCCAGGCCTTCCCGGGCGAGCGCTTCACCGCCACGGGTCTGACCGGCGACGAGCACCGGCAGCGGGCCGCCGACGCCCTGGGGACGTGGTTCGACGAGAAGGCCCGCGACGGCTTCAGCGAGTGGCACTCCGACGCCTACTACGCCAAGGATCTGGTCCCCCTGGTGAGCCTGGCCGAGTGGGCCGCCGATCCCGCTCTGGCCGAGCGGGCCGCCGCCTTCGCCGACGTGGTGCTGTTCGACCTGGCCCTCCACTCCCACCGGGACAACAACGGGTCGACCCACGGCCGCTCGTACATGCGGTTCAAGGCCACGGCACCCTCCCAGACCGTGTTCTCCGCTCTCAAGATGTGCTTCGACCGCACCGACGAACCGTGGCCCCTGGAGGACGGCGACGAGCGGGAGCTCCTCCCCCGCCACGAGGCGGCGACCTTCCTGGCCCGAGCGGTGTCGTACCGCCCTCCCGACGTCATCCGCCGGGTGGCCTGCCACGAGGGCGAGATCGTCGACCGGGAGGGCATGGGCACCGCCCTCGACCCGGGCGAGGCCCTCGTCGACGATCCGCAGCGCGCCGACGGCCTGTCCTACACCGACCCCGCCCTGGTGCCCTTCTGGTGGGACCGGGGTGCTCTCACGCCGTGGCAGCTCATCGGGCTCACGGTCGCCACCCTCGACCGCCACGAGCTGTGGGAGGCCGACCTGTTCGCCCAGTTCAAGGCGGTGCGGGACGTCTTCGGTGCCGACCCGGCCGTGCTGCGCCCCCTCACCCACTCCCTGCACCGCATGGTGAACGCCGGGCTGCTGGAGCGGGTCGACACCTACACCTGGCGCAACGCCCACGCCATGCTGTCCACGGCCCAGGCCTACCGGCCGGGGTGCGTCGGCTACCAGCACCACGCCTCCCAGGCCACCCTGGACGAGCACGCCGTGGTGTTCACCACCCATCCCGGCAACGGGCCGTCCGACCGGGCCGGCGACTACCTCGACCACGACCGCTGGTGGACGGGCAGCGCCACCCTGCCCCTCGCCGTGCAGCACGGGCGGGTGGCCGTCCACGCCTACGCCCCCGGGTTCGCCTCGCCGGGCGAAGGGCCGCTGGCCCCCTTCGCCTACTGCGACCACACCCACGCCTACCTCCCCACCGAGCGCTTCGACGAGGTCGTCACCGAGGGCCCGTGGACATTGGCCCGGCGCCGGGACGGCTACGTTGCCCTCTGGTCGTGGCGGAGAGCGGCTTGGCGGGAGCATGACCCCGCCACGACCTTCACCAACGGCCTGACCAGGCCGTTCGAGCTGGTGGCGGCGGGCGGGCCCGACAACGTGTGGATCCTGGAGGTCGGCGACGTCGACCGCTGGGGCAGCTTCGAGCGGTTCCGGTCGGCCCTCGCCGAGGCCACCGTCGACGTGGACGACTACGGCTGGGGCGACGACGGCGCCCATCGGGGCTTCGCCGTGCGCTACCGGTCCCCCGCCGAGGGCCTGGTGGAGCTCGACCCCGACGCCTCGCTGCGCGTCGACGGCCAGCCCGTGGCCGTGTCCGGCTACCCCCGCTTCGCCAACCCCTTCGCCACGGTGGCCGGCGGCGATCCCGTCGTCACCATCACCGACGAGGCCGGCGCCTTCACCCTCGACCTGGCCGCCGGCACCCGCCGCCCCACCTGACCTTCGCACCGAAAGGTCAATCATCCACCCATGCAGTGGCAAAGTGACCTTTCGTTCGTCGCAGTGCCGTCGAAAGGTCAATCCTCCACCTATGCCGTAGCGAATTGACCTTTCGTTGGTGGGGGCGTGGCAAGCTCGCCCGCGCCCGACCCTGGATCCGGAGGAGCTCATGCCCGGAGTCACCCTGGAGCGCCACGACGGCGTGGCCGTGCTCACCCTCGACAACGCCGAGCGCCGCAATGCCCTCGACCCCGCCATCGCCCGCGACCTGGTCGCGGCGTGCGAGGAGATCGACGCCGACGCCGGCATCGGGGCGACCGTGGTGCGGGGAGCCGGGGGGACGTTCTGCTCCGGCGCCGACCGCGACGTCCTCGACTCGGGCGCCCCCCAGGCCAGCGACGCCACCTACAAGGACATGGGCCTCATCTACCGGTCGTTCCACCGGGTGGGGCAGCTCGCCGTGCCGACGGTGGCCGCCGTGCGGGGCGTCGTGGTGGGAGCCGGCCTCAACCTGATGCTGGCCACCGACCTGCGGATCGTGGCCGACGACACCCGGGTGCTGGCCGGGTTCCTCCGCATCGGGGTCCATCCGGGCGGGGGCTTCTTCACCTTGGCCGGACGCAGCGCCGGGCGGGAGGCGGCGGCCGCCCTCGGGCTCTTCGGCGAGGAGCTGGTGGGCCCGGCCGTCGTCGCCGCCGGGATGGCCTGGGAGTCACGGCCCGACGGCGAGGTGGAGGAGCGGGCCATCGCTCTGGCCGGCCAGGCCGCCGGCGATCCGGAGCTGGCCCGGATGGCCGTCCAGTCGTTCCGGCGGGAGCTGGGACCGCCCGCCGTGCCGTGGGAGGTGGCCATCGACTTCGAACGGCCGTCCCAGATGTGGTCGCTCGATCGTCGGGCGGCGGCCCGGGCCGCCGACCAGGGATCGGAGCATTGACTCGGTTCTAGCTTGCGGGGAGGGGGCGCCGGGCGCCATCCTCGGGGCGTGACGCGACGGTGACGGGGATCGAGGTGGTGCTGGCCGTGGCCGTCGTGGCCGTCGGCTCGACCGTGCAACGGGTCCTCGGCTTCGGGGCCGCCCTCGTCTCGGTGCCCCTCCTCCTGCTGGTCGACCCCCGGCTGGTGCCGGGCCCCATCACCATCGCCGGGATGGCGGTGATCGTCCTCATGGTGATCGGCACCCACCGCGAGGCCGACTGGCGGGGCGTGCGCTGGATCGCTCTCGGCCTGGTGCCCGGCACGGTCCTGGCCGGTGTGGCCCTGGCCGTGCTCCCCCAGCGGACCTTGGCCGCCGGGGCCGGGATCCTCGTCCTGGCGGCCGTGGCCGCCGTGGTCGCCCAGAGGCGCTGGCCCCGGCGGCGTCGGTCGTGGCTGGGCAGTGGAGCGGTGTCGGGCTTCATGGGCACGGCCTCAGGCATCGGCGGGCCCCCGGTCGCCCTGCTGTACCACGACGCCCAGGCCCCGGTCCTCCGCGCCACCCTGGCCCGGGTGTTCCTGGTGAGCGCGGGCCTCACCCTCGTCGCCCTGGCCGGGGCCGATCGCCTGGGGTCGGCGGACTGGGCCGCGGGCGTGGCCATGATGCCGGGCGGACCGTTGGGCTACGTGGCCGGCACCCGCCTGGCCGCCCAGGTCGACGGGGAGCGCCTGCGCACGGGTGTGCTCGTCCTGTCCGGCCTCTCGGCCGTGGCCGCCATCACCGCGGCCCTGGTGTAGTCCTCGTCAGCGGAAGCGGGCCCGGAGCTCGGGGATCAGGCCCGGGAGGACGTAGACGTCGTCGGCGGCGAGGGGCACCTCGATGGGGTCGCCCGACGTCGGGATCACCACCGAGCGACGCTCGACGACGGGATCGCCGATGGCCCCCCACGGCTCGATGGGGCGCTTCTTCCAGGCCACGCCGATGCGGGTGAGGCGGAGGCCACCGGCGACCACCTCGGCCCCCTGGCCGATGCGGGCGACCATCCGGGCCCGCGGCCGCTCGGCCACGGTGTCGCCGAAGACGGTCCACAGGTAGCCCAGGACGCTGACGACGTCCTCGGCCCGCCGGGTCGACAGGGCGTTGCGGGCCGAGGCCCGCACGGTCGTGCCGTCGAGCCGGGTGACGGCCACGGACATCCGGGCCGAGGCCGCCTGGCGGAACAGAGCCGCCTCGACCTGGAGCTTGAAGCGGACGACCTCGATCTCGTCGAAGGCGACAGAGGTGCCCCCGAGCTCGACGCCGGCCGCACCCACCCGGAAGGTGATGGTCCGGCCGATGGCGCTGGGCAGGGTGGCCTCCCACCGGTAGGGGGCCGCGGCCCGGGTGAAGGGGGGTTCGGGTGCGGCCGGCAGGCGATGGGCGGCCGGGCGGGGGGCCGGTGTCACGGGCACGACGTCGGGGATGCCGGCGGGGGCCAGGTCGGCCGGGGACAGCCAGATCGGCCCGCTGGGGGCCCCCTCGGCCTTCCGGAAGAGGGAGCGCCGGGCGGGCGGGGGCGGTGCCGGCGCCACCTCAGGGGAGCGAGTTCCCCCGGTCGGGGCGGCGGTGACGGCCCCGGCGGTCACCGGCGTCGGCGCGGGCGCCGGACGACGGGGGCCGGGGGGTTCGTCGGGGGGCGCGGCAGCCTGTTCACGGCGGCCAGGGACGGGGGGCCGGCCGTCGACCTTCGGGGGTGGACCGGCTCGGTCGGAACGGGAGGGCGGGCGGGCGTTGTTCCCCGGGTCGTCCATCACCTCCGGCCATCGGCAGCCGGGCCCGAACCTTCAGTCGTTCGGGGCGAGAAGTTGCGACCCGCTTCCGCAGGGGCGGCGCGGTACCCTCGACCCCAGTTCCCACACCCCCCGTCTGCGCAGACGGGGGGTGCCCTCGCGCGTTCCCTGGAGGCCCTGTGCCCGCGTCGTCCCCTCCTTCCCACCCCGACCTGGCCTCCGAGCAGGCCCATGTCACCGCCAGCTACGCCGCCCTGGCGGCCATGGCCGCCACCACCCGCCAGACCCTCGATGCTGCCCGCCGGGCCGGCGACGGGGGTGAGGTCGACAGCACCATCGCCGCCGGCCACCTGGCCCAGCGGCTCCGCCACCTCG
>CAZXRA010000030.1:0-23925 GCA_964643485.1 uncultured Iamiaceae bacterium | reverse complement strand
GGGTCGGGCGCCGAGCTCGACGCCGCCTCGCTGGTGTCGGGCCTCGGCAAGGCCAGCGAAGAGGACTTCGACGCCTGGCTCTGGTGGCTCCGCAGCACCGGCACCGTCGGGGGTGGCCACGAGCACGCCAGCTCGGCCGCCCCGGACGACGCCGGCGGCCACGGTGGCCACGTCGGGCCCCAGCCGTGGGTGGCCATGACCGACCCCGAGCAGTGCGCCCAGCTCCAGGAGGAGCTCGACCTGGCTCGGGAGACGGCCCTGACGTACCCGACGGTGGCCGACGCCGAGAAGGGGGGCTGGACGCGAGTCACGCCGTACGTGCCCGGCATCGCCGCCCACTACATGAACTTCGGCTTCGTCGACGGTGAGTTCAACATCGAGGAGCCGGAGATGCTCCTCTACGACGGCACCGACCCGAACGCCTCCGTGGTCGGCCTCAGCTACTACGTCATCCACGAGGGTGACGCCGAGCCCTCGCAGGGCTTCACCGGCCCCAACGACCACTTCCACCGCCACATCGGCCTCTGCGTCGGCGCCGGTGGGGTGATCGGCGACAGCTCCACCACCAAGGAGGACTGCGAGGCCCGGGGCGGCACCAAGTCCGACGGTGGCTCCGGCTGGATGAACCACACCTGGATCGTGCCCGGGTGCGAGAGCCCCTGGGGCATGTTCAGCGGGGCCACCCCCGTCCTCGACGGCGCCCTCGCCGAGACCTCCGGTGAGGACGGCGGCGGGTGTGCCGGCAGCGGCGTGCGCGACCGCTACAACCTGGACGACGAGGCCCTCGAGACCGAGGCCATCAGCAGCACTGGCGGCTGAGGCCCCATCGACGTGAGCGCCGGGAGGGTGCGGGCCTAGGCGGCCCCGCCCTCCCTGGCGGCCAGGCGGGCCCGGACCTCGGGCCGGCGCAGCGGCGGCACCGTCTTGGGCGGCTGGCGCCGCTCGGGGAGGTGGGAGAGCAGGTGGGAGGTGGCGTGGGCCACGGCGGCCACCGCCTCGTCGAAGGCGGCCTGGGTGGCCGCGGTCGGGGCGCGGACGCCGCTCACCTTGCGGACGTACTGGAGGGCGGCGGCGTCGATCTCCTCGGCCGTCGCCGGGGGCTGGAGCCCCCGCAGGGTGGTGATGTTGCGGCACATGCCCCAAGCCTCGCAGCCGGGCCGGTTGCCTGCACCGTGGGAGGCGGTGGCGTCAGCTCCGGCTGATCGCCGCCGTCGGAGCGATGGCCCGCTCGCCGTAGGCCGCCAGTGCCGCCGCCGTGTCCGAGAGGAACAGGAAGGACGGCACCACCACGCGGTCGACCCCGATGGCGGCCAGGGCCTCGACCGCCCCGGCCGGGTCGTTGCCCACCAGCTCGGGAGTCCCCGCCGTCACCTCGAGGGCCTCAGGGTCGCGGCCGCTGTCGGCGGCGCTCTGTCGGGCGATGTCGATGAGCTCGGCCAGCTCCCCCTTGCCGGGGAAGAAGCCGTCGCCGATGCGCCCGGCCCGCTCGGCCGCGGCTCGGCTGTGCCCGCCGACGTGGATCGGCACCCGTCCCCGGGTCGGCTTCGGGTTGACGCTGACGCGGGCGAAGCGGACGTGCTCGCCGTCGTGCTCGGCGTGGTCACCGTCCCAGAGAGCGCACATGGCGGCGACGTACTCGTCGGTGCGGGCCCCGCGCCCGGCGAAGGGGATCCCCAGGGCGTCGAACTCCTCCCGCAGCCATCCCACCCCGATGCCCAGCTCCATCCGGCCGCCGGACAGGGAGTCGATCGTGGCCAGCTCCTTGGCCAGCACCACCGGGTTGCGCTGGGGGAGGATGAGGATGCCCGTCGCCAGGTGGATGCGCTCGGTGACGGCGGCGACCCACGTGAGCCACACCAGGGGGTCGGGCAGGTTGGTGTCGGCGGCCATGACCATCTTGCCGGAGGTGTCGTAGGGGTACTCGCTCTGGTAGTCGTCGGGGTAGACGACGTGCTCGACGGTCCACAGCGATTCGAAGCCGGCGGCCTCGGCTCCCTGGGCCAGCGTGACCAGGCCCTCCCGCTCGGCGAACTGCAGGATGTTGGCGAAGGCGATCCCGAACTTCACGAGGTTCTCCCGTCTCACTGGTGGCGGAGGGACCCTAGGGCGTGGACCCGACCTCCGTGGCCGATCGCACGGCGCGACGACGGTGCCGTTGCGTCAGGCCGACGCCGCCGACCCGCGCAACCCGAAGCCGCGGAGGAGGGCCCGGAGACCGAGCTCGAAGTCCCGGGCCGCCTCGGCCGGATCGAGCCGGTGGATGAAGGTCCGCACTCCCAGCTCCGGGAAGTCGTCGGGCCCGCTGACGGTGCTGAGCACTCGGGAGCGGTAGGCCTCGGGCTCCTCGCCCATCTGCTTCCGGTAGCGGACCTCACCCGCCTCCTGGACGATGAAGCCCATGCTGAAGCGGGTCAGGGCGTTGGCCACCAGGGGGATGTCGTCGTCGGAGAGCCCGGCGGCCCGGCACAGCTCGAAGCCGAGGCGCACCACGGTCGGCCACTGCTCCTTGGGGAGGGGGCGGCTGGCCACCAGCGGGGCCAGGTTGGGGTGTTCCAGCAGCACCCGTCGGTGATGGAGGGCGATGTGGATCATGATGTCCACCGGCTCCGGGGGCAGCGGGAGCGGGATGGCGTGCAGGCGCCGGCCCTCGTGCTCCACGACGGCGTCGAAGAGGGCGGACTTGTCCTCGAAGTAGCCGTAGATCGTCATGGGGTCGACCCCGAGGGCGCGGCCCAGGTTCCGCATGGTCAGCCCGTCGAGCCCCTGCTCGTCGATCACGACGATGGCGGCGGCGATGATGGCGTCCTGCGTGAGCGCGTGCCGCGTCCGTCGCCGGGGTCCGGTGTGGCCTTTCGCCATCTGTCCTCTCCGCGGGGAGCTCTCTCCCGCCAGCCTGTCACGACGACGACGTCACTGGTCAGGATGCTAGCTCGGCGCGATCTGGAAGGCCGGACATGACCAGCCGTACTACCGATATGTGTTCTCTTGTTCGGGATCGCAAGGGCTGATCTCCTCGACGTGCCCGTCGGCGTGGCGGGCGAAGCGCCCCCGCTCCCGCGGGTGGACGGGGTCGTCGTCGGGCCAGGGCCACCCGCCGAACCGAGTGGACTGGTAGTCAGCGAAGGCCTGCTCGATCTCGGCTCGGGTGGTCATCACGAAGGGGCCGTGACGGGCCACGGGCTCGCCGATGGGGCGACCCTGGAGCACGAGCACATCGACCCCGCCCGGGCTGGACAGCGGCACGGGCGTGCCGGCGCGCACCACGGCTCCCGTGTCGACGGGCAGGGCGGCGGCGTGCCCGCCGACCTCCAGGGCCGTACCGTCGAAGACGTAGAGCGTGCGGACGGTGGCCGGGCCGGCGGCGGGGGGCAGCGTCCAGGTGGCGCCGGGCGCCAGGCGGATGTGCCAGATGGCGACGTCGGCCCCGGGCCGGCTGGCCCAGGAGCTCGGGGGCGGCCTGGGGGGGGTGGCCTCGCCCAGGTGACCGGCGATGACGGTGATCTCGGCCTCTGGGCCGTCGGGCTCGGCCCGGTGGCGGAGGCGGGGGATGTCGCGGTCCCAGAACATGATGAAGTGAGGGGCGACGAGCTTGTCGGCGGCCGGGAGGTTCAGCCAGATCTGGAAGAGCTCCAGCGGGTTGGGACCCTCCGGGTCGAGCAGGGGGAACATCTCAGAGTGTTGGATGCCGGCGCCGGCCGTCAGCCACTGGACGTCGCCCCGGCCGAAGCGGGCGGCGGCGCCGAGGGAGTCGGCGTGGTCGATGATCCCCGTGCGGACGTAGGTGACGGTCTCGAACCCTCGGTGCGGGTGGGGCGGGAAGCCGGGGACCCGCTGTCCGTGGTACATGTTCCAGCCGTCCTGCCCGGCGAAGTCCATGCCGAGCTCGCGCCCCTCCAACGATGCCGCCGGGCCCATCTCGGCGTTGCCGGCGGGATAGGCGTCGTCGTGGTGGGCGCAGAAGAGGAACGGGTCGACGGTCGGCCACTGGGCCCCGAGGGGGACGGCCTGCACCACGGGATCGTCCATGCACCGCAGGCTACGGGCGGGGTGCGTGCGACAGAACTTGCACGCCTAGTGTACGAAGATGCCCAGCGGAGACGACGGGGAGAGCCCGGGCGATGTCGGCGCCGACGGGGTGGGACCGGCACCTGTCGGCCGCCGCTTCCCGAGGTGGCCACTGGTGGTCATGGGCCTGGTGGCGCTGGTCGACCAGATCGACGTGTCGGTGGCCCGGGGGGTACTGCCGATCCTGGAGAAGGAGTGGCAGCTCAGCGACACCGAGCTGGGCCTCGTCACCTCCGTCTTCGTGTTCGTCAGCACCATCGCCACCATCCCGGCCGGCTACGTGGCCGACCACTTCCGCCGCACCCGGGTGATGGGGTGGACCCTGCTGAGCTGGAGCGGGCTCGTCCTCCTCTCGGCCACCGCCGTCAGCTACGCCAACCTGCTCGTCGCCCGGGCCCTGATGGGCATCGGCCAGGCCGTGGACGACCCGGCCTCCACGTCGTACCTGGGCGACAGCTACCCGCCCCGTCGGCGGGGAATGGTCTTCTCCTTCCAGCAGGTCAGCTTCTTCCTGGGCGGCGGCATCGGGCTGGCCGCCGGTGGGGCCATCGGTGAGGCGTGGGGGTGGCGATGGGCCTTCGCCTTGGTCGGCGTGCCCAGCATCCTCGTCGCCCTGGCCGTGTTCCGCCTGCGGGAACCCCGCCGGGGGGAGGCCGAGCTCCCGGAGGCCATGACCTGGGAGGAGATCGCCGCCCTGCCGCCCCGGCCCGTCGATCGACTCTCGGGGGCTGAGGGCCTGTCGTTCGGGCAGTTCTCCCGCTTGGCCGGCAAGGAGCTGGTGAGCCAGCTCCGGATGATCTTCGGCATCCGCACCATGCGCTACGTGCTGGTCGGCGTCGGTGCCTTGCTGTTCACGGTGGCCGGCATCGGCACGTGGCTGGCCATCTACCACGAGCGCTACTCGGGGATGACGATCTCCGAGGCCACCGTGGTCACCGGAGGGGTGCTGGGCATCGGGGGGCTGATCGGCACGATCGGCGGAGGCGCCTTCTCCGACCGGTACCACCACCGCTGGATGGGGGGCCGCATCGTCATCGTGGTGTGGTCCTCGGTGGCGGCCGCCGCGATGTTCATGCTCTCGTTCTCCGTCGGCCCCATACCTCTCCGGATCGCTCTCCAGTTCTTCGGCGTGGCCGCCGCCGCCGGTGCCGCCCCCGGCCTGCGGGCCGTGATGATGGACGTGGTGCCGCCCGAGTCGCGGGGTGTGGGGGCGTCGGCCATGGCTCTCACCACATCGGTGTTCGGCCAGGCCCTGGCCCCCGTGTTGGTCGGGGCCGTATCCAGCGCCACCGGCTCACTGGTCACCGCCTTCTACGTGGTGTTCCCCCCGGTGATCGCCGGGCTCCTCCTGCTCCTGCGGGCCCGGCACACCCTGGCCGACGACGCCCAGGCGATCATCACCTCGATCATGGAGGAGAACCAGATGCTCGAGGCCGAACGCCGCGAGCTGGGCCTGATCGAGGCCGAGCCGCCGGCCTGAACGGAATCAGGCCAGGGCGCGGGTGGCGGCCTCGCCCAGGAGGGCGACCCGGCCCTCGATGTGGCCGTTGGCGGGCATCGAGCAGGTGAAGCCGTCGACGCCCGACGCCTTGGCCGCGGCGAGCTGCTCGGCCACCTCGTCGGGGTCGCCCAGGGTGAAGAGGGACAGCAGCCCGTCGCGGGTGGCGTCGTCCATGGTCGCCAGGTCGAAGCCGAGGCCCCGCCCGAAGGCGGTGAGCTCCTCCATGGCTTGGTCGTGGGTGGGGGCGACGCAGCACACCCGTTGCAGCGACACCGTGATCTCCGACCGGTCCCGCCCCAGGCGCTCGCAGTGGGCGGCCAGGGCGTCGAGCTTGCGGGGGACCTCGTCGAGCGGGGCGGTGAGGTTGGACTCGTCGGCGTACTGGGCCACCAGGCGCAGCGTCTTCTTCTCGCCGCTGCCCCCGACCATGATCGGGATCCGCGACAGCGGAGCCGGCGAGTTGATGGCGTCGGCGGCCCGGTACCACTTCCCCTCCAGGGTGGGGCGCTCCCCGGCGAGCATGCCGATGATGATCTGGAGCGCCTCCTCCAGCTTCTCGAAGCGATCGGTGAAGGTGCCGAACTCGAAGCCCAGCGACTGGTGCTCCTCCTCGAACCAGCCCGCCCCGATGCCGAGCTGGGCCCGGCCCCCGGAGATCACGTCCAGGGTGGTGATGGCCTTGGCCAGGAGGGCCGGGTTCCGGTACGTGTTGCCGGTGACGAGGGCGGACAGCCGGGCCGTGGTGGTGTGGGCGGCCAGGGCGCCGAGCAGCGTGTAGCACTCCATCATCTCCCGCTCGGGCGGGCCCAACATGGGGAGCTGGTAGAAGTGGTCCATCACCATCACCGTGTCGAAGCCCGAGGCGTCGGCCTCGGTGGCCTGGCGGGCCACGGTGGGGAAGAGGTCGGCCGGGGCCACTCCCTCGTAGGTGAAGTTGGGGATCTGGTAGCCGAGGCGCGTCACGTTCGCTCAACGTAGAGGCCCCGGCCACCCTCCGCTGGCGTACTACCCCCAAGGGTAAAACGGAGTTACTCATCCGTACCTCTTGGGCCCAAGGGGCGCCAGGAGCGATGATGGGGAGCGTGGACACCCCGTGGCAGAACGATGCTTGCTCCCTCGTCGACGCGTTCCGGGCCGGGGAGCGATCCCCCGTTGAGGAGCTCGACGCCACCCTGGCCGCCATCGAGGCGTCCGACCTGAACTGCTTCTCCCACCTCGACCCGGAGCGGGCCCGCAAGGCGGCCCAGCAGGCCGACCTCTCCCTTCCCTTCGGGGGCGTGCCCACCGGCATCAAGGAGCTGGAGCCGGTCGAGGGCTGGCCCGACACCGGGGCCTCGCTGGTGTTCAAGGATCGCGTCGCCGAGCACACCGCTCACAACGTCCAGCGCCTGCTCGACAACGGCGGGGCCGTGCCCGTGGGACTCACCACGGCCAGCGAGTTCGGCGGCCTCAACGTGAGCGTCACCAAGCTCAACGGCGTGGCCCACAACCCGTGGCGCCACGGCCGCACCGTCGGCGGCTCGTCGGGGGGCGCCGCCGCCTCGGTGTCGGGTGGTCTCGTCAGCTTGGCCACCGGTGGCGACGGCGGCGGGTCGATCAGCATCCCTGCCGGCTACACCGGCCTCCTCGGCATGAAGGGCACCTTCGGGCGCATCACTCGCGGCCCCTACGCCATGAGCCGCCCCAACACCGTGGTGCTCGGGAACCTGGCCCGCTCCGTGCGCGACGCCGCCCGCTTCTACGACGTGTGCGCCGGCGTCGACCCCTACGACCCCACCAGCCTCCCCTCGCCCGGGCGGTGGGAGGCCGGCCTCGGGAGCCAGGACCTCCGGGGCCTGCGCGTCGCCATCGTCCCCGGCCTCGGGGGCGTGACCCTCGAGCCCGGCGTGGAGGACGTCATCCGCGAGCAGGCCGAGCTGCTCGTCAAGGACAACGACATGGTGCTGGTCGACCTCGACGTGCGCCCGCCCAACCTGGCCGCCCAGTGGATGATGGGCAACCTCTCCACCCTCCTGGCTGAGCTGGGCGACCGCTGGCCCCGCTGCGCCCCGGAGCTCACCGACGAGGTCGCCCTGGGCCTCCACCTGTCCCAGGCCCTCTACAACCTCCACCTGGCCGCCGAGGCCGAGGCCCTGCGGGTGAAGGCCAACACGGCCATGGCCGAGGCCTTCGCCGAGGTCGACCTCATCATCGCCGCCACCAACCCGGGCCCGGCCTTCCCGGCCGAATCGGTCACCAGCAACCCCGAGACCGACCTGCTCGACATGGTGCGGGGCAACGTGGCCTTCAAGGTCGCCATGCGCGGGGCTCTGCTCGGCACCCGGGTGGCCAGCTCCTTCGCCCCCAAGCTGCCCGGGCAGATCCTCGACTTCTTCAGCGCCCGCTTCCCCGACATGGTGAACATGGGCGCCCTCACCATCATCTCCAACATCTACGGCAACCCGGCGGTGTCGATCCCGGCCGGCACGGTCGACGGCCTGCCCGTCGGCCTCCAGGTGCTGGGCCGCCACCACGCCGACGCCCTGCTGTTCGACGTGGCCCTGGCGGCCGAGCGGGAGCGCCCCTGGCCCCTCGTGGCTCCGCCCGTCGCCGTAGGCTCCTCGGAGAGCGCCCTCACATCCTGACCCCGGAGGCGGCGATGACGACCACCGAGCCCGAGGCCCGCATCGAGCCCACCACCTTCACCCGCATGGACGAGTCCACCGCTGAGCAGTGGGGGGTCATCGGGGCGGAGACGATGAGGAACCAGCCCCGCGTGGCCGAGCAGTTCCTCACCATGCTGCGCCAGCTCGCCGACATCACCGACGGCTTCGCCACCGACCAGCTCACCCACAGCCTGCAGACGGCGACGTTGGCCGAGCGGGCCGGGGCCGACGACGAGATGGTCTTCGCCTCCCTGTGCCACGACATCGGCAAGGTCGTCAGCGTGTTCAACCACCCGGCCATCGCCGCCGAGATGATCAGGCCGTTCGTCCGGGACGACGTCTGCAACGCCATCCGCTACCACCAGGACTTCCAGGGCCGGCACTACTACGCCCACTTCGGCAAGGACCCCGACGCCCGGGACCAGCACACCGGCCAGCCCTGGTTCGACCTGGCCGCCCGCTTCGCCGACGAGTGGGACCAGGTGGCCTTCGACCCCAACCACGACACCCTTCCCCTCGAGCACTTCGAGCCGTTGGTGCGCCGCATGACGGAGAAGCCCCGGAGCTTCTGAGCCCGTCGCCGGGCCCCGTCCTGGCGGTTCGTGCCGCACGTCGGCGGCCGGCGATGCTCACATAAACCTCCCCGGCGACGATCAGGTGAGGGTGACGCGGGTGATCACTTCGGGGGCCGACACCGACTTGGCGTGGCGGCGAGCACGGGCCGACCTCGGCATCCGTCGCGAGACGGAGCACGCCATCCACCGCTGCCGGGGGTGGTGCCTGGCCGTGGGCGCGGCCCAGACCGCCATCTACCCCGGTGACCGGCCGTGGGTGGGATGGGCGGCCCTGGTCCTCGTGGCCGCCACCTGGGTCGGGGCCCGCTTCGTCCTGGAGCGGCAGCCCAGTCCGCGGGCGCTCCGGGGGCTCGGGGGGGCATCGATGGCCGCCGACGTCCTGGTGATCACCCTCCTGCTCGCCAACCTCCTGCGGGACCCGACGGACCCGGTCCAGATGCTCCCCCTGGTGATCGCGGCCGAAGGGGCCATGCGCTGGGGGCGCCGTGGCGGCCTCCTCGCCGGCATCGGCGCCGGCTTGCTCGTCGCGGCTTGGTCGGTGCTCACCCACCTCCAGGCGGGTCTGGTGCTGGAGCCGGCCTTCGTCACCTTCCGCTTCGCCATGGTGGTGATGATCGGTGCCCTCCTCGGCTCGACCGTCAGCGCCGTCCGCCAGCAGCGCCGGCTGGCGACGATGGTGTGCGACGGGTCGAGCGATCTCATCGCCTGCTTCGACATCGAAGGTCGCATCCGCTCGGTCAACCCGGCCTGTGAGGCCACCCTGGGCTACACGCCCGAGCAGATGATCGGACAGGACCCGTCGGCCTTCCTCGCCCCCGGCTACGACCGGCCCGATCCGCCCGAGTCGGGGACGCCCGCGGCTGCCGCGCCGAGACGGGTCGAGCGGTGCTTCCGGCACCGGCGGGGCCACGAGGTCTGGCTCGAGCTGGAGATCCAGCCCGACGAGGACGCCGGCCTCGTCTACGTCATCGGGCGGGATGTGAGCGATCGCCGGCGGGTCGAGGACGAGCTGCGCTACCGGGCCGATCACGATGCCCTGACGGGGGCGGCCAACCGGTCGCACCTCTTCGCCCGCCTGGAGCACGAGCTCCAGGGCCCGCGCCGCCTGTTCCTGCTCTACGCCGACCTCAACGGGTCCAAGGCGGTGAACGACCGCTACGGCCACGGTGCCGGCGACGCCGTGCTGGTGGAGACGGTGGAGCGGATCCGGGCCGTGGTGCGCCCGGCCGACCTCGTGGCCCGCCTGGCCGGTGACGAGCTGTGCGTGCTCCTGCCCTCGCCCGTCTCCGAGGGCGACGCCTACGACACCGCCCGTGACGTGGCCGCCACCCTGGCTCGGCCCTTCGTTGTGGTCGACGGCAACGAGGTGGCCATCTCGGCCGCCGTGGGCGTGGCCGCCAGCCTGCCCCACGACACCCCGGCTGACATCCTGGAGCGGGCCGATCGGGCCATGTACGTCCGCAAGCGGGCCCATCGGGCCGAGCAGGAGGCGCCGGCCGTGGGCCCGGCCCTCCCCAGTGGGGCGCCGTTCGGCTCCTGATCCCGGGCGTACCCGGGCGCCATGTCCTCACCCTCCGTGGTGAGCGCGCGGGTAGTACCCCTCGGAGAGTGCGGTAACTTTCCGGCGGAGATCGGGCGGATCTCGCCCGTCCTGCGGCCCCCCGGCCGTGGATCGTCGCCTCGGGAGCGCCTCATGCACCGTGCCCATCGGCGCCGTCTCGCCGCCGGGGCGGTCACCGCCCTGCTCACGCTGGGTGCGGCCAGCGTCCCTGGCGTCGCCCAGGAGCCGGGGCCGTTGGCCGCGGTCGGCGCGCCGACCATCACGGGCCGGATCGAGGGCACCAAGGGCCCGTCGTCCACCGGGCGGGCGGCCTCCTCGTCGCGGGCCGTCGTCGGCGCCGTGCGGCCGGCCTCGTTCACCCTGGCCCCGGGAGCGGCGCAGGAGATCACCATCACCATCAACTCCACCAACACGGGCGGGGGGCAGGAGTTCGGGGCCGTCGCCCTCACCGCCCCGGGACGGGCCACCGTCACCCTCTCGGGCCTCGACGTGGGCGAGCACCAGATCGAGGTGCGCTTCCCCGGCGACGACGACATGCTCCTCTACGAGGACGCGGCGACGGTCACCGCCATGCTGGCCGCCAGCAGCGAGGGCCAGCGGCGCCTGGTCCCCGTGCTCTCGGCCCGGTGGGTCGAGACGGGTCGCCACCCCCTGCGCCAGGCCGGCAGCACCCTCGCCCTCGCCTGCCCCCCCGGCCCTTAGCGTCGGGGCGGACGCCCGCGAGGCCGCCGAGCCCGGGCCTCGGTCCGGCGTTCGGTGGCCTCCGCTTCGGCGCGGAGGTCGTGCCAGGCGTCGAGGCGAGCCCCGGCCAGGGTGCCGGCCGTCACCGCGGCCTCCACAACGCAGCCCGGCTCCCCGCCGTGGACGCAGTCGGAGAAGCGGCACCCTGTGGCCAACTCCTCGATGTCGGTGAAGGTGCCGGCCACGGCGTCGGCGTCGGTCCACAGGCCGACGGCCCGGATGCCCGGTGTGTCGATCAGCACGCCACCCCCGGGGAGCAGGTGGAGCTCCCGGGCGGTCGTGGTGTGGCGGCCCTTGGCGTCGCCGGCCCGCACCGTCCCCACGGCCGCCACCTCGGCGCCGGCCAGGGTGTTGGCCAGGCTCGACTTGCCCGCTCCGGACTCGCCGACGAAGACCACGGTGCGATCGGCGGCGGCGGCCCGCAGGGCCTCGATGCCCCGGCCGGTGGCCGCGGAGGTGACGACGACCTCGGTGCCGGGGTGGGCGGCTCGCGCCTCCCGGGCCACGGCCTCGGGATCGTCGGACAGGTCGGCCTTGGTGAGGACGACGAGGGCATCGGCCCCGGCGTCACCGGCCAGGGCCACGGTGCGCTGGAGCCGTCCCGCCTTCACCGGCCGGTCGAGGCCGCACACCACGGCGACCAGGTCGACGTTGGCCGCGATGGCCTGCTCCCCCTCCCGCCGCGGGTCGCGTCGGCGCAGGAGGGACGTGCGTTCCAGGGTGGCGGTCACGGCATCGCCGGCCAGCACCCAGTCGCCGACCACGGGCTGGGGGTCGACGGTGGCCAGGACGGGCAGGGGCCGGGTGCCGGCCGTCATCGCCACGGTGACGGTGAGGCCGTCGTGGCGGATCACCCGCCCCGGTTGGACCCCGCCGTCCCGGTCGGAGGCAGCCTGGGCCGTCGTCGCCGCCTTGGCCCAGTGATCCGACCATCCCAGGGGACCGAGGACCGCGGCCGGGTCGGACGCGGGCTCGGGGGGAACGGTCACAGGGCGAGGGTACCCTCCTCCCGTTCCGCGGCCCCCGGGCCGTCCCGTCACCGTGGAGGCACTCGTGGCCGAGACCGATCCCTTCGCCGACCTGGCCGCGGGGCTGCCCCCCATCAGCGGCTTCGGGCAGACCCTCGGCCTGGCCTACGAGGCGGTGGGCCCCGACGAGGTGGTCCTACGGCTCCCCGTCGCCCCCCACCTGCACCAGCCCTACGGCATCGTCCACGGCGGCGTGTGGTGCGCCCTGGTCGAGACGGCGGCCAGCATCGGCGCCGCCTTGTGGTTCGGTGACCGGGGCCAGGTGGTGGGGGTGTCGAACCACACCGACTTCCTGCGGGCCATCCGGGAGGGGGAGGTGACGGCCCGGGCCACCCCGATCCACCGGGGGCGCACCCAGCAGCTCTGGCTGGTCGAGGTGCGCAGCGAGGACGACAAGCTGGTGGCCCGGGGCCAGGTCCGCCTCCAGAACCTGACCGAAGTGGTGCGATGACCGCTGGTTGCCGAGGTGGTGAGTGGGCAGACTCCCCCCCAGCTCCGACGAGGAACCTGCACCCCCAGGAGGGCCTGTGACCAGCGAGGGCTACCACGAGCCGATCGAGAAGCTGAGCCCGCGGACGCTCGATCACCACCGGGCCATCGTGTCGCTGATGGAGGAGTTGGAGGCCGTCGACTGGTACGACCAGCGGGTCGACGCCACCGACGATGCCGAGCTGGCCGAGATCCTGGCCCACAACCGCGACGAGGAGAAGGAGCACGCGGCCATGACCCTCGAGTGGCTGCGCCGCCGCGACGCCAGCCTCGACGAGCACCTGCGCACCTACCTCTTCACCGAGGGCTCGATCCTGGCCGTCGAGGAGGCGGTCACCGGCGACGGCGACGCCGAGTCCGACGACCCGACGGTTGAGCCCTCGGCCCCCCCGTCCGACGGCAGCCTCGGCATCGGCAGCCTGCGCGGCCGCGCCAGCACCCTCTGATCCCCGCACCCTGGAGACTCCCGTGAACCACCTCTTCCGTGACCTGGCTCCCATCTCCGAGGCGGCGTGGGCCGAGATCGATGCCGACGCCAAGCGCATCCTCGAGCACTTTCTCGCCGCCCGGAAGCTCGTCGACTTCGTCGGCCCCTGCGGCTGGGAGCACGCGGCCGTGAGCCTGGGTCGGGCCGACGACCTCGGCTCCTCCCCGTTCGACGGGGTCACCGCGGCTCAGCGCCGGGTGTTGCCCATGGTGGAGCTGCGCCGCCGCTTCACCCTGTCCCGCCGCGAGCTGGAGGCCGTCGACCGGGGGGCCAGCGACGCCGACCTCGATCCGCTTGATGATGCGGGCAAGGCCCTGGCCCTGGCCGAGGACTCGCTGGTGTTCAACGGCTACGACGCCGCCGGCATCACCGGCATCGGCCCGGCCTCGCCGCATGCCCCGGTGGAGCTGTCGGAGGAGTTCGATCGCTACCCCAACCACGTGGCCCAAGCCGTGGCCGTGCTGAAGGCGGCCGGCGTCGGCGGGCCCTACGCCATCGCCCTCGGCCCCCGCTGCTACCGCGGTGTGATCGAGACGACGGAGCGGGGTGGCTACCCGATCCTCCAGCACCTCCACCTGATCCTCGGGGGCCCCGTCGTCTGGGCCCCGGCCGTGGACGGGGCCATCGTCCTCAGCCAGCGGGGCGGCGACTTCGAGCTCACCGTGGGCCAGGACACGTCCCTCGCCTTCGTCAGCCACGACGCCGACTCCGTCACCCTGGAGCTGCAGGAGAGCGTGGCCTTCACCGCCCCCTCGCCCGAGGCGGCCATCGCCCTTCGCTACCCGGGCTGATCAGCCCCGCCGGGCGGCGGCGAACCGGGACAGGAGTGGATCGAGCAGCACGTGGAGGGCGCGGCGAGCCGCGTCTTCGTCGTGCAGGGGGAGGGTCGACTGGGGGGCCAGGGCCAGCGAGGCGGCCAGCCGCACGAGCAGCTCGCAGACGTGGCGGGCCTCGTCGGTGGGGGGCCGGCCCGAGGCGCGGGCCCCTTCCTCGACCAGGAACGACACCGCCACCTGGACGAGGGGCCCCGTCTCCACGGCGACGAGGCGGAGGAGCTCGGGCTCGGAGCGGACGAGGGGGAGGAGGGGCGACCGTTCCGCGGCCCACAACCCGGCGATCATGCCCTCCACCACCTGGTCCTCGAAGCGCTCGATGTGGGAGACGGCGGCGGTGATGGCGGCGAAGGCCTGCCGGACCTCACGGGCCAGCACGGCGTGGATCACCGCGTCGCGGCCGTCGAACCGCCGGTAGATGGTGGTGCGGCCCAGACGGCTGCGCGCCGCGATCTCCTCCACCGTGCACCGTCGCAGCCCGCCCTCGGCCAGGACGGCGGCGGCGGCGTCGAGGATGGCCGCCGTGACCTCGTCCTCCCTGTCGCCGATCGGGGCGGTGACGGCCGCGGTCAGCGGTTCCAGGCGAATGGTCGGGGCCCGGCGCATCAGGGGCGGGGCCCCATCCGGCGATGGGCCTCGGTGACGATGGGCGACGGGGGCAGCAGGGCGCCGAGGCTGCGGATCAGGGCCCGGCACGCGGCGATGTCGACGGGGTTGGGGCGCCCCAGGCCCATGAGGCGGCGGGCGAAGGGGGGGAGGCAGGCCAGGGCCCCGGTGTGGAGGGCCCGCCACAGGGGGCGCGCCGCTGCGGGGAGGAAGGGCGGGTCGGCCAGGTAGCGGAGGCCCTCGCTGGCCTGCTCGCCGATGGCCATGGCGGCCCGGTGGCGGTCGAGGGAGGCCATGGCCTCGTCCCACGTCGTCGGGGGGTCGAGGACGCCGACGGCGGCGCCGACGCGGGCGTTCTCGGCGATGTAGCGGTCGAGGCCGGTGTCGTCGAGGGGATGGGCGCCGAAGCGCCGGTGGGCGGCGGCGGTGGCCACGAACTGGGTGACGTGGACGAAGTCGAGGAGCTCGGGCTCGTTGGCCGCGTAGGGCCGCCCGTCGGGGGTGGTGCCCACCACCCGGTCGTGGATGCGGGGGAGCATGGCGGTGTAGCGCTCGGCCTGTTGCGTGGTGCCGTAGCTCACCTGCATGACGTACTCGCCGGTGCGCCGGGTGCGGCCCATGAAGTCCTCGCCGAAGGCGCTGTGCTCCACCACGCCGGCCAGGGCCCGGGGGTGGAGGGCCTGGAGGGCGAAGGCGGCGAAGCCGCTGACCATCATGGAAGCGTCGTCGTGGACCACCCAGGTGGCGCTGTCGGGCCCGAACCACCCCGGGTCGCCCCAGCCCTCGATCTCGCTGTCGGCCCGGGCCGGGGCCCGCTCGCCGCCCAGGCCCCGGATGAACGCCTCTTGGACGGGGCGGGCCAGCAGGGGGGCGACAAGCCGGCTGTGCAGCCCGGCCGACAGGCCGACGGCCAGCTCCACTGGCGTGGGGCGCTCGGGTCGCCAGCCCACGGAGGGCTCCAACCCCGGGACGTGGCCGAGGGGGTCGGGAGCGGGGGTGAGGGGGAGCGCCGTGGTCGCCATGGGAGCCTCCGTCCGACGCTGCGAGAGCGCGGTGCGAGATGCAGAGGAACAGAACTCACACCTTTGTACCGCACGGAGCGGGCCCGGGCCACTCGGACCCATCGCGACGTGGTGCCAGCGGGATCGGTCAGACCCGGACGACGGCCAGGCCGCCCACGCCCTCCAGGGCGTCGAAGTCGTCGTCCTGGGTGACGACGGGGATGCGGTGGGCCGCGGCCGTAGCCGCGATCCACAGGTCGTTCACGTTGACCCGCCGACCGATCTCGGCCAGGTGGGCCCGCATCTCGGCCCACAGGTGGGCCACCGTCTCATCGATGGGGAGCACCTCGGCGCTCTGCAGCGAGGCGAGCGTGGCCTGGCGCCGGGCCCGGGTCAGGTCGTCCGAGGCGGCCAGGACACCGGCCTGTAGCTCGGCAACCGTCACGACCGAGACGACGATGGCGGTCGGCAGCAGCGCCTCGTTGATCGGTCGTCCCTCTTCGCTGGAGATGTGGACGTTCGTGTCGATGACCCCCCGGATCGGAGGGATCGTCATCGGATGGGACCGAGGTCGTCGGTCGTGTCTCCCGAGATCCATTTCAGGTCATCGGCGAAGGTCGGGTCGTAGGGGAGGTTGCGACGGCGTTCCATGAACTCTTCGCGGGAGAGCCATCGTCGTCGGGAGCCGAGAGGTACCACCTGGGCCACGGGCTTGCCCCGGACGGTGATGGTGATCTCCTCGCCGGCCTGGACGCGGCGCAGCACGTCGGCGGTGTGGTTGCGCAGCTCCCGGGACGCGACCTCGGACATGGCGACAAATGTAGCACTTGTGTCGCACATGGCCTCGGGAGGTGACGTGCTCATCGCCGGGCCAGGGTGGCGGGGAGGACGGCCTCGGCCCCGGCCCGGCGGAGCAGGGCGGCCACCACGGTCATGGTCCAGCCCGAGTCCCACCGGTCGTCGAGCACCAGCACGGGGCCGGCGAGGACATCGGGGTCGGGCAGCTCGGAGGCCTCCACCGCGAAGGCGCCCCAGACGTTGCCCAGCTTGTGGGCCGAGTTCTGCTGGTCGGCCTGAGGGGCGCCGGGGCGGCGGCGCACGACGGCGTTGCGCACCGGCAGCGACCCGAGGCCGCCGATGCGTTCGGCCACGCTGGCCAGCAGGGCCTCGTGCCGGGTGGAGGGGACCCAGGTGACCCAGGTGGGGCGCTCGGCCCACGGCCACCGCTTCAGCATGGCGGCCAGACCGGTGACCAGCTCGTCGTCGGGGGCCCCGGTGGCGAGGGCCCGGGCCACCACCGGCCACCAGCCGGCGTCGTCGGCCCGGGCCAGGGCCCGGCCCTCCTCGGCCCGCTCGTCGGCCTTCACGTTGCCCTTGGGGTCGGCCAGCCCGCGGGCCCACTGCTTGCGAGGCTCCAGCGGGACGTCGACGCCCCGCAACATCTCCACCGCCCGCCGCACGACGGCCGGGTCGAGGGTGACGGGATCGCCCGACCCGGTGCACACCGTGCAGCGGCCGCAGGGCGCGGCCCCGGCCTCGGGGTCGTCGAGGCTGGTACGGAGGAAGCCCATGAGGCACGAGCGCCCCTCGGCGTAGGCGACCATGGCGTCGGCCTCGGCCCGGCGGGCGGCGTCGACCCGGGCCACCCGCTCGGTGTCGTAGCGCCACTCCCGCCCGGTGAGAACCCAGCCCCGACCCTCCCGGGCCACGGCCCCGTCGACGTCGAGGATCTTGAGCAGGGTCTCCAGCCGCCCCCGGCGGAGGTCGACGCTGCGCTCCAGATCGGTGACGGCCACGGGCACACCGCCGGCCTCGCCGATGGCGTCGAGCACCCGCCGGCACAACGGCTCCGGGGGCAGGCCCACGGCGGCGAACCACGACCAGATGGCCCGATCCTCCTCGCCCGGGAGCAGCCACGCCTCGGCCCGGGGCACCGAGCGCCCGGCCCGGCCGACCTGCTGGTAGTAGGCGATGGGGGAGGGCGGGGCGCCGAGGTGGTGGACGAAGGTGACGTCCGGCTTGTCGACCCCCATGCCCAGGGCCGACGTGGCCACCAGGGCCTTCACCCGGTTCTCCTTGAAGGCGGCCTCCAAGCGGAGGCGGTCGTCGGGGTCGGTGGCCGACGAGTAGGCGACGGCGTCGATCCCCTCGGACCGGAGGAAGGCGGCCACCTGGTCGGTCTGGGCCACGGTGAGGCAGTAGACGATGCCCGTGCCCGGCACGGCGGGGATGCGCTGGGCCAGCCAGGCCAGGCGGTGGGCGAGCGACGGGAGGGCGGCCACGCCGAGGTGGAGCGACTCGCGGTCGAGGGTGCCCCGCATCACGGCCACGTCGGCCCCGAGCTGCTCGGCCACATCCGCGCACACCCGCTCGTTGGCGGTGGCCGTGGTGGCCAGCACCGGCGTGGCCGGGTCGAGGGCGGCGATGGCATCGCGGATGCGCCGGTAGTCGGGCCGGAAGTCGTGGCCCCAGTCGCTGATGCAGTGGGCCTCGTCGACGACCAGCATCCCCAGCCCGGCGGCCAGGCGGGGCAGCACCCGGTGGGCGAAGCCGGGGTTGTTCAGCCGCTCGGGGCTGATGCAGAGGAGGTCGAGCTGGCCGGCGGCGACGGCCTCCTCGATGGCCGACCAGTCGTCGACGTTGGTGGAGTTGATGGTGGCCGACCGCACCCCGAGTCGCTCGGCTGCCGCCACCTGGTCGCGCATGAGGGCCAGGAGCGGGGACACGACGAGGGTGGGACCGGCCCCGGCCTCGCGCCGGAGCTTGGTGGCGATGAAGTAGATGGCCGACTTGCCGAACCCGGTGCGCTGCACGACGAGGGCCCGGCCCCCGTCGCCCGCCGTGACCTCGATGGCGGCGAGCTGCTCGGGCCGCAGTCGGGCGTCGGGCCCGGCCAGGGCGCGCAGCAGCTCCTGGGCCCGATCGGCCAGAGGGGTGGTGGCGGGGGGAGCCATGGCCCCATCATGACCACTTGGTACGACAGTGAGGCCGAAGGCCTCGCAGCGAGGGCGGTGGGTGGGGTCGGAGGACGTGGGACAGTCGGGTCCGGCCCGCCCCGAAGAGCCCGTTCCCGAGCACGGGCGGTCGCGGCGCGGCACACTGTCCCGCCGGAACGCGGAGACGAGGGAGGCCACATGGCCGAGGACATCACCACCGACGACGACGATGTCTTCGTCGACGCCCTCCGCAAGCTCGACCACGCCGCCGCCTTCGGCGAGGTCGGCGAGGAGGTCATCGAGCGCCTGCGCCACCCCAAGGCCATCCTCCAGGTGGCGGTCCCGGTCCGCATGGACGACGGGACCCTCCGCACCTTCGAGGCCTACCGGGTGCGCCACGACGACACTCGGGGGCCGGGCAAGGGCGGCATCCGCTACCACCCCGACGTCAGCCTCAGCGAGGTCAAGGCCCTGGCCCTCTGGATGACGCTCAAGTGCGCCGTGGTGGGCATCCCCTTCGGCGGGGCCAAGGGCGGCGTCATCGTCAACCCCAAGGAGCTGTCCCGCCTGGAGCTGGAGCGCCTCAGCCGGGGCGTCGTGGTCGCCTTCGGCGACTTCATCGGCCCCGACACCGACATCCCCGCGCCCGACGTCTACACCAACGAGATGGTGATGGGCTGGATGATGGACGAGTACTCCAAGGCCCGGGGCCGGCGCACCCCGGCTGTCATCACCGGCAAGCCCCTTTCCCTGGGCGGCAGCCTGGGCCGCGACCAGGCCACGGGGCGGGGCGCCTACTACGCCCTCAAGGAGATCGAGGCCCGCCGGGGGTGGCGCCCGGCCGACATCCGGGTGGCGGTGCAGGGGTTCGGCAACGCCGGCCAGCACGTGGCCCGGCTCCTCCACGCCGACGGCTACCGCATCGTCGCCGTGAGCGACTCCAAGGGCGGCATCCACTCCGACGACGGCTTCGACGTGCCCAGCCTCATGCAGCAGAAGAACGAGACCCGGGAGCTGCGGGCCGTCTACTGCGAGGGCACGGTGTGCGAGCTCGTCGACGCCACCGAGATCAGCAACGAGCAGCTTCTGGAGCTCGACGTGGAGGTGCTGATCCCCGCGGCCCTGGAGGGCGTGATCACGGCCGAGAACGCCCACGCCATCCGGGCCGGCCTGGTCGTGGAGGTGGCCAACGGGCCCACCACGAGCCAGGCCGACGCCATCCTGGCCGAGCGGGGCGTCGTGGTCCTGCCTGACATCCTGGCCAACGCCGGTGGGGTGGCCGTCAGCTACTTCGAGTGGGTGCAGAACCGCTCGGGCCTGGCCTGGAGCCTGGAGCAGGTCAACGACGGCCTGCACGAGATCATGGTGCGGGAGACGGGCCAGATCCTCGACCGGGCCGAGGAGCAGGGCTGTGACCTGCGCACCGCGGCCTACGTCCACGCCCTCCAACGCATCGCCGCCGCCGTCGAGGCCACCGGCACCCACAGCTGGTTCAGCGACGACGCCTGACCGATGGCTCGGCCGTGGCCGGATCGGCCGGCCAGGGGTGCTTGGGGTAGCGACCGGCCATGTCCTTGCGGACGTCAGCCCACGACCCGGCCCAGAAGCCGGGCAGGTCGGCGGTGACCTGCACGTCCCGCCCGGCCGGGGACAGCAGGTGCAGCACCACCGGCGCCCGTCCCCCGTCGACGGTCGGGTGGACGGTGGTGCCGAACAGCTCTTGCACCCGCACGTGCAGGGCGGGGACGTCGCCGGTGTAGTCGAGGGGGACGTGACGACCCGACGCCACCGTCAGCCCGTCGGGGGCCACCTCGTCCAGGCGGCCGGTCCAGGGCCAGCCCAGCCGGCCGCGGAGGACGCCGGCCACGTCCACCCGCTCCAGGTCGGCCCGGCCCGTCGCCCCGCCCAGCAGGGGCCCGAGCCAGGTGGCGAGGTCGGCGAGGAGGGCGTCGTCGGAGAGGTCGGGCCATTCCTCCCCGGCGGCGGCCCGGGCCCGGCGGGCGAAGATCGCCCGTTGCTGGAGGCGCCGGGCCCCGTCGGTCCACCGCAGCTGGCCCAGGCCCGTGGCCCGCACCCGGTCGAGGAGGGCGATGACGGTGTCGGGCCCGGCGGTGGGCGGCCCCTCGGAGGACGACAGGACGATGGCCCCGAGCCGGCGCTCGGTGCGGCGGCGGAGGTCGTCGCGCCCGTCGTCCCAACCGACATGGGTGCGGACCTCCACGTCGTCGCCTCCGATGGCCACGATGTCGGCCTCGTCGACGGCGGCGGCGATGCGGATGCGTCCCTCCTGGCCGGGGCCGTCGCCGGCGGTGTCGACCTCGGCCACGACCAGGTAGGCCTCACCCGACAGCGGGTCGCCGTCGGGGAGGCAGGCCCCGGCCCCGGTGCGGAGCCGGAAGCGGTGTCCGCCACGCGCCCGGGCCAACCGATCGGGGTAGGCGAGGCCCAGGAGCGGGCCGCAGGCCGTGAGGTCGACATCGTCGGTGCGGCGGACGCGGCGCCGGCGGGCGATCTGATCCGCCCGCCGCCGGGCCCGCCGCACCGCTTGGGCATCGGCCTGGGGGTGCGAGGCCCGCTCGTCGGCCAGGACCCGCAGTCGTTCGGCCGCGTCGACCGGCACCTCGTCGGGCCGGCCGCGCAACACGTCGCGCTCCTCCAGGGCCGCGGCCAGGAGGCAGGCCTCCCATCCGTGGCCGGCCCGGGCCCCGTCGACGACCATGCGGGCCAGCCGGGGGTGCAGGGGCAGGTCGGCCAGGGCCCGGCCTGTGGGCGTGGCCCGGCCGTTGGCGTCGAGGGCGCCCAGCGTGGCCAGCAGGGTGCGGGCTTCGGCCAGAGCGTGCTCCGGCGGTGGGTCGAGGAAGGCCAGGGCCGCCACCGGCGCGCCCCAGAGGGCCACGTCGAGGGCCAGGCCGGCCAGGTCGACCTGGGTGATCTCGGGCGGTGTGAACCGAGGCCGCGAGGCGTGCTCGGTCTCGGCCCAGAGCCGGTGGCTCACGCCCGGTGCGGTCCGCCCGGCCCGGCCCGTGCGCTGGTCGGCCGACGCCTGCGAGGCGGTGATCGTTCGCAGCCGGCTCAACCCGGTGCGAGGGTCGAAGCGGGGCACGCGGGCGAGGCCGGCGTCGACGACGATCCTGACGCCGGCCACGGTGAGGCTGGTCTCGGCGATGTCGGTGGCCAGCACGACCCGCCGGCGCCCCGGAGGCGACGGGGCCAGGGCCCGGTCCTGCTCGGCCACGGGGAGAGCCCCGAAGAGGGGACGGACGTCGACGGTCGGGGGCAGGGTGCCGGCCAGGGCGGTGGACACCCGGCGGATGTCGGCGGCGCCGGGGAGGAAGGCCAGGAGATCACCGGCGTCGGTGGCCACGGCCTCCCGTACGACCCGGGCCGCGTGCTCGGCCACCCGCTCGCGAGGGCGGGGTGGGGCCCAGCGGACGGCGACGGGGTGCTGGCGGCCGGAGCTGGTGACCACCGGAGCCGGGGCCCCGGCGCCGCCCAGCACCTCGGCCACGCGGCCGGCGTCGAGGGTGGCCGACATGGCCAGCACCCGGAGGTCGGGGCAGAGGGCCGAGCGGGCGTCGAGGAGGAGGGCGAGGGCCAGGTCGGAGTGGATGCTGCGCTCGTGGATCTCGTCCAGCACCACCAGGCCGATGCCCTCCAGCGCCGGGTCGCGCTGGAGACGGCGCACGAGGATCCCTTCGGTGACCACCTCGATCCGGGTGGCCGGGCCGGTGACGTCCTCGTCGCGGGTGCGGTAGCCCGCCGTCGCCCCCACCTTCTCGCCGAGGAGGTCGGCCATGCGCCGGGCCGCGGCCCGGGTCGCCAGCCGTCGGGGTTCGAGGACGACGATGCGCCGGCCGTCCAGCCACGTCTCGTCGAGGAGGCGGAGGGGGACGATCGTGGTCTTGCCGGCCCCGGGCGGGGCCTGGAGCACGGCCACACCGGGCCCGGACAGGGCGGCCCGCAGGTCGGTGATGCACCTCTCGACGGGCAGATCGGTGGGAGCCGGCATCACCCTGCCAGTGTGGAGGACGGCGGAGGCTGGGCCGTCAGTCGTCGGCCCAGCTGGCGACGACATGGCCGTTGGCCAGGTCGAGCACCTGGGGGATGCCCTCGGTCGTGAACACCACCTGGCCACCGGTCACCGTCTCGATGCGGGCCGACGGGCTCGACGATCCGGCGTAGCGGACGGCGAAGGTGCCCCGTCCGAGCTGCCGGCCCTCACCGGTGGCCGTGTCGACGTCCTCCACCGTGAGCCGCTGTCCCGGCGACGCCAGGGTGACGAGAGCGACCTCGCCGTCGCTGCCTGACGTGAGAAGGAAGCGGGCGCTGTCGGAGAACAGGGTGTCGCTGGAGCGGTCGTCGGACAGGTCGAAGGGCTCCACCCCCCGGGGCAGGGCGCGCTCCCACAACGTCTCGCGGTTGCGCAGGTCGATGGCCAGCAGGCTCCAGCGCGTCGTCCCCCGGCTCGACCGCACGGCGGTCACCAGTCGCCCGTCGGCGACGACGCCGGCCGGAGAGGGGGAGGTGTCCTGGGGCAGGGGGAGGGCGGTGATCGAGCCCTCGGACAATCCCAGGTGGACGAGGACCGACGAGTCGGAGATCACCATGTCGGTGCCGTCGGAGGCGACGGACGGGTCGGTGAACGACGTCCCCAGCTCGGTGGCCCGGGACCACCGCATCTCGCCTGCGGGCAGGGTCCAGCGTTGGGCGCAGGTCGTGCCGAAGCCGAACACGAGGACCACGTCGTCGCTTCCGGGGACGGGGAGCACGAGTGCCGCGGGGTCGAAGTCGACGAGCAGCTCCTGCTCGGGCGGGTAGTCCGGGTCTGGGCAGGACGGGGTGATGCGCGTGTGCTCCTCGCCGGTCACCGGGTCGGTGACGGCCAGGGCGGCGGGGGCACTGCCGTCGGCCGGTTCGTCCAGGACGAGCAGGGTGCCGCCCACGACGTGGACGGTGGCGCGGGGCGAGTCGAGGCGCCGGGTCCACAGGGCCTCGCCCCCGCCCAGGTCGACGGCGGTGACGTGGGCGTCGCGGCTGAGGACCACGAGCACATCGCCGAGGACGGCGAAGCAGTGGCGGCACCGGGGGTCGACCTCGTCGGACACGGTGAGCCGCCAGCGCTCGGCCCCGGTGCGGCCGTCCAGGGCGACGACCTCGTCGCGCAGGCTGACCAGCACCAGCTCGCCGGCCCGGCGGAGCTGGGCCGAGTACACGTCGGAGGGGACGACAGGGGCCTGCCAGACGATCTCCCCGTCGACGGTGGCCCGGGTGACGACCCGGTTGGTCGCCCCCGTGGGCTGGGCCAGGGCGAGGATCTCGGTGGGCCGCCCGTCGGCGTCGGTGACGATCTCGTTGTCGCCCGTGGTGACGGTCAGGCCCCCGTCGGAGGACGCGCTGTCCACCGCATCGGAGACGGCCCGGATGACGCCGAAGATGCCGAACCCGATGGGCACGAGC
>CAZXRA010000029.1:0-17627 GCA_964643485.1 uncultured Iamiaceae bacterium | reverse complement strand
GCGGCGGGCGCCGTCGTGGCCGGGCAGGCGAACATGGACCAGTTCGCCACCGGCCTGGTCGGCACCCGCAGCCCCTACGGCGTGGTGGCCAACCCGGTGGCGCCCGACCACGTGAGCGGGGGGTCGTCCAGCGGGTCGGCCGCCGCTGTCGCCGCCGGGGAGGCCGATCTCGCCCTCGGCACCGACACGGCCGGCTCGGGCCGGATCCCCGCCGCCTTCTGCGGGGTGGTCGGCCTCAAGCCGACGCGCGGGTGGCTGCCCACCCGCGGGGTGGTGCCGGCGTGCCGCTCCTTCGACTGCGTCTCGCTGTTCGCCCGCGACGTGGCCACCGCGGCGGCCGCCGTCGAGGCCGCCGCCGGCCCCGACCCGACCGATCCCTGGTCCCGGCCCCTCCCGTCCGCCCCGGGCGGGCCGGCACGGCGGATCGGGATCCCCCACCGGCGGGTCGTGGAGGAGTGGTGCTCCCCGGCCGTGGTCGCCGCTTTCGACCGCCTGGGCCTGGAGGACGTGGCCGAGGTGGTGGAGGTCGACCTGGCCGCCTACCTCGCTGCCGGGGAGCTCCTCTACGGCGGGGCCCTGGTGGCCGAGCGGCACGCGGCCATCGGTGCCTTCGTCGATGCCTACCGCGACGAGGTCGACCCCACTGTCGGCGCCATCATCGCCGCCGCCGGCCGGCTCTCCGCTTCGGACTACCTCGCCGACCGCGATCGCCTCGCCGTCCTGCGCCGTCGGGCCGCCGCCGTGTGGGACGACGTGGACGCCGTCGTGGTCCCCACCGCTCCCACCCACCCCACCCTGGCCCAGGTGGCCGCCGACCCGGTGGGCGTGAACGCCCGGCTGGGCCGCTTCACCAACGGGTGCAACCTCGTCGACTGGTGCGCGGCCGCCGTGCCGGCGGGCATGCGGGCCGACGGCCTGCCCTTCGGCGTGACCGTCCTGGGGCCCGCCGGCGCCGACCGGCGGGTGTGGGCGGTGGGGGCGGCCGTCGCCGGCCAGCCTGCCCCGGCCCCGGTGGTGGGTCCCGCCGCCCTGTTGGCCGTGTGCGGCGCCCACCTGGAAGGCCAGCCCCTCAACCACCTCCTCACCGACCGGGGTGGGTGGCTCGTCCGCCGCACCGCCACGGCGCCCGTCTACCGGATGGTGGCCCTGGCCACCGAGCCAGCCAAGCCGGGCCTGGTCCGGGTGGCGAGCGGGGGGGGCCGCGTCGAGGTGGAGGTGTGGGCCCTCGACCGGGCCGGCTTCGGCGCCGTGGTCGACGAGGTGCCCGCCCCGCTGGCGGTGGGGACGGTGGAGCTGGCCGACGGCTCGACCGTCAACGGCTTCTTGTGCGAGCCCCACGCGGCCGAGGGCGCCCCCGACATCACCAGTCACGGCGGGTGGCGCGCCTGGCTGGCGCGATGACGGGGCCGGCTCCGGTGCGCGGCACCGTCGAGGTGGTCGAGCCCGGGGCCTTCACCACCGTCCAGGACCACCCCGGCCGCACCGGCTACTGGGCGGTGGGAGTGCCCCCGAGCGGCCCCATGGACGACCTCTCGTTCCGCCTGGCCAACCGGGCCGTCGGCAACCTTCCCGCCGCGGCCGGGTTGGAGTGCACGGCCGTGGGCCCGGCCCTCCGCTTCGACCGGCCCACCGTCGTCTGCCTCGGTGGGGCGGAGATGAGTGCCGACCTGGGGGGACGGCCGGTGCCGCTCTGGCAGCCCGTCGCGGTGGCCGCCGGCCAGGTGCTGCGGCTGGGGGCGGTGCGCGGGCCGGGCCTGCGCGGCTACGTGGCGGTGCGGGGAGGCTTGGACGTCCCCGTCGTGCTGGGCAGCCGGTCGACGTTCACCCTGGGGCGCTTCGGGGGTCACGAGGGCCGGACCCTGGCCGCCGGCGACGTGCTCCCCGTGGGCGATGCCGTGTCGGGTCTGGTGCCGTCGCCCGTCGTCACCCGGTGCTGGCCGACCCTCGGCCGGGCCTGGCGGATCGGCGTGCTCGAAGGGCCCCACGCCGCCCCGGAGTTCTTCACCGCCGCCGACATGGACGCCCTCTTCGCCGCGTCGTGGCGGGTGCAGATCCACTGTGCCCGGACCGGCGTGCGCCTCGACGGGCCCCGCCCGGCGTGGGCCCGGGCCGACGGGGGTGAGGCCGGGCTTCACCCCTCCAACGTGCACGACAACGGCTACGCCTTCGGCACCGTCGACTTCACCGGCGACACGCCGGTGCTGCTGGGCCCCGACGGGCCCAGCCTGGGCGGCTTCACCTGCCCGGCCACGGTGGTGGCGGCCGAGCGGTGGAAGCTGGGGCAGCTGGCCCCGGGCGACTCCGTCACCTTCGTCCCCGTGGCCCCGAGCCGCGCCGCCGAGCTGGGCGGCCAGCTCGCCCGGGCCGTCGCCACCCTCCGGCCCGCCGGCGACACGACCCGGCTGTCCTCCCGTCGTGACCCGGCCGGGGGTGTCGTCGCGTCGCAGCCCGCCGCCGGCGATCGGCCCCGGCTCACCGTCCGCCGCTCCGGCGACGCCTTCCTCCTGGTGGAGTACGGCGAGATGGCGCTCGACCTGGCCCTCCGGGCCCGGGTCCACGCCCTCGACCGGTGGCTCGCCGACCACGCCCCCGACGCCGTCGTCGACGTCACGCCGGGCGTGCGGTCGCTGCTGGTCCAGCTCGACCCCACCCAGGTCGACGCGGCGGAGCTGGTCGAGCTGGTGCAGAAGGGCGACGAGGAGCTGCCCCCCACTGGGGAGCTGGCCATCGAGGCCCGGACGGTGCACCTGCCGCTGTCCTGGGAGGATCCCGCCACCTTGGAGGCCATCCGTCGGTACATGGAGGTCGTCCGGGACGACGCCCCGTGGTGCCCGTCGAACCTGGAGTTCATCCGCCGGGTCAACGGGCTGGGCTCGGTCGACGACGTCCACCGCATCGTCTTCGACGCCCGCTACCTCGTCCTCGGCCTGGGCGACGTCTACCTGGGAGCTCCTGTCGCCACCCCCCTCGACCCCCGCCATCGCCTGGTCACGACCAAGTACAACCCGGCCCGCACCTGGACCCCGGAGAACGCCGTCGGGATCGGCGGGGCCTACCTGTGCGTGTACGGGATGGAGGGCCCCGGCGGCTACCAGTTCGTGGGGCGCACGGTGCCCGTCTGGTACCTCGACGGGCCCACCCCGGGGGCGGAGCCCGACGTGCCCTGGCTGTTGCGCCCCTTCGACCAGATCCGCTTCCACCCCGTCTCGGCCGACGAGCTGCTCGACCTGCGGGGCCGGGCCCGGGCCGGTGAGCTGGAGCTGGCTATCGAGCCCACCACGTTCCGCCTGGCCGACCACACGGCCTTCCTGGCCGAGAACGAGGGGGACATCGCCGCCTTCCGGCACGAGCAGCGGGCCGCCTTCGAGGCCGAGAAGGGCCGCTGGCGCGCCTCGGGCGAGCTCTAGCCGGGCGCCGGGACCGTGGCCGCGGCCCGGACCTGCTCGTAGGTGGCCGGTTCGGCCAGGAGGGAGCGGAGGGTGGACGCGGCCACGTGGTCGGCGACCTCGTCGGCCGTGTAGCCCGACGAGCCGAGGGGCCGGAACCAGTTCTGGGTGGCCTCGTCGGCGGCGAGCAGCGACCGGGCGGCCAGGCGGGGGTCGACGGCCCGCAGCTCCCCGGAGGCCACCCCCTCGGCGACGAGGGCCTCCACCTCGTCGTCGAGCCGGCGCCGCTCCTCCCAGTAGGCGGTGAAGTCCTCGGGGCAGCGGACGGCCAGCCGGTGGATCTCGTTGATGTCGAAGGGGAACGCGCAGAGCGTCACCACGTCCTCTCGCACCAGGCGGTGGAGGCGCACGGCGACCGGGCCCCGGGCCGAGCGCTCCCGCTCGACGATGGACAGGGGCACCCGGTTCACCCGCTCCAGGATCGAGCCCAGGATCTCGGCCTTGGAGCGGAACCAGTAGTAGATCGACGACTGCTGCAGGCCGGACCGCTCGGCGATCTGGGCCATGGTGACGCCCTCGACGCCGTGGGCCGCGAACAGGGCGCTGGCCGCGGCGACGATGGCCTCCCGGGGGTCGCCCTCGGACCGGGACCCGTCTCGGCTGCGGGGCCGGCCCCGTCGTCGCGGGCCGGCGTGGCTGTCGCCCGTCATGCCTCGCAGGTTAGGGCGGGCCGGTCTCCCGGGGATCGCCCCGCCTCGGAGTCAGATCAGGGTCAGGAGCTGTTCACAGGCCCGAATTTCGATGGACATTCGACGGGAACGGAGCGTGCGTACCGTCGCCCCCATGCTGCTCCGCCCCCACCGCCGGCTGCGCGCCGGCGCCGCCGCCTGTGCCCTGGTCCTCGCCCTCGCCGCCTGCGGGGGGGACGACGACCCGTCCGCCGATGCCGCCGGCGCCGGGTCCGGGGAAGGCGATCCCATCGTCCTCGGCTACTCGGCCTGGCCCGGGTGGTTCCCCCTCGCCGTGGCCGAGCAGGCCGGCATCTTCGAAGAGGCCGGGGTCGACGTGGAGCTGCGCTTCTTCGCCGACTACCTCGGCTCCCTCGACGCCATGGCCGCCGGCGAGCTCGACGGCAACACCCAGACCCTCAACGACACCATGTTCGGCGTGGCCGCCGGCGACGAGCAGGTGATCGTCACCAACAACGACAACTCCACCGGCAACGACGCCATCATCTGCGACGAGTCGATCACCTCCATCGAGGACCTGGAGGGCAAGACCATCGCCGCCGAGGCCGGGGTGGTCGACCACTTCCTCCTGCTCCAGGGCTTGGAGTCGGTCGGCCTCACCGAGGACGACATCGAGTTCCGGGGCGTCCTCACCGACGCCGCCGCGGCCAGCTTCGCCGGGGGCGAGTTCGACTGCGTCGGGGTCTTCGCCCCCTTCACCCTCACCGCCCTGGAGCGGGAGGGCTCGCACGTGGTGTTCGACAGCGCCGACTTCCCGGGCACCATCTCCGACCACATCGTGGTGACGCCCGAGCTGATCGAGGAGCGTCCCGAGGACGTCCAGAAGCTGGTCGACGCCTGGTACAAGACCCTCGACTACATGGAGGCGAACCCCGAGGAGTCGCTCGAGATCCTGGCCGAGGCGGCGGGCACCTCGATCGAGGACTACGAGAGCTTCGCCGAGGGGACGACGATCTTCTCCGTCGAGGAGGCCCTGGCCTCGTTCGAGGACGGCGACGACACCACGTCGCTGCTCTACACCGCCCGCCTCATCAACCCGTTCCTGGTCGAGGCCGGTCTCACCGAGGAGGAGGCCCCCCTCGACGGCCTCTTCGACCCGAGCTTCACCCGGGACTACGCGGAGCGGGCGGGGGGATGACGAGCGTCGACGCCGGGGCCGACCCCCTCGCCGCCGCCGGCCCGACCGAGGCCTCGGTGCCCGACCCCATCCCCACCCTGGGGGTGGAGCCCGGCCCGCTGGCGCCGCGGACCTCGGCCGTCGGCCCGCCCTCACCGACCGGGGGCACCCGGGGCCAGCGTTGGGGGCCCATGGGGCGCATGCGGGGCGAGATCCCGGTCGGGCTCCAGCTGGGCCTGGGCGTGGCCGGGGTGGTCCTCCTGCTGGGCGGGTGGGCCGTCGTCTCCGTCGTCATGGGGAGCAAGGAGTTCCTCCTGCCCACGCCCGGCGCCACCTGGAACGCCGGCGTGGAGCTGTACCGGTCCGGCGACCTGATGACGGACCTGACGGCCAGCCTGCGCCGCATCGCCATCGGCTACTCGATCAGTGTGGGCATCGGGGTGGTGCTGGGTGTCCTGGTCGCCAGCTTCTCGTCGATCGAGAGCTTCTTCACCCCGCAGATGGGCACGCTGCGCTACATCCCGGCCAGTGCTCTGACCCCGGTGTTCATGCTGTGGCTCGGCATCGACGAGGCGCCCAAGATCGCCCTCATCGTGGTCGGGACGGTGTTCTTCAACATCCTGATGACGGCCGATGTGGCCCGGGCCGTGCCCCAGGAGCTGGTGAACGCCAGCTACACCCTGGGCGCCGGGCGCCTCACCGTGCTGCGCCGGGTGATCCTCCCCCACAGCTGGCCCGGCATCGTCGACGTGGCTCGCATCAACCTGGCCGCAGCGTGGCTCATGCTGGTGGTGGCCGAACTGGTGGCGGCCCAGGAGGGCTTGGCCTTCCGGATGATGCGAGCCCTGCGGTTCCGCAACGTCGACACCATGTTCGCCGTGCTCGTCATCTTCGCCCTGATCGGGCTGGTGAGCGACCTGGCCCTTCGTCAGCTCCGCAAGCGGACGGCCCCGTGGTCGGAGGGGTCCCGATGAGTGGCATGCCCACCGTCGGGCTCACCGTCACCGGCATCACCAAGGCGTTCCCCGGCCGACGGCGGACGGGACCGGTCCTGGCCCTGGACGGCATCGACATGCACGTGGACCCGGGCGAGATGGTCACCATCGTGGGGGCCTCGGGGTGCGGCAAGTCGACCCTGCTCAACATCGCCGGCGGCCTGGAGGTCGCCACCTCGGGCGAGGTGCGGGTCGGGGGCGACCTGGTCATCGGGCCCGGCCCCGACCGGGGCATGGTGTTCCAGGGCTACTCGTTGTTCCCGTGGAAGACCGTGGCCCAGAACATCGCCTTCGCCCTGGAGTGCGGCCGTTGGGCCAAGCCGGCCCTGCGGGAGCGGGTCGACGAGCTCCTGGGCATCACCGGGCTGGCCGACGTGGCCGGCCTCCGCCCCGGCCAGCTCTCCGGGGGCATGCGCCAGCGGGTGGCCATCGCCCGGGCCCTGGCGCCCGAGCCCGACGTCCTGCTCCTCGACGAGCCCTTCGGCGCCCTCGACGCCCAGACCCGGGGAGCCATGCACGAGTTCCTGCTCCAGGTGCGTCAGCGCACCGGCTGCACCGTGCTGATGGTCACCCACGACGTGGGCGAGGCCGTCTACCTCTCCCAGCGGGTCTACGTGCTGTCGTCCCGCCCGGGCCGGGTGGCCAACGAGATCGCCATCCCCTTCGGCTCCTCCCGGGGCCCGGACATCCGCCGCGACCCCCGCTTCCTCGACGTCCAGGCCGAGATCGAGGACCAGCTCCACGCCAGCGCCGCGGCCTGATCAGCGGACCGTGGCCTCCGGGTCGCGTGCGGTCGTCGCGGAGGTGCCGCCCCCGAGGACGACCTGGGTGACGAAGGGCGAGGTCATGGCCCGGACCAGGGCCCGGTAGCCGGGCCGGAACGGCACCTCGGATCCGACGCCGAGGTGGTGGGGGCCGGGATCGATCACCAGGTGGTCGCTGCTGGCCCCGAGGACGTCGATGCCGAGGGGCGGTGTGAGGTCGGTGGGGTCGACGTCCTGGTGGCCGAGGGCGACGATGACGCGGCGCCGATCTCCCCTGTCGGTCAGAGGCACCGCGGCATCGAACGCGGTCTGGGCCAGGGTGCCGCGGGGTCGCGACGGCTTGACCTTGGCCTCGATCACCTCGGCCGTGAGGGTGAAGGCATCGGTGTGCAGCCCCTCGATGGGCCGGCGGTGGAGGGGCTCCCGGCCCAGGAGGAGGGCCTCGCCCAGCCGCAGGTCGTCGACCCGACCCGTGTCCGACCCGGCGAGGGCCCAGTCGAGGTTGGCCGAGTTGCCTCCGGACACGATCTCCAGGGTCACACCGAAGGTGGTCTCGATGCCGGTGGCCAGGGTCGACAGCTCGGTCATGTTGGTGGCGTCGGGCACCACTCCGCTCTGGCAGGCCAGGTTGGTGCCGATGCCCCGCAGGGCCAGGTGGGGGAGGCGGAGCGTGGCCCGCACCGCGGCGGCCAGGTCGGCGGGCCGGATGCCCTCGCGGAGGTCGCCCAACTCGACCATGAGCACGATCCCGTGGGTCCGTCCCGCCGTCCTCGCCGCGGACGAGAGCTCCCGCACGACGTCGAGCTCGGTGTTGAGGCTCACGTCGGCGGCGCGCACGACCCGGTCCACCTGGCTGGGCATCGGGGAGCGGATCAGGGTCATGGGCGCCAGCACACCGGCCCGGCGCAGCCGCTCGATGTTCTCGATGCGGGAGTCGCCGAGGGCGCGCACGCCCGCGTCGAGCAGGGCTCGGGCGACGTCGGGCGAGCCGAGCACCGCCTTGGTCACACCGGTGACGGAGATGCGGCGCGCCGACAACGCGTCGACGAGGGTGCGGGCGTTGTGGCGGACCTTGTCGAGGTCGATCTCCAGCCGTGGGGCCGGCATCAGGCGTCGACGGTCGTCGCCTCCAGTTGCGGGAACGCGGCCAGGACCATCTCCACGAGGAGGTCGGGCGACCGGGTCAGGGCGTCGGTGGCCGGGATGCCCAGCTCGTCGGCGTAGCGGGCGATGGCCTGGCCGACGTCGGCGTCGGTCATGTTCTCGTGGTTGATGGTGAGGCCGATGACCTTGGTGTCGGCGAAGGTCTCGATGAGGTTGATCTCGGTGGCCGGAGTGGGCATGACGACCTGCCCGAAGTCACCGAGGCGGGTGCGCCCCGGGGCGTGTTGGAGCACGACTCCGTCGGGACGGCTGCCCCGGAGGATGAACGTGGACGTGAGGTAGGCGGGATGGCTCAGCGCCCCCTGGCCCTCGACCACGATGACGTCGGGGCGCTCGCCCTCGAAGGCGGCGACGACGGTGGCCTCCATCTCCCCCGAGCAGAACTGCGAGGGGATGGCGTCGAGAGCGATGCCGTAGCGGGCGCCCTGGATCAGCCCGGTCTGGCCGGTGCTGACCATGACGGCCTTGATCCCCCGGTCGTTGAGGGCGCGCGTGAGGATCGTCGCCGTCGTGCGCTTGCCGATGGCTCCGTCGGTGCCGAGCACGGCGATGACCGGGCAGGTGACCTCGGTGATACGCCCGCTGAACATTCGCAGATCCTTCTTGGCCCGGGGCCGGCGGACGTCGTGGATCTCGACGTCGTGGGCGGCGGCTGCCGCCGCGAACTCGGGGTCGTCGTTGAGGAACTCGTGGAGCCCGTTGACGACGTTCATCCCGAGGTCGATGGCGCTCAGGACGATCTCCCGCTCGGTCGGCGACAGCATCCCGCTGGATGGCGCCATCCCGAAGATGAAGGAGTCCGGCACCTCGTCGATGTCGGCCAGGGCCTCGGCCAGGTCGTGGCAGACGGGGATGCCGTTCGGCTTCTCGTCCAGGACGGCGCCGGCATCGAGGCCGGCCTTCTCGCTGTCGATGACGGAAAGGATCTCGTAGGTCTCGGAGTGGCGGACGAGGCCGTTGGCGGTCTTCCCGTCGATGGCCCCGAAGTTCGCCTCGCAGTAGACGACGGCCGTCACTCGCCGGTCCTCGCGGCCGATCCCGGCGGAGGGCACGACGGCCAACGCCGTGGCGCCCGGCGGGGGGCTGGCGTTGGTTCCGGAGCGGTCCTGGCGCCCGCCGGGCACGATCGACAAAGCGGGAACAGGTGTGGGGGACATGACTCTCCTCGAGGTGGGCTCAGAGGAGGCGACGGGATCGTGTCGGCCGTATCGGGCCGACCGTCAAGGACGGAGGTCCCCACTAAGTCGGGCTGGAACCGCCAGGGTACTGCAGGCAGGGATATCGCCCCCGGTCCATGGGGTTGCGGTTCAACGGGGTGCCGCGCCCCGTCGGGGCCGGGCGCCACCGTCGAAGGAAGGCCGGGAGCCCAGCAGGTGGGCCACGTCGACCCCTTCGGCGAAGGTGTCGCAGCCGCCCCGCTGGAAGATGCGGGCCGGGCCGGTGACCGCCGCCTGCTCCCCGCTGACCCGCAGCCACGTGCCTTCGTAGAGAGCGAGGACCGGGCAGTCGTTCTCTTCCAGGAACTCCTCGATGCGTTCCTCGCGGGTCTCGCCCATGTAGGTCGAGAGCGGGTCGGTGTCGACGTAGTGGAGGTTGATCTGGAACGGGACCAGGCCGAGAGCGGCGAAGCTCGGTGGGCGGCAGATCGGCATGTCGTTGGTGGTCCGGATGGTGGGGCAGGCCATGTTGGTGCCGGCCGACGCCCCCATGTACCGGATCGCCCCGGATCGGACCCGCTCGCCCAGGCCCCCCACCACGCCCAGCTCGTACAGCGAGTCGAGGAGGCGAAAGGTGTTGCCTCCACCCATCATCACCACATCGGCGTCGAGGATGGCCCGATCGGGAGCGGCGGCCCGATGGGCCGAGGTGACGTCGACACCGAACCGCCCGAAGGCCGTGGTCACCCGGTCGGCGTAGCCGTCCCAGTCGGCCAGGGCGAAGGGGATGAACGTCACCCGATCGCCCGCCGCCACCTCGGCGAAGGCCGCAGCGGCGTGGGAGAACATCTCCTGGCCGTGGTTCGTGGAGTTCGACAGCAAGAGGAGCTCCACGTGTACCGACCTGTCGTTCGAAGCCTCGTTGCCGGTCGTCACCCTACGTCGCCGGGGCCCCGGTGCTCTCCCGGGGACCCCTGGCGTGGCGACCCCGACGGGTCTACGATCTTCTGTCATAATCGACGCCAAAAGATCGCCCAGGGAGTTGACCGGATGAGGCAGGGAAGCGAGGCATGACCGTCGGCGAGGACCCCCAGGGGCGCATCGGCCGCACCCACGCCGAGTCGACCCCGTGGTGGCCCGTCCGTCCCCACCCCGGTGAGGACGCGCCCAACGTGGTGGTGATCCTCCTCGACGACACCGGCTTCGCCCAGCTCGGCTGCTTCGGGTCCGACATGGCGACGCCCCACATCGACGGCCTCGCCGCCCAGGGCCTCCGCTACACCAACTTCCACGTCACGCCCCTCTGCTCCCCGACCCGGGCCGCCCTCCTCACCGGGCGCAACCACCACGAGGTGGGCATGCGGGCCCTCTCCAACTTCAGCAGCGGCTACCCCCACATGCGGGGCCACATCTCGAACCACGCCGCCACCGTGGCCGAGGTGCTGCGCGACGAGGGCTACACGACCTTCGCCGCCGGAAAGTGGCACCTGTGCCCCATGGAGGACGCCTCGGCCGCCGGCCCCTACGACCAGTGGCCGTGCCAGCGGGGCTTCGACCGCTTCTACGGGTTCATGGAGGGTGAGACCGACCAGTTCCACCCCGAGCTGGTCTACGACAACCACCACGTCGACCCGCCCGCCTCCTCCGGGGACACTCCCGGGTACCACCTCACCGAGGATCTGGTCGACCGCTCGCTCGGATTCATCCACGACGCCGTGTCGATCCGGCCCGACCGGCCCTTCTTCCTCTACATGGCCCTCGGCGCCATGCACGCCCCCCACCAGGCGCCACCGGAGCACCTGGAGCGGTGGCGCGGTCGCTTCGACGAGGGCTGGGACGTGGCTCGGGAGCGTTGGTTCGCCCGCCAGGTCGAGATGGGCGTGGTGCCGCCGGACACCGAGCTGGCCCCCCGCAACCCGGGCGTCGAGGCGTGGGACGACCTCCCCGACACCCACCGCCGCCTGGCTGCCCGCCTGCAGGAGGCCTTCGCCGCCTTCCTCGAGCACACCGACGACCAGATCGGCCGCTTCCTCGCCGGGCTCGACCGTCTCGGCCTCACCGACGACACCATGGTCGTCTTCCTCTCTGACAACGGGGCCAGCCAGGAGGGCGGGCCCTTCGGGGTGCTGCACGAGATGAAGTACTTCAACTTCATCCTCGAGACGCCGGACGAGGCCATCGAGCGCATCGACGAGATCGGCGGCCCCCACAGCCACACCAACTACCCGTGGGGCTGGGCCCAGGCCGGCAACACGCCGTTCAAGTGGTACAAGCAGAACACCCACGAGGGCGGCGTCCACGTGCCCCTCATCGTGCGCTGGCCGGCGCGGATCACCGATGCCGGCGGGCTTCGCGACCAGTTCCACCACGTGAACGACATCGTCCCCACGATCTACGACCTGTTGGGCGTGACCCCGCCGGAGCTCTTCCGGGGCCGGGAGCAGATGCCGGTGACGGGCACGCCGTTCACGTACACGTTCGACGATCCCGCCGCACCGACCCGCAAGGCCGTCCAGTACTTCGAGATGATGGGCCACCGCGGCCTCTACGCCGACGGGTGGAAGGCGGTCACCCGTCACCCGTTCGGCTCGTCCTTCGACGACGACGTCTGGGAGCTGTACCACGTCGAGGTCGACCGGTCGGAGTGCCACGACCTGGCGGCCGAGAGGCCCGACAAGCTGGCCGAGCTGGTCGCCCTGTGGTGGGAGGAGGCCGAGGCCCATGGCGTGCTGCCCCTCGACGACCGCACCATCGAGCTCTTCGGCACCCGCTTCCGCGACCGCTCCCCTCACCCCGCCGACCGCCGCTACACCTACCTCCCGCCCCTGACGCCGCTGCCGGCCCAGGTGGCCCCGGCCCTCGGCGGTCGGAGCTGGGACATGGAGGCCACCGTCGAGCGCCCGGCCGGCGCCGACGGTGTGCTCTACGCCTCGGGCACCGAGAACTCCGGGCTCAGCCTCTTCGTCCAGGACGACCACCTGGTCTTCGACTACAACGCCTTCGGCGATCACCAGGTGGTGCGGTCCGACCGGCCCGTCCCCGTCGGCCCCTCGGTCGTCGGCGTGCGGTTCCGCCGCCAGGGGAAGACCGGCGAGGCCGCCCTCGTCATCGACGGCGACACCGTCGGCACCGTGGCCATCCCCCTCGTGATGTCGATCATGTCGAGCATCGGCCCCAGCGTCGGCCTCGACCACGGCTCGGCCGTCAGCGACCTCTACGAGGCGCCCTTCCCCTTCCAGGGCGACCTGCGCCGCGTCGACATCCAGCTCGTCCGCCCACCCCGTGCCGGCGACGGTGACGCCGCCGCCGACGAACGCCAGACCATGGCCCGTCAATAGATCCGAGGAGCACTCGATGCAGACCCTTCGCACCCCCGACGAGCGCTTCGTCGACCTGCCCGACTACCCGTTCGCCCCCCACTACGTCGAGGTCGCCGACGGTGAGGGCGGCACCCTGCGCGTCCACCACATCGACGAGGGGCCGGCCGGCGCTCCGCCTGTGCTCCTCCTCCACGGGGAGCCCTCGTGGAGCTACCTGTACCGCCACATGGTGCGGCCGCTGGTCACCGCCGGCCACCGGGTGATCGCCCCCGACCTCGTCGGCTTCGGGCGCAGCGACAAGCCCACCGAGATGGCCGACTACACCTACGCCCGCCACGTCGAGTGGATGCGCGAGCTGGTCTTCGACCACCTCGACCTGAAGGACGTCACCTTCTTCGGCCAGGACTGGGGCGGCCTCGTCGGCCTCCGCCTGGTGGCCGCCGCCCCCGACCGCTTCGCCCGGGTGGCCGTCGGCAACACCGGCCTGCCCACCGGCCACGGCAGGCCCAGCGACGCCTTCCTGGCCTGGCAGACGTTCTCGCAGACGACGGAGTCGTTCCCCGTCGGGGCCATCATCAACGGCGGGTGCGCCACCGACCTGTCCCCCGAGGTGATCGCCGCCTACGACGCCCCCTTCCCCGACGAGAGCTACAAGGCCGGGGCGCGGATCTTCCCCACCCTCGTGCCCACCAGCACCGACGACCCGGCGTCGGCCGACAACCAGGCGGCCTGGGAGGTGCTCTCCCGCTTCGAGAAGCCCTTCCTCTGCGCCTTCAGCGACAAGGACCCCATCACCGCCGGGGGGGCCAAGCCCTTCCGGGAGAAGGTCCCCGGCACGGCGGGCCAGCCCCACACCACCATCGAGGGCGGCGGCCACTTCCTCCAGGAGGACTGCGGCTCCGAGCTGGCCCGGGTGCTCGTCGACTTCATCGCCGCCCCGGCGAGCCTGGTCGGGTCCGTCACTCTCATGGCCGATGACGATGAGGACTACTTCTCGACGGAGGAGAGCAGGGTCGTCTGACCCCGCGGACCGTCCCGCTTCCGGCCGGTTCGATGGGGTAGATCAGGGGCCGTGGAGGAGGTCGACACGACGTACCGGGTGGGGCGGCGCGAGGTGGAGATCACCCACCCCGACCGGGTGCTGTTCCCCGACGACGGGATCACCAAGGCCGACCTGGCTGCCTACCACCACGCCGTGGCCGACGTGCTAGTGGGCCACCTGGCCGACCGGCCCCTCATGCTCCAGCGGTTCCCCGAGGGCATCGGGGCCGACGGCTTCTACCAGAAGGACGTGGGCAAGGGGACGCCCGACTGGATCCGCACCGTCGAGGCCCGCAAGGAGGGGGGGACGGTCTGCCACCCCGTGGTCGACGACGAGGCCAGCCTCCTCGCCCTCACCAACCTGGGCACGGTGTCGTTCCACCGGTGGCCCAGCCGGGCGCCCGACCTGGAGCACCCCGACCTGCTGATCGTCGACCTCGACCCCTCGGATGACGACTTCGACGTGGTGCGCCGGGCCGCCCACGGCACCAGGGCGCTGCTCGACGAGCTCGATCTGGCCGCCTACCTCCAGGTCACCGGCTCCCGGGGCATCCACGTGGTCACGCCCATCGACCGGTCGGCGCCGACGGGCGCCGTCGGGGCCTTCGCCCTGGCCCTGGCCCGGGTGCTGGCCCTCCGCCACCCCGACGAGTTGACCGACGCCGGGCGCAAGGCCAAGCGCAAGGGCCGCCTGTACGTCGACGTGGCCCGCAACGGCTGGGCCCAGACAGCGGTGACCCCCTACTCGGTGCGCCCCCGGGCCGGGGCTCCCGTCGCCACCCCCATCACCTGGGACGAGCTGGACGATCCCGCCCTCCGCCCCGACGGGTGGACGATCGCCAGCATCCCCGACCGCCTGGCCGCCCAGGGCGACCCCTGGGCCGGGATGGCCCGCCACGCCCGCTCGTTGCGGGCCCGGTGGGAGCAGCTCGACGCCCTGACCCGCTCCCCGGACGGCCGCTGATCCCTTCCGGCGCGGGTCGTGGACGATCCTCATGGGCCCGGCCCCGTCGGCCGATGACAGGAGGACGAGTGACCCGCCCCTCCCGGTCCCCGTGGCCTAGCGTCGACGGGATCGCGGGCGCCGGCTGACAGGACGAGGACGCCATGCCGAGGCGATTGCCAACGACGAGCCGAGCCCGGAGGGTGGTGGCCGTCGTCGCGGCCGCCGTCACCCTCACGCTGCTCCCCGTTGCCGGGTCGCCCCCGGCCGGGGCCGCCCCCGATCCCGACGGCTGCTTCGTCCAGCGCAGCTACCAGGTGTTCCTCGACCGGGACGGGACGTCCGGCGAGATCTGGGGCTACGTCGCCTTCATCCGCAACGGGATGCACCGCTCCCAGGTGCCCACCGCCCTCTCCACCAGCGACGAGTGGCTCCGGGCCGAGGTGACGGCCCTGTACCAGCAGGCGCTGGGCCGCAACCCCGACGCCGGCGGCCTCGCCTACTGGGTCGAGCGCCTGCGTCGGGGCACGTTGGTGAACGCCATCGCCGCCCAGATCTACGGCTCGGCCGAGTTCTACGGGCTGGCCGGGGGCACCACCGACGGCTTCATCACCGAGCTGTACGACCGCATCCTCCACCGGGCTCCCGACAGCGCCGGGCTGGCCTTCTGGCGGAGTGAGGTGGGGGCCCGGGGCCGGCCCCGCGTCGCCGCCGACTTCTTCGCCTCGATCGAGTCGCGCCGCGACCGGGTGACCCGCCTCTACGCCGAGATCCTCGACCGGGCCCCCGACGTCGCGGGTCGGGAGTACTGGGCCGGCCGGCTCCGCACCACCAACGACGTGCGCCTGGCCGCCTCCCTGGCCTCGACGCCGGAGTTCTACGAGCTGGCCCAGCCCGGGTGCGAGCTGCCCCCGCCGCCTCCCCCGGGGCAGGTCACCTTCACCGGCCACGGCTGGGGCCACGGTCGGGGCATGGGCCAGTACGGCGCCCTCGGCTACGCCATCGACCACGGCTGGTCGACCGACCAGATCCTGAACCACTTCTACGGCGGCACCGCGAAGGCCACCCAGCCCAGCGACGTCACCCAGCGCGTGTACCTGACGGGCAGCGCCGGCCAGGAACTGGTGGTCCAGCAGACCGACCAGATCCTCCGTGTCGACGGGTACGGCGCCGACGTGGGGGCCGTGCGCATCGCCCGCGTCGGAGCCAACAGCTTCCGCGTCTGGCGGGGGACGGGCTGCGGGGGGCCGTGGACGGAGATCGGCGTACGAGGCGGTCCCGTCAGGGTCTGGTCGCGCGTGGGTCCCGAGTCCGACACCGACATCTCCCGCCTGCTCCAGCACTGCGTGGCCGGCGGGGTGCGCTACTACCGCGGTGATCTGAGGGCCGTCGAGGGATCGCTGAGCGGCACCAGCACGATCCGCACCATCAACGCGTTGGGGGGGGAGCAAGTGTTGCGGGCCATCGTGCCCAACGAGATGCCGGCGTCGTGGGCCTCACTCGGAGGCGGGGCCGGCGTCCACGCCCTGCGGGCCCAGGCGGTGGCCGCCCGTTCCTACATGCTGTCTCCTGACACCCGGTGGGGATCGTGGGCCACCACGTGTGACAGCACCCAGTGCCAGGTGTACCGGGGCTACGGCTTCCGCGCCGCGGGCATGTCCACTGTGGCGCGTGAGGAGCACGCCCTCAGCGACGCGGCCATCGCGGCCACCGAACGGCAGGTCCGCAAGCACGGGAACGGGACGATCGCCCGCACCGAGTTCTCGTCGTCGACTGGTGGCTGGACGGCGGGGGGGACGTTCCCCGCCGTGGTCGACGCCGGTGACGACGTCAGCAACAACGCCCGGCACACCTGGACCGTCATCAAGACGGCCGACCAGATCGAGGCGGCCATCGGCGGGGGTCGTGGCGACTTCGTCCGCTTCGACCAGTGGTCCCGCAACGGCCTCGGCGACATGGGGGGACGAGTGCTCATGGTGCGGGTCGTGTTCACCGGCGGCAGCGTCACCCTCACTGGCGACCAGGTGCGCAGCGCCCTCGGCCTCAACTCCAACTGGTTCACCGCCGCCTGACCCCCTGAGACCGAACTTCGAGCGAAGTTCGGTGGGGACGGTGGCGCTCGGCGGGAGAGGTGCCAGCCTGGGGCCATGCAGATGGACTTCACCCACTGGATGGCGCTGGAGAGCGCCGTCCACGGCGACCGCAGCGGCCGCCGCATCAGCCGGGCCACCGTCCGCCGGGTGATCCGCTTCGCCCGTCCTCACCGACGGGCCATCGTGATCTACCTCGTGCTCAGCGCCGTCGGCGCCGTCCTCACCGTGGCCACCCCGGTGCTGGCCGGGCGGGTCGTCGACGAGATCGTGGGCAACGGCTCGGAGAGCACGGTGATCCGCCTCGGCCTGATCATCGCGGCCATCGCCGTGGCCGAGGCCTTCACCGGCGTGGCCGAGCGCTGGCAGTCGTCCCGCATCGGCGAGGGCCTCATCCTCGACCTGCGCCGGGCCGTGTTCGGGCACGTGCAGCGCATGCCCGTGGCCTTCTTCACCCGCACCCGCACCGGTGCCCTGGTGAGTCGGCTCGACAACGACGTGATCGGGGCCCAGCGGGCCTTCACCTGGACGCTCTCCGACGTCGTCAGCAACATCATCGTCCTGGTCCTCACCCTCGGTGTGATGCTCACGTTGTCGTGGCAGATCACCCTGCTGTCGCTGGTGCTGCTTCCCGTCTTCTTGATCCCGGCCCGGCGCATGGGCGCCCGCCTGGCCCACCTGGAGCGGGAGGCGGCTGACCACAACTCGGCCATGACCAGCCAGATGACCGAGCGCTTCTCCGCCCCCGGGGCCACCCTCGTCAAGCTCTTCGGCCAGCCCGAGCGGGAGGCGGCCGAGTTCCGGGCCCGGGCCGAGCGGGTGGCCCAGATCGGGGTGCGCACCGCCATGGGCCAGTACGTCTTCATGACCGCCCTGGCCCTGGTGTCGGCGCTCGCCCTGG
>CAZXRA010000028.1:0-7429 GCA_964643485.1 uncultured Iamiaceae bacterium | reverse complement strand
GGGGCCGGCCCTTTGCCCTGACGGGGGGGCGCACGCGCGCCCGCGCCGACATCTCCATCGAGACGATCCTGGTGCTCACGCCGGCCGGCTCGGCCCGGGCCGAGCACCTGGGCATGGAGAAGGGCGACATCCTCCGCCTGTGCCGCGAGCCGTCGTCCCCGGCCGAGATCTCGGCCCATCTCCATCTGCCTCTCGGGGTAGCCCGCGTTCTCGCCGGCGACCTGTGCGACGAGGGGCTGCTCGATTTCAACCGGGAGGCCGCCGCCGGCGATCCCCCCAGCCTCCGACTCCTGGAAAGGGTGTTCGATGGTCTCCAGGCCCTCTGACCTCAGCGACGATCCTGCCGAGAGCGTGACCCCGGCCCCCCTGCCGGTGAAGATCGTCATCGCCGGGAGCTTCGCCGTCGGCAAGACGACCTTCGTCGGCTCCATCTCCGAGATCGAGCCCCTCACCACCGAGGCCGCCCTCACCGTGGTGAGCGAGGGCATCGACGACACCAGCCAGGTCGGCGCCAAGACGTCGACCACCGTGGCCATGGACTTCGGCCGCCTCGGCCTGGGTGACGACCTGGTGCTCTATCTGTTCGGCACCCCGGGCCAGGACCGCTTCTGGTTCATGTGGGACGACCTGGTGCGAGGGGCCATCGGGGCCGTGGTCCTCATCGACACGCGGCGTCTGGAGGAGTGCTTCCCGGCCGTGGACTACTTCGAGGAGGCCGGCATCCCCTTCGTGGTGGCCATGAACTGCTTCGACGGCGTGGTCAGCCACCCGCCGGACGCCGTGCGCGAGGCCCTGGGAGTCAGCCCCGACACCCCGGTGCTGCTCACCGACGCCCGCAACCGCGACGCCACCAAGACGACCCTCATCGAGCTGGTCCAGCACGCCCTGAGCCGGGCCACCGCCGCCCCGGTGTAGGGGCTGTCGCGGTCGGTGCTCCCGGTCGCTTGGGGCTACAGCTCCGGTCATGGCCAGGCGCTCGACATCACATCCGGGTCGCTGAGATCCGTGGCCCGCTTCGCCATCCCTGCGAGGTGACCGACGGTGACGGGAACGGAGCTCTGGGCAGCTTCTCGCTCCAGGACGCGTCGCACGTACTCGATGCGGGACCGAGCCGCCTCGCCTTGGCGTCGACCGCGGCCAGTACCCGCTCAGGCACGTCTCGGATGAGGATGTTCGTCATGCCGCGGACGCCTTTCGTTGGTCCTCGCTGAAGAGGCTGGGTCCCGCTCGGATCGTCTCTTCTCCGGTTCTGCCCTGACCGGGGGGTGTGTTCTTGGGGTGGCGGGGGTCGGTGGGGGCGACCATGGGGCGGCGGCCGGTGCCGGGGACGAGGGCCCAGTCGCGGTGGGTGCGGAGGGCGTGGTGGGCGTGGCAGAGGCCGTCGAGCTCGTCGAGGCGGGTGTGGCGGGTGCGCCGGTACTCGACGCCGTAGGGGTGGTCGTATTCCAGGACGGTGCCCGAGCAGCTGATGGCGGTGCAGACGGGGTTGGTCCAGAGCTTGGCGTAGCGCATGCCCTGGGTGGGGCCCCGTGTCAGCGAGGTGACGTTGGCGACGTCTTCGCCCCTGGTGATGATCAGCTTCACCACCGCGTCACCGAGCAGCCGTCGGGCTGCGGAGATGGGGAAGGATCCGATGCCGGCCACCTCGCAGATCTCGTCGCCTTTCACGTGGCCTCGCCACAGCGCTTCGATGTCGATGCGCAGCAGTGCCAGGTGCTCCGGCGGCGGCAGGGTCGCCCGTCGTCGCCGCGGGCGAGACGACGAGCCCTCCGGAGGATCGGCACCGCTCTGAGTGTCATGCCCGAGGCCTCGATCATCGACCGAGCCATGCGCCGGCTCACCTGGTGAGTCGGCGCCGCCCTGGGGTGGACCCGCCGGGGATGCCCCGGCATCCCCGGCGTGCAGGGCGGGATCATCGTCGGCGTGATCACGGCTGGTGCCTGCGCTCGGAGGGGCTCCGGTCGTTCCCTGCGGTGCCTGCGGATCAGCAGTAGAGGCGTGGGAGCCAGGACCACGGCCGGCATCAGTAGGGCCAGCGGTGGTCGTCGCCGGGGAGGCAGCAGCAACTCCGGCATCGGCTCCGGTGGCCGTTGGCCCGGTTGGCGTCGGTGTCCGACCCCGTCGCTCGTCAGCGGATCGCGCTCCGCCGCTGCTGTCGGTGGTGCCGTCGGCCCGGGCCGGGGGTGTGCTTCCTTCGCGTCGGGGGTCGCGGGTGGGGTGCTGGTCGGCGCGGGCGGAGCGGCGGGCCATGGCCACCGCGGCATCGAAGGCCATGGTGTCGTGAGACTCACGCACACCACCCGGGGGCATGGTGCGGATGTGGTGGGACAGGCAGCGATCGAGCTCGGCCTCGACGATCGACACCAGGTCGACCGGTCCTTGGAGGTGGAGGTGCCGGGATCCGTCGCTGGCCGTGTGCCGCGACAACCGCCGGGCCCGGTGCAAGCGCCGATAGGTCGCATCCGGGTCACGATCAGCAGCGGCCTTGATGCGACCCGCCTCGGCCCGCAGGCCGATCATGTTCTCCGTCTTGGCCGTGGCGATCAGCTTGTCGGTGGCCGACGGATCGGCTTGGGCGGCGTCGGCGATCACCGACCCCTGATCAGCCGACACCTCGCCGCGGGCCATCGCGGAGCGGAGGGTGGCGTTCTCGGCCAGAGCCTTGCCCGTGGCCATGGTCGTCTTGGCCGCCGACAGCGACGTCCCCGTCCGAGCAGCCAGGGCTTCCTCAGCGGAGCGGTGCCCCGACTGTTGCCACTCCCGCGACGCCGCCACCCGTGGCGCCAACAACGCCTTGGCTGCCGCAATGGCCCGCGCCGCCCGATCGAGCCCATCGTGCAGACGGCCCGCCTCGCAGAGCGGCACCGCCTCGGGGTTCAGTTCAGAAGCCAGCTCGACAGCCCGCCGCTCGATCTCGGCGACGGCGTCTTCCAGTACGAACACGAGTTCGATATGCCCGGAGGGCTCCCACCCCAATCCCCCGAATCGGACAAGAACGCGTGACCCTTGGCACCGCTTCGGACGCGCTGGCGCCGACTTCGAAAATTCCTCCCCGACGGTCGTTGACACCACCCCGCCCGCGTGGGACCGTCGATCTCCCACACCCCCACACGGGGCCCCGGGGGGCCCCAACCCCCCCGGGCCCCGGCCAGCACACACCCCTAAGGAGATGCTGACATGAGTCACGGTACTCACCCCTGCCCGCCCGCCTTCCCCGACGCCCCGCCCGACCCGACGGGCCGGCCATTGCGAGTAGACGTCGACCCGGCCACCGGCAACCTCACCCTCGAACGGGGCGAGGCCGTGCGTCTCGTCCTCGCCCTCGCCCACCTGTCCAACTTCGCCCACTGGTCACCGACCGCCCGTCCCTACGACGAGGCCATCGCCCACGAGGCCGCCTGGATGGCCGAGACCCTCGGCGACTTCGCCCGCACCGGCGCCTGAGTCTACGAGCGGGTCGGGTCCCCCACGGGTCCCGACCCGCCCCGTGCGGCGACCCCGCAACGGATGTGGCCGAGTCGCCTGTCATTCGATGTGGCGGGGAGGCTTCTCGGGCACGTCGTTGGCCCTGTGACGTCGGTGTCAGCCCATCCCGTGCCGCTCCAACGACGGCCCGGTCGTCATCTTCGAGGGGGGCGTGAGCTTCGGCTGTTTCGAGGACAACCCCTGTGAGGGGTCAAAGGGATGAACCCTTGTCGCCCTGTCGAGTGCGATCTACCCTGACCCACGATTGACAGATCTTCTGTCCATGGTGGAGGGCTGGTGACAGCATGACGGGAAGGCCGTTCCATGTTTGGTCCTTCAAAGCGTCACCGGCTGCTGAGGAAGCACTCATGATGAGAGTGAAAGTAGTCGGCCCGCTTTCGGGAGCTCTCGCATTCCTGGTTGCGATAGTTGTTTCTGGATGTGGCGGTGATGGTGAAGTGATCGCTTCGCGATCTGCCGTGCCAGAGATCTCTTGCACGTCGACAGCAACTGCCAGTTCGAGTGAGGGCTCACAGAGTGCGAGCTCATTGAAGGACCTCGCCCGTTCCTTCAATGACGGCTCGCTCACCCTTGCCGGTGAGGTCATCCCTGGAGCGAGTGGCGTGGCCTATCGCGATGTGCATTCTTCGGCGAGTGCCGTGGCCGCCGTACGTGACCAGCGAGGACCGGACGTCCTGGTGGTGGAGCATGTGGACGGCAGCGGGGGAGCGCCCGACTCCGGGCGTCTCGAGTACCAAGGTCGGGGTGAACTGGTCCATCCCCACGCGACGTCCCATGGGTCAGTGGTTGTCGACCGTGGGGATGCCGGCGATGTTCTCGTGCACCTCGGCTCCGACCTTGTGGAGCAACAGGTCATCGAACCGCCTCCGCACGCGTTGGCCATCAGCTATCCGACGTGGCTCGGCCCAAGTTCGGTGGTGGCCGTCATCGACGAACCTGCCGGCTTCGATCCCACGATCGAGCCGGCGCGATCGGATGTCGACGGTGATCCCACCCACGCCACAACAGACCAATCGAACCTATGGACGCTCGATCTGAACACAAAGGAATGGGACCGACTGACGACCTTCTCGAATCGTGATGATTCCTGGATATCTGTCCAAACTCCGACACACGATGGTGAGACGGTCAGCTTCGTTGTTGTTCGTGGCCGAGGATCCGGTTCATCTGATGACCTGTCCTTCGAGTTGTGGAGCATCGAGGATGGTCGCTCTGAGAAGATCGCGAAACTTGACGGTGAGACCTATCTCGCTGGCGTTGCCGAGGATGGTCAACTGATAGGAAGCACATGGGATCCGGCTCTGAATACTTGGTCGACGGGTCCACTCGTTGATGGAGCTGTGTTCGCCGAGGTGTGCGGAGCGGCGCGTGTGACCACCCTTGATGTCGACCCTGACCAGGACCTGGTGGGAGAGTCCAACGGGTGAAGGTCAAGGAGATGTCTTCGTAGGTCGCTACCCGAGGCACAGCTTCCCCCGTCCTCCGGTTGAGGCGGATGAGCTCTGGTGGACGCGCCTGTGCCTCCGACGCGGCCGGATACCGTGCCCGGTCGTGACGGTGCGCGTGGGGTTCTTGGGGGCGGGGCTGATCGCCACGTTCCACTCGAAGATGTTGCGGGGGAGCGGGGAGGACGTGGCCTGGGCCGGCGTCTGGGACCCCGATCTCGACCGGCGCGACGCCTTCGCCGCCGCCAGCGGGGCCACGCCCTGCGGATCCGAGGAGGAGGTGCTCGACTCCTGCGACGCCGTCTACGTGTGCACGTGGACATCGGAACACCCCCGCCTGGTCTCGGCCGCGGCGGCCCGGGGCCTCCCCGTGTTCTGCGAGAAGCCCCTCGCCCCCGACCTGGCGTCATCCGAGGCCCTGGCGGCCGAGGTCGTCGCCTCCGGCATCACCAACCAGGTCGGCCTGGTGCTGCGCCGCTCCCCGGCCTTCAACCTGGTCCGGGACATGGTGGCCTCCGGTGAGGCGGGCCGGGTCATGGCCGTGGTGTTCCGCGACGACCAGTTCATCCCCGTCCAGGGCCACTACGACTCCACGTGGCGAGCCGACCGGCGCCGGGCCGGGGCGGGCACCCTGATCGAGCACTCCATCCACGACGTCGACCTTCTCGAACACGTCATCGGGCCGGTGGCCTCGGTGTCGGCCCATCAGGCCAACCACCACGGCCACGACGGCATCGAGGACGTGGTGGCGGTGAACCTGGCCTTCGCCGACGGTGCCGTGGGCACGCTGATGTCGGTCTGGCACGACATCCTGAGCCGGCCCAGCCTCCGGCGCCTGGAGGTGTTCTGCGAGCGGGCCCTGGTGACGGTCGAGGGCGACTGGTTCGGCCCCGTCACCGTGCAGCCCAGCGGCGGCCCGGTGGCCACCTACGAGGGCGAGGGCCTGCTGGCCGAGCTGAAGCGCCGGGGCATCGCCGCCTCGCACCCCGACGGCGACTTCGTGCGAGCGGTGCGCGAGGGTCGGCCGGCGTGGCCCGACGTCACCGTCGCCCTCCGGGCCCACCGGATCGTCGACGCCGCCTACCACTCGGCCCGTGCGGGCGGCACTCCGCAGGCCCTGCCGGCGGAGCCCTAGAGGGGGCTGAGGCTCTCGCCCGGGCGGTGGTCGAAGACGGTTCCGGGCGGCGGGCCGAGGCGGGGTCGACGACCCTGGATCCCTGTCGTCCCCTCGTCGACTGCGGCCGCAATGGCTGGCGCCGCCACCTCGTCGGCGGTGGTCAGGGGGATCCCGGTGCTCAGGAGGGCGTCGATCTGGCCCGCATCGACGGGGCGGCTGAGGAGGAAGCCCTGGGACAGGTCGCAGCCCAGGCGTCGGAGCTCGGCCATCTGCTGCGGCGTCTCGACGCCCTCGCCCACGGTGGTCATGCCCAGGGCCCGGGCCATGCCGATGACGTGCTCCACGATGGCCGTGTCCTCGGCCGACTCGCCCAGGCCCTTCACGAAGGAGCGGTCGATCTTGAGCATGTCGAGGCTGAAGTTCCGGATGTAGGAGAGCGACGAGTAGCCGGTGCCGAAGTCGTCGAGGGCCAGCTTGATCCCCATGCGCTTGAGCAGGCGCAGCGAGCTCCACGCCCCCTCGATGTCGACCATCAGGGCCCCCTCGGTGATCTCCAGGCAGATGCACCCCGGGGGCACGGGGACGTCGGCCAGGATGGCCCGCACGTGGTCCTCGAAGCCGCTCTGGGCCAGCTGGCGGGCCGACACGTTCACCGCCACCCGCAGCGGAGGCCGGTCGGGGTGGTCACGGTGCCAGGCCTGGGCCTGGGAGATGGCCTCCTCGAGGATCCAGGCGCCGACCGGGATGATCAGATCCGACTCCTCCAACACGGGGATGAACTCGACGGGGGAGACGGGGCCCCGCTCCGGGTGGTTCCAGCGCAGGAGCGCCTCGACCGAGACGAGATCCCCCGTGACGGTGTCGACCACCGGCTGATACACGAGGCGAAAGTCGCCGTTCTCGGCCGCCCGCCGGAGCTGGGGCTCGAGGGTCGAGGGGTTGAACCGCTCGCCGTGGACGGCGAGGTCGAACATCACCGGCCGGCCGTCGTCGCGGCCCTTGGCGTCGTACATGGCGGCGTCGGCCCGGCGGATCAGATCCTCGCCCGTCGTCACCTCGCGCTCGTCGCCGACGGCCACGCCGATGCTGGCCGCCACCCGTAGGGTGTCCACGCCCACCTGGAAGGGCTCCTCCAGGGCGAGGAGGATGGCGCGGGCCAGGCGGTCGGCCCGGGGCTGGATCGGGTCCTCCCGGCCGACGACGAGGAACTCGTCCCCGGCGTAGCGCACGACCCGGAAGGCATCGCGGTCGGCGACGGCCTGGCGCAGGCGGGCCGCCACCTGGACCAGCACGGCGTCGCCCACGTCGTGGCCGTGCGTGTCGTTGATGACCTTGAAGCGGTCGAGGTCGATGAACAGGACGGCCACCCGGTCACCACGCC
>CAZXRA010000027.1:0-6669 GCA_964643485.1 uncultured Iamiaceae bacterium | reverse complement strand
CGCCCGACGGGCGTGATCCTGGTCGGGTGTCGTAGGGGGTGGGTAGGGTTGGCGGAGCGCTTCCCCCTGCTGTTGTTCGCCTTCCGACTCGGGAGGGTGCCATGTCCCTCAGTGAGAGGACGCGCTCCATGCTCTACGACGGCCTACGGGTCATGTTCGACGACGACGAGGCGGCGGCCGAGGTGATCGCCAAGTTCCCCACCAATGAGCTCGATGAGTTGGTCACCCACGACCAACTGCGGGCCGAGATGGCCGAGCTGCGAGTCGAGATGGCCAAGGGGTTCGCCGACCTGCGCCGGGACGTGAGCACCACCATGCGCAACTGGGTGCTGGGCGGTGCCGGGTTGCTCGTCGCCGGAGTCGGCTTGATACTGGCCCTCGCCCGGGTCCTCATCGGATCCTGACCGTCAGCGGCGGCGGCCCTGGGCCCGGAGGGCGCGGGTGACGACGGCGGCATCGAAGGCCGTCGGGTCGAACGGGCCGCCCAACCAGTCGAGCAGCTCGTCCCGCTCCGGGTGGCCCGGGTCGGCCATGGCCTCCACCAAGCGCTCGTAGCCCCACACCCCGCCCACGTCCTCCGGGGGGCCGGCCCGCCGTCCGCCCGTGCAGCGGGGGAGCACCTCGGTCGGGGTCACCGGCTCCACCGCCTCCACCACGATCCGGTGCTCCCAGTTGTCGCCGAAGTCGTAGGTGTAGGTGAAGCGGCTGCCGGCCGGGGCCACGTCGGCCAGGACGGCACTCGCCTCGTCCACCGGCGGGTCGCCCCATCCCATGCCGTCGTCGACGCCGTAGCGGGTGCGGCCGATCTCGAAGTGGTGGAGGTTGGCGTCCTCCCAGCCGAAGGCCACCTGCACGACGTCATGGAGCTCGGCCAGCGTCATGGTGCTGGGCACTTCGATCCGTCGCCACACCGGCGGGCGCGTCCCGTCGATCGTCACCTTCAGGCGGTGTCGGTGCGGGCCGTCGCCGGTGGCGGGTGACGTGTCTTTCTCCACCCGTGGCACGGAGAAGAGGCGCGGCCGTCCCGAGTCGGCGTCGCCTTCGCCGGGGCTGCCCCCTGCCGCGCCGGGCCCGTCGTCCTGCGGCTCGGGACTCGGTGCCAGCCTCAGCCCCGCCGGCTCCGGGTCCGCGGCCTCGTCCTCGAGGAGTGACAGCAGCCTCTGCCGCTGCTCCAGGATGCGGTGCCGCCGCGACGACACCAGCATGTCGACCTCCGCCCCGAGGAACGCCCGCTCCAGGCCCGCGGCCCGCAGCAGGGAGCCGGCCCGCCCTGACGGGCTCCCCGTCAGCCCGAAGTGCGCCATCAGATCCTTGGCGTACACCTGCCCCGTCGACCCCCCGAGCAGGAGGTTGTCCCGGGCCACGATCCAGCACACGGCGGCGGCGGCCGTCTCCGCCCGCCCCGGCCGGCGGATGCCCTCCGGCCCCCGCCGAGCGAGGGCAGCCAGCAGGCGCCGGGACGCGGTGCGCGCCTCCTCGTCCAGCAGGGCGTCGCAGCACTCGTCGCACAGGGCGAGGATCTCGGCCACCCGTGCCGCGAGGTCGTCGGGGATGCCGTCCCAGGCGAGCTCCTCGTCGGGCAAGGGAGCGTCGTCCAGGGCATCGAGAGCCTTCGTCCCACCGACGTCCTCGGCCAGGGAGTCCAGCGCCATCCGGGCGAAGTCGGCGGAATCGAAGGGATCGAACCTCCCGTCGTCGCCGTCGCCGGGATCGTAGGCGCCGGCCGCAGCCAGGACGGCGAGCGGGCCCTGGAGCCGCGGTGAGCCGATGGCCTCGAGGTAGTCCTGCTCCAGCAGGTCGACCATGCCGACCGTCTCCTCGGTCAGGTCTTCCGGGATCGACCGCCGGGCGTGGCAGTAGCGCACGAAATCCCGCAGCAGGGCCGGCACCTGGGCCAGGAACGACCGGCTGGCCGCGATCTTGCGCGGGATCCAGTCCAGGAGGAGGATCTCGACCGAGCCCGGGCTCCAGCGCAGGGGGTCGCCGGGCCCGTAGCCGGTGGCGAACCACAGGATGCTGTCGAGCAGGTCGCGGTGATCCGTGTCGTCGAAGGGGCGGCCCAGCGACGACGCCAGGAAGTCCTCGGCCAGGATCGCCGTCTCATCCTCGGACCACTCCGGACGCTCATGGGAGCGGCCGCCCTCGGGGAGGAGGCGCACCATCCACTCCACCACCGGTCGGCACATCGGCCAGGTGTCGGACTCGTAGGGGGGCACGGTCATGGCCCCTCGGGCGATGGCCTCGGTCACCCGGGCCCGCGCATCGGCCGGGTCAACCCGACGGATCTCCATGTGACGGTCCATCGACTCGCCCAGCAGGCGCCCGAGGACGTCCAGGCGGTCGGGTACCACGAAGGCGTCGCGGACCACCGACCCCAGGTTGTGATCGATGTGCACCACGGCGGTCAGCACGTCGCCACCGGCCAATCGCACCTCGACCATCACGTCCTCGGCGTCACCCAGGACGTGCACCACCTCATTCGTCGCTGCCGTCTCCGCCCGGCCCAAGCCCGCCAGCCACGCCGGCAACGGATCGTGCCGACGGCCCAGCAGCCGCTCGGCCCGGCGCCGGGCCACCTCGTCTGGCGCCAACCCCGCCAGCATGGCCAGGAGTGCTGTCGTCTCCACGCCGGGTATCGCGGCGAAGCTCGTCACCATCTCGTCCATCGTGGGGATCTCGATGTCGGGTTCCGGGGCGAAGGGGTTGCGGTCGCGGGGATCGATCACCGATAGCAAAGTGCTGATGGGTGCCAACAGATCGAGGGGTTGATCGGAGCGCAGGGCCCGTCGGATCTCACCGAGCAGGTCTGGTTCGCCGTCGGCGAGGACGGAGTCGTCCCGGTCGGGGTCCAGCGGGTGGCTCCGTCGAGCCTTCTCATCGGGGCGGGTTCCCTTGGGCGTCACCCGCCCTCCTCCCTTGCGATGCCGGCCTCGTTTCGCCATCGCCGCACCTTACGTTGGTCTCATCGGATCCTGACCGGGCGGATTCCCGCCCAAGGCGTCTACCCTGGCCAGTGGTGGATGAGCGGGTCGGCATGGTGACGCTGGCAGAGCACCTCCGGGAGCGGGGGCGAGACGCGCTGGCCACCCTCCTGCGCCGGCGTCCGGACCTGGCTACCGATCCCCTGCCCGCCAACGTGGAGGAGCTGGCCGCCCGGGCCGAGGAGCCGGCTTCGATCGACCGGGCCGTGGCCCAGATCACCCTGGCCGCCCAGCAGGTTCTCCAGGTCGTGGCCTGCCTCCCTCCCGGCGTCGCCGACGACATCCTGGACCCGGCCCTCCCCGACGACATCGGCCCCGCCGACGTCGTCGCCGTCCTGGACGAGCTCGAGGCGGCCGGCCTCGTCTGGCGCCACGAGGGCCGTATCCACTGCCCCTCGTACGTCCGCACCGCCATGCCCAACGTCGCCGGCCTCCCCCTCCAGGCCTACGACGAGGCCATCACCCTCGACCACGTGAAGCACGCCGTGCGCACCCTGCGGGCCACCCTCACCGAGGGCGAGGTCACCGGCGAGCTGCCCCCGTGGGCCAGCACCTCCCGCAAGGCGGCCCTGATGGACGAGCTGGCCGGCATGCTGGGCGCCCCGGGCGCGGCCGAGGCCGCGGTCCGCGGCGCCCCGCCCGATGCTTCGGTCCTGCTCCACGACTTGCTCACCGGATCGCGCCCGATCGAGGTCGACCACCCCCTCGTCCACTACCGGGTGGCCCACCGGCGCAGCACCCAGCTCGCCCACCGCCCCGCCTACGCCGACACCCCCACCTACTGGCTCTTCGAACGGGGCCTGCTCCTCCCTGTCGGGGAGGGTCCGGCGGCCACCCTTCCCCGGGAGCTGGTGCTGTCGTGGCAGGAGGGCCGGCCCGTGGCCGCTATCCACCTCGAGGCCCCGGAGGCCGACGCGGGAGATGTCGACACCACGGAGGTCGACGTCGTTGCGGCCGAGGCCGTGACCCGCCTCCTCGACGCCGTCGGCAACCTCCTCGACGCCTGGGCCGAGGACCCGCCCGCCCTGCTCAAGGACGGCGGCCTCGGGATCTCCGTCCTGCGCGCCACCGCCGCCCGCCTGGACCGGAGCGTGGACGACACCGCCCGTGTCGTCGAGCTGGCCCACCTGGCCGGCCTGGTCGCCCCCGTCCTCCCCCTGGCCGACGGGCCCGGCAGCGTCGAGCCCACCTCTGCCGCCCGCCCCTGGCTCGCGGCCTCCCGGCCCCGGCGCTGGTCCCGGCTGGCCACGGCGTGGCATCGGGCCGCCACCTGGCCCAGCCGGGCCGGACGGGCTCTCGACGGCGACGCCGTGGTCCCCGCCATCGCTCCGGCCGCCCCGGATCCGACGGCGGTGGCGGCCCGGGAGGGAGCGCTGGCCGTCCTCCTCTCCCTGCCTCCGGGACGGGGGGCCGACCCCGAGGCGCTGGCGGCTCGGGTCCACTGGAACCGGCCCGCCGACTGGTCCGGTGCCGGAGTCGATCCCCCGACGGCGATCGGATGGGTGGGGGAGGAGCTCGAGGCCCTCGGCCTGGCCGCTCTCGGTGCCCTCTCCACCTTCGGTCGGGCCCTGCTCACGGGCGATCGTCTCACCGCCGAGGACACGCTGGACGATGCCCTCCCTCCCGTGGCCACCACGTTCACCCTCCAGGCTGACCTCACGGCCGTGGTCATCGGCCGCCTGGAGCATCACGTGCTGACCGAGCTGCGCCTGCTGGCCGACGTCGAGTCGACGGGTGTCGCCACCACCTACCGCTTCTCCGAGGCGTCCCTGCGCCGGGCCCTCGACGCCGGGCGCGACGCCGCGGCCATCACCGAGTTCCTGGAGCAGCACGCTCCCAAGGGCGTCCCCGAGACCCTGCGCTACCTCGTCACGGATGTCACCCGGCGCCACGGCCACCTCACCGTGACCGGCGTCGGGGCCGTGCTCACCGGCGAGGATCCCGCCGTGCTCGCCGACGCCGCGACGCACCGCGGCACGCGCGCCCTCGGCCTCCGGCTGATCGCCCCCACCATCGCCGTGTCGGATCGGCCCGCCGACGAGGTGATGGCCACCCTGCGAGCGGCCGGCTTCCTCCCCGTCCCCGGCGACGGCACCCTCGTCCCGGCGCCTGTCGCCGTGGCCCGCCCGGAATCGACGGGTGACGAGCAGGCCCGGGAGCCCTTCGCCGTTCCCGCCGACGAGGATGGTGCCATCGACGCCGCCACGGCCCGCGACCACGCCGCCGCCATCCTGGCCGGGCCCCCGCCCCGGGTCCGCGTTGCGAAGGCCCGCCGGTGAGTGGTCCCCTCATCGTGCAGGAGGATCTGTCCCTCCTGCTCGAAGTCGACCACCCGCGGGCCGAGGAGTGTCGCCAGGCCATCAGTGCCTTCGCTGAGCTGGAGCGCACGCCCGAGCACGTCCACACCTTCCGCGTCACCCCCCTCGGCCTGTGGAACGCCCACGCCGCCGGTCTCGATGCCGGCAAGGTGTCGATGACGCTCGTCCGCTACTCCCGCTTCCCCATCCCCCGGGAGTTGCTCAGCCAGGTCGCCGAGGTGATGGAGCGTCACGGCCGCCTCGTCCTCGAAGCCGACACCGAGCACGGCCTGGCCCTGCGGGCCGACGACGAGGCCGTGCTGGACGACCTGGTCCAGGCCAAGGACGTCGCCCCCCTGGTGGGCGAGCGCCTCGACTCGACCACCATCGCCGTCCCCGTCGCTGAGCGCGGACGCATCAAGCAGGCCCTGGTCAAGGCCGGGTGGCCCGCCGACGACCAGGCCGGGTACACGGCCGGCATCCCGCACCCCATCGCCCTGGTGGAGGACGACGACTTCACCCTCCGGCAGTACCAGCGGGAGGCCGTCGACGCCTTCGCCGCCACCGGCAGCGGCGTGGTGGTGCTTCCCTGCGGGGCGGGCAAGACGCTGATCGGGGCCGGGGCCATCGCCTTCGCCTCCACCCGGGCCCTGATCCTGGTCACCAACACGGTGTCGGCCCGCCAGTGGCGCGAGGAGTTGCTGGCCCACACCTCCCTCACGGAGGAGGAGATCGGGGAGTACTCCGGCCAGCGCAAGGAGATCCGGCCCGTCACCATCTCCACCTACCAGATCCTCACCGCCCGCTCGAAGGCCGGCCAGTACCGGCACTACCGGGTCTTCGACGCCGAGGACTGGGGCCTCATCGTCTACGACGAGGTCCACCTCCTCCCGGCCCCGGTGTTCCGTCTCACCGCCGAGATCCAGGGCCGTCGGCGCCTGGGCCTCACCGCCACCCTCGTGCGGGAGGACGGGCGGGAGGGGGACGTGTTCAGCCTCATCGGGCCCAAGCGCTTCGACGCCCCGTGGAAGGAGATGGAGGAGCAGGGCTGGATCGCCACCGCCACCTGCACCGAGGTGCGCGTGCCTCTCTCCGACCGGGCCCGCATGGCCTACGCCACGGCTCAGCCCGACGAGCGCCACGAGCTGGCCGCCATCTCCCGGGCGAAGATCCCTGTGGTCAAGGCCCTGATCGAGCGGCACTCCGACGAGCTCTGCCTCGTCATCGGGATGTACCTCGACCAGCTCGACGACCTGGCCGAGGAGCTCGGGGCGCCGATGATCGCCGGGCGCACGCCCGTCTTCGAGCGCCAGCGGCTGTATGAGGCCTTTCGCCGCGGCGAGGAACGGGTGCTCGTCGTGTCCAAGGTCGCCAACTTCTCCATCGACCTG
>CAZXRA010000026.1:0-3150 GCA_964643485.1 uncultured Iamiaceae bacterium | reverse complement strand
AGCTTGGCCACGCCGTAGGGGGAGCGGGGGTAGAAGGGTGTGGCCTCTGACTGGGGCACCTCGACGACCTTGCCGAACATCTCCGACGACGACGCCTGGTAGAAGCGGATCGACGGGTCGGCGATGCGGACGGCGTCGAGGATGCGGGTGACGCCCAGGCCGGTGATCTCCCCGGTGAGGACGGGCTGCCCGAAGCTCGTCTGCACGAACGACTGGGCGGCCAGGTTGTAGACCTCCTCCGGCCGGTGCTCGGAGAGGATGTTGATCATCGACACCTCGTCCAGCAGGTCGCCGGGGACGAAGGTGATGCGGTCCTGCAGGTGGGCGATGCGCTCGAAGTTCACCGTCGACGACCGCCGGACCATGCCGATCACCTCGTAGCCCTTGTCGAGCAGGAGCTCGGCCAGGTAGGAGCCGTCCTGGCCGGTGATGCCGGTGATGAGCGCACGCTTGGTCATGGCCGAGGATTCTCCTCGATCTCCCCTCGTCGGGCTGCCAACTGGGTTGGCACGATCGCGGCCCGTCGGGGGGCGCCGTGGCACCCTGGAGGGGTGAGCACCTGGGAGCCGACGCGCCCCACCGGCACCAGCTCGCTGGCCACCCGCATCGGCGTGCTGCGGACCCGGCGGGGCTGGACCCAGCAACTGCTCGCCGACCGCCTCGGCATCTCCCGGGTGGCCGTCTCCCACCTGGAGGCGGGCATCAACTCGCCCGACGCCCGGACCGTCGCCCTCCTCGCCGGCACCTTCGACATGGAGCCCCACGACCTCGTCGCCGGCACCGACTACCCGGCGGCCAAGGGCGACCGGCTGCCCCTCGTCGTCACCCGCCACACCGAGGTGGAGCACCAGGTGGCCCTCATGGACGCCGACCTGGCCTGGGTCACCGGCCCCGATGCCGTCGTCACCGACCCGGCGGCCCGGGAGCGGGTCGTCACCCGCTGGCGGTCGACCCTGGCCAAGCTGGCGACGGTCGTCCACGACCCCGAGGAAGCCGCCCTCCTCGCCGTCGCCCGCCGCCGCCTCGACCAGGAGGCCTGAGTGGTTGACGAGAGGGGGGACGTGGCCGATCGGCTCCGGGCGGCGACGGAGCTGCTCGAGGCCGTGGCCGCCGACCGCTCCCTCCTGCGGGCCCTGGGCGAGGAGGAGCGCATCCGCCTCCTCAACGCGGCGGGCGACGTGTTCAGCCCCGACATCGAGGCCCGGCGCCAGCAGGCCAAGGCCCGTCGCCGCCGGGAGAAGGCCGACAAGCTGCGCCGGGACGAGGCCGTCCTCGACGCCACCGGCATCCGCAGCCTGCGGGCCAAGCCGGTGTTCACCACCCCCAACGTCTTCGCCCCCGACGGCCCGGGCCCCATCGACGTGGACGACGAGGCCGTCGCCCGGAACGGCACCACGGTGGGGGAGCAGCGTCACTGCTACGTGTGCAAGGACCACTACGACCGGGTGCACCACTTCTACGACCAGCTCTGCCCGCCGTGCGCCGAGGTCGGCTACGCCAAGCGCACCGAGACGGCCGACCTGTCGGGCCGGGTCGCCCTCCTCACCGGGGGCAGGGTCAAGATCGGCTACCAGGCCGGGATCAAGCTCCTGCGGTGCGGCGCCTCCCTGATCGTCACCACCCGCTTCCCCCGCGACGCCGCCACCCGGTACGCGGCCGAGGCCGACTTCTCCGAGTGGAGCGACCGCCTGGAGATCGTCGGTCTCGACCTGCGCCACACGCCCAGCGTCGAGGAGCTGTGCCGCCACCTGCTGGCCACGCGCCAACGCCTCGACATCGTGGTCAACAACGCCTGCCAGACCGTCCGCCGGCCCCCCGAGTTCTACGCCCACATGGTCGAGGTGGAGACGGCGGCCCTGTCCGCCATGCCCGACGAGGTGCGGGCCCTCGTCGCCGATCACGACGGGCTCGGCGGCCTCCACCTCGCCGACGGGGCGCCGATGCTCGGGGCTGGCGGGGGAGAGGAGGTGGCGGCGTCGGCCCGGGCCGCCCTCCTGTCCCAAGCCCGGCTGCTGGCCGAGGAGGCCGAGGCCCGGGGCCACCTGTTCCCCGACGGGCAGCTCGACCAGGACCTCCAGCAGGTCGACCTCCGCGACCGGAACTCGTGGCGGCTGCTCCTCCACGAGGTGTCGACCGTCGAGCTCTTGGAGACGCAGCTCGTCAACGCCGTGGCCCCGTTCGTCCTCAACGCCCGGCTCAAGCCGCTGATGCTGCGCACCCCGGAGCGGGACAAGCACATCGTCAACGTCTCGGCGGTGGAGGGCCAGTTCTACCGGCGCTTCAAGACGACCAAGCACCCCCACACCAACATGGCCAAGGCCGCCCTCAACATGATGACCCGGACCTCGGCGGCCGACTACCACGCCGACGGGATCCACATGAACAGCGTCGACACCGGCTGGGTCAACGACGAGGACCCCGCCGCCATGGCCGCCCAGAAGCGGGCCGAGCACCGCTTCCACCCACCCCTCGACATCGTCGACGGCGCCGCCCGCGTCGTCGACCCGGTGATCGACGGCCACAACACCGGGACCCACGTGTGGGGCCAGTTCCTCAAGGACTTCCGACCCACCGACTGGTAGCGGCCAGACGCGGGCGGGCACGCCGCCGTGAAATCGCGCATGTTCAGCAAGGTTTGGTCTGGGAGGGTGCTGGGTGGCGTTCTGATGGTCGTAGGGCTGTTATGGGGGCGTCGTGGTTGGTTGTTCTCGATAGAGGGGGATCCTCAGAGATGTTGTTTCGACAGATGCGGTCATTGCTGGAGGCGGGGGTGGGGTCTCGGTGTGACATCGCTTTTGCCCCCCCCCCCCAGCCCATTTCGACGGTTCGGGGCGGTCGTTCCGGCGCCTGATCCAGGCTCTGGTCACCGTGGTGGTGGGGGTTGCGGCGTTGGCGGTGGTGCCGGTGGTGGGGTCTGCTTCGGCGGCTCCGTCGGGTGGTGCTCCTCGGGCGACGGAGTCCTTCACGTTGGGGCTGGTGGAGGGTGAGCTGCTGATTCGTGATGCGGAGGAGTCGTATGCGTTGGAGGGTCCGACGTCGATCTCGGGGACGAACGATCCGGCCACCGGGTCGATCACTGGTGGGTCGTTTGTGACGCCGCGGGTGTCGTTTCGTCAGGACATCACCAGTCCTGGGGTGTTCACGGTGTTC
>CAZXRA010000025.1:0-8634 GCA_964643485.1 uncultured Iamiaceae bacterium | reverse complement strand
CCCGTTCGCCACTAGGTCTTCACCAGTGTTGCCACTGGATGGACCTCGTTCGACTTGCATGTTTTAGGCACGCCGCCAGCGTTCGTCCTGAGCCAGGATCAAACTCTCCGTCAAGATCTCGACCTCGCCACCGAAGTGGTTCGGCCTTCGATCGGGTGTTCAGAGAGCCGGACGGAGACCTGACGTCTCCATGTGTCCGACTGGCACCAGGACAGACAATGACTTGTCCGTCTTTGATGCGTTGAATTGACAAACCTGTCGCGCCGATGCCGAAGCACCGAGGCGGCAGGCCCGCACTCGTACGTCCTCTGTTCTGTTTTCAAGGAGCGCCCTGCTCCCCCCTGGGGGGAGCCGCTCTCGGCAGTCGCCCGCAGGCGGTGGTGCCGGGGTGCCTCGGGAGCGGCGGAACCGTTCCCTGGGCGGCTGACCACCCTACCGGCGTGGTCTCGAGAGCGTCAACTCTCGAGGCCGGAGGAGGTGGCGGTGCCTCGCACCAGCGGTGCGGGGCGAGGGGAGAACCTAGGCCCGGCGGCGAGGGCGGACCAAATCGGTGCCATCCCGAAGGGCCCGCGGGCCCTGGTCAGGACGGTGCGACGACCATGGCGTAGGCCTTCTTCCCCTTGCGCAGCAAGGCGTAAGTGCCGTAGAGGAGATCCGTGCCGACCAGGGCTCGGTCACCGTCGAGGCGGGCGCCGTTCACGTAGACGCCCCCCTGGTCGAGGGCCCGGCGCGCCTCGCTCGTCGAGGAGACGAGGCCGGCCCGCTGGAGCAGCCCGGCCACGCGGGCCTCTCCGTCGACCCCGTCGAGGTCGACCCGAGGCACCTCGGCCGCCACCGCGGCCAGGGCCGCCGGCGAGGCGCTGGTGGGGTCACCCCCGAAGAGGATGGCCGACGCCGCCTCGGCCGCCTCGGCCGCCTCGGCCCCGTGGACCAGGGTGACGACCTCCCGGGCCAGGGCCCGGTGGGCCGGCCGGGCCCCAGGGTCGGACTCGTGGGCGGCCAAGAGGGCGGCCACCTCGGTGAGGGACAGCAGGGTGAACCACCGGAGCTGGCGATCGAGATCGGCGTCGGGCACCTGCATCCAGTGCTGGTAGAGCTGGTAGGGGCTGGTCTTGGCCCCGTCGAGCCACACTCGACCCCCGGTGCTCTTGCCCAGCTTCGCCCCGTCGGGCCCCGTCAGGAGAGGCCAGCACAGGGCGTGGACGGCCGTCCCCCGGACCCGGCGCACCAGGTCGACGCCGGAGACGATGTTGCCCCACTGGTCGGAGCCGCCGACCTGGAGCTCGACGCCGTGGTGGTCGTGGAGCCACAGGTAGTCGTGGGCCTGGAGGAGCATGTAGGTGAACTCGGTGAAGGAGATGCCCTGCTCGCTCTCCAGCCGGGCCCGCACCGAGTCGCGGGCCGTCATCTGGTTCACGGTGACGTGCTTGCCCACGTCGCGGAGGAAGGCGATGAGGGTGAGGTCCCGGGTCCAGTCGTGGTTGTTGACGAAGCGGGCGCCGCCGGTGCCGTCGGGGTCGACGATGCGCCGGATCTGGGCCGAGATGGCGGCCACGTTGGCGGCCAGGGTCTCCTCGTCCAGGAGGTTGCGCTCGTCGGAGCGGCCCGACGGATCGCCGATCATCCCCGTCGCCCCCCCGGCCAGGCCGAACACCTGGTGACCGGCCTCGCTCAGCCGCCGCAGCACCAGCAGGCCGATGAGGTTGCCGATGTGGAGGCTGTCGGCCGTGGGGTCGAGCCCGAGATACACCGAGATCGGCCCCAGCGCCAGCCGCTCGGCCAGAGCGGCCCGGTCGGTGGTGAGGTGGACGAGGCCCCGGGCCTCGAGATCGGCGAGCACGTCGGTCGTCACCCGCCCAGTCTGGCCCGCGGGCGCGGCCCGCTCCGACGGATCAGCCATGGTGCCGAGTGGACCGTCGCCGGCCCCGGACACCACGCTGGCGCCGTGGCCTCACCCCGCACCGACCTACCCACCGATGCTCCCGACGCCCGCCAGCGCCGGCGCACGAACCTCTGGCGCGGTGCCGGCGTGGCCACGATGCTGCTCATCGTCCTGTTCTGGTTCTGGATCTTCTCCGGGGCCCCGCGCCGTCAGAACCCCGACTTCCTGGAGGACCGGGCCTGGGTGGAACAGGCCGAGGCCACCTGCACCGCCACCATGGAGGGCATCGACGAGCGCGGGAAGGGCGGCGAGCGCAGCCGGGAGCAACGGGCCGACGACATCGACGCCGCCAGCGCCGAACTGCGCGCCATGCTCGCCACCCTGGCCGATCCCCCGCCCGGCCCCGCCCCCGACCGTGAGGTGGTCGACAAGTGGTTCGCCGACTGGAACACCCACCTGGACGATCGGGACCGCTACGCCGACGCCATCCGCACCGATCCCGATGCCCGCTTCATCACCACCGAGAAGTTCGGCGACCAGATCGAGACGGTGATCGAGACCTTCGCCGACGTCAACGAGATGCCCGCCTGCGGCCCCGCCGGCGACGTCGGCTAGCGCCGGAGGGCGTGGGCCACGGCCAGGCCGCGGTGGACGAGGCGACGGGTGCTGGCGTCGGCGTCGGCGGCGTCGAGGTCGGTGATGGTGCCGACCCAGCGGGAGCCCGTCGACTCCTCGTTGATCCTCGCCTCGGCCCCCTCCGGGGCCAGGAGGAGGAAGCGCAGGTCGTGGTGGATGTGGAAGGAGCCGTCGGGATAGGGCACGTCGTGGACATCGACGTCGATGGCGGGCAGCACCGGCATCAGGCCCGCGATCCCTGTCTCCTCCTCTGCCTCCCGGCACGCCGCGGCCAGCAGGTTGCCGTCGCCGTCCACGTGCCCTCCGGGTTGGAGCCACAGCCCCAGCTTGCGGTGACGCAGCAGCAGCGCCCCCCGTCCCGGCGCCACCACGACGGCCGACGCCGTCAGGTGGTCGGGCAGGCTGGCTCGGTCGAGCGGATCGGCCGGACCGTCACACAAGCCCAGCACCCGGGCCCGCAGCTCCTCCGCTCCGGGATCGAGGGCGGCGCCGGCCACGAGAGAACGGGCCAGGGCCCGGTCGCCGGCGCGGCTGGCCCGACGCCCGTCACCTGGCCCCACCACCTCCCAGGCCCCGGCCGGGTCGGAAGAGCTCATCGTGGCCGCCCCGACACGTGGGGATCGCCGGGCAGGTACCAGCGCCACGGCAGGTCGGCCCCGGCCGACAGGCCGATGCGGGGGCTGGTGGCCGGGGTGGCGGGCAGGGGCGCCCCGTCGGTGGCCAGGTGGACGCCCCGATCGGACCGGACCAGGTCAGCCCCGTCGAATGTGCCGTCGATCCCGAAGGCCTGGCACAGCTTGGCCGGGCCGCTGGTGAGGTCGACGTCCCTCCGGGCTCGGGGCCGGACGGCCCGCATGGCCTCGATCCCGGCCACGGGCGCCACCGCCCGGAGCAGCACGGCGCCGGCCTCGCCGTCCCGCCCGCACACCACGTTGGCGCACCAGTGCATGCCGTAGCTGAAGTACACGTACAGGTGGCCGGGCGGGCCGAACATCACCCGGGTCCGGGGCGTCGGGCCCCGATAGGCGTGGCTCCCCGGATCCTCGGCCCCGCAGTAGGCCTCCGCCTCCACGATGCGCCCCACCCGCCCGCCGTGGACCAACAGCGTGCCCAGGAGCTCGGGAGCCACCTCCCGTGGGTCGCGCCCGTAGAAGCGCCGGCCCAGGCGACGACGAGTCACCAGGCCGGGCTGGCGACGGTCGCCCACCAGGCCGTGCCCCGACCCTCCAGTCGGCATCCCTCCCGCTCAGTCGGGAGGACCAGGACCGCTCGTCCCGCTCCCAGGGTCCCGGCATCGACCTCGCCGACGACGACGCGCACCTCCCCCGAGGTGGACAGGATCAGGGCGGGCCCCGGCCCCTCCCGGGGCGCGGCGACCGGACCGTCGACGTCGATGCGGCGCAGGGCGATGTCGGGGACGGGCGGGAGGTAGGCCCGGATGCCCGCCGCCTCGTCCTCACCGGGGAGGAACTGCACCCCGACCCCCGGGGGGGCCAGCAGACGGGCGAGCTCGGCCCGGTCGACGTGCTTGGGCGTGAGCCCACCCCGGACCACGTTGTCGGACGCCGCCATCAGCTCCACCCCCGCCCCCTCCAGGTAGGCGTGGGGCACCCCGGCGGGGAGGAACACGCCCTCCCCCGGGGCCAAGCGGTGCCGCTCCATCACCAGGGGGGCCAGGGTCGTGGGATCGCCGGGGTAGGCCGTGGCCAGGCGACGGACCCAGGTCCGGGCCGCGGCCGTGCCGTCCTGCCCCTCGGCCGCCTCGGCCAGACGGTCACGCTCGTCCCCCTCGGCATCGAGCAGGCGCCCCAGCGCCAGCCGGGCGTCGGGCTCGCCGTCCACCATCTCGGCCAGGGCATCGGTGGCGGGGTCACCGACAGCGCGGAGGGCCGCGGCGGCATCCCCTCCCGGCCGGAACCCCACCAGCACGTCGGTCGGCTCCAGGGCTACGAGCACCTCGGGCTTGGCGAAGGGGTCGCGGTAGGTGCGGTGGGGAGCGTCGAGAGGGACGCCAGCGGCCTCCTCCCGGTCCCATCCCTCCCGGGCCTGCTCCGGCGACGGGTGGAGCTGGATGCTGAGTGGCGCCCCGATGGCCAGCACCTTCAACAAGAACGGCAACCGGGAGCCGAAGCGGGAGATCACCTCCGGGCCCAGCACACCGGCGGGGTCGGCGGCGACGACATCGGCCAGAGAGCGCCCGTCGGCCAGCCGGGAAGGGGCGCCGGGGTGGGCACCGACCCACAGCTCGGCCTCGGGGCCACCGGTCGGATCGGTGCCGACCAGCCGAGCCAGGCCGTCCACTGCGCCCCAGGCGTAGTCCCGGACGGTGTTGTCGAGGAGGAACATCGTTCAGCGAGCGGAGGCCCAGGGCGTGATGCGGGCCAGCTCTTCCCCCCGACGCTCTCGCTCCACGTCCAGGTCGTAGCGGGCCTGCAGGTCGAGCCAGAAGTGATCGCTGGTGCCGAAGAAGACCGCCAGGCGCAGAGCGGTGTCGGCGGTGATCCGCCGCGTGCCGTGGACGATCTCGTTGATCCGACGCGGCGGGACGCCGAGCGAGACGGCCAGGCGGTATTGGCTGAGGCCCAGCGGGTCGAGGTACTCCTCGAGCAGGATCTCCCCGGGATGGATCAGCTCGTTCGCCGAGCGTGGCGTGGTCATCTCGCCGTCTCGTCAGCGAAGGATCCGAGCACACCGAGGAACATAACGCACGGCGTTCATGACGCCTCCCGTCATGTCGCGGGGCCCGCCCCGGTGGAACGCAGCCCGATGGGGTTGGGGTACGGCACCACGCCGGAGCGGGCGATGGCGGTCGCCGGCCCGGCGAGCAAGCGCACGAGGTGCTCGGCGCCGTCCGTCCCGAGGGGGGCCAGGGCCCGGGTCGCGGCCCGGTCGGTGGCCGCCTCGACCCCGGCCCGCAGGTCCCGGCCCGCGGCCGTCAGCGTCTCGCCGACCGGCTCCACCAGGCCCCGATCGGCCAGGCGTCCGGCGGCGGCGGCCCAGTCGTCCTCCGACCAGCCCCGCACCAGGCGCATGCGCTCGGCCGTCACCGATCCCGCCGCCACGGCCAGCACCTGGGCCTCGCACCCATCGACGTCGGCGGCCAGCAGGGCGGCCACGTGCCCGTCGCCCCGGTGCTCCCGCAGGAGGGTGGCGGCGTGCCACAGCTCGGCCCGCACCCCCTCGGGCCAGGGCAGGGCGGCGTTGGCGGCGAAGAGGGCTCGCCCCTCCCCTGTCGCCCCCTCGGCTGCCCGCCGGGCCAGGACGGCCGCCTCGACCTCGGCCTCACCCACCGGACCGAGCACGTCGTCGAGGGCGGCGACGGCGCCGGCCACCCGGGTGGCCACGGCGTCGGCCGGCGTGATCCGCCCCCAGATGTCGGGCACGGCCCGGGCCACCATCGCCGGGTGGAAGTTGTGGAACGTCGCCGTCACCACCGCGGCGGGCGCCGCGCCCAGAGGGGCGGCCCGGCCGGCGAAGTAGCCCCGCCAGAAGCCCGTCACCCCTGCTGCCTCCCACGCCTCGGTGACCCGGGGCGAGAAGTAGGTGACGGCGTGGTACGTCTCGGCGACGGTCCACAGGCGACGGGCGAGGGCGGCATCCACGCCCCGAGCTTCGCCCACCGGCCGGTTCGACGAGGGATCAGGCCGCGCAGCGACCGGCGGTGACGGCACCGTCGGCCGCGGTGGCCACGATGGCCTCCACCTCGTCGGTGGAGACGGCGTAGGCCACACCGGGCCGGTCGGGGGCGATGGCGAAGGCCACCCCCACCACCCGGCCCTCGGCATCGACCTGGGGCGAGCCCGCGTCGCCGGGCTCCAGCTCCGAGGCCAGCACCAGCACCTCCCGGTCGACGCCGGCGTGGCCGTAGATGTCCGAGCCCACGGCATCCAGGCGCTGGCGCACCTCGAAGGGCGACAGCTCCAGCGGGCCGCCACCGGGGTGGCCGAACACGGCGCCCCGCTGGCCGACCTCGGAGTCGATCATGGTCAGCGGGTCGGCGCCGAGGCCGGGCGCCCGTAGGACGGCCAGGTCGATCTCGGGATCGAAGGCCACGAGGGTGGCGGGCAGGCGGTCGCCGGCCTGGGTCTCCAGCTCGGTGGACGACTCGCCCGCCACGACGTGGGCGTTGGTGACCACGACGCCCGGGGCCACCACCCAACCGGTCCCCTCCTGGATCCGGCCACAGGCCTCCCCCACCACCTTCACCACCGAGCCGGCCACCGTCTCGGCCCGGGCCTGGTCGATGCCGGTGCCCTCGGGTACGGGCCCCACGTCGGGACTGCGGTCGAGGCCGTCGAAAACCTGGGGGTAGCCGTCGCCCAGCAGGCGGCGCAGGGTGCGGGTGGCGTCGGGCGCCTCGGGCAGGTGCTCGGCCAGGGCGCCCACGACCCGGGAGTGGCGCACCTCGCGGGCCGGCCAACCCGTCACGTCGGCCAGGGCCGGCACCAGCAGCCACACCATCACCAGCAGGCCGGCCATGCCCGCCGCCGCCCCGCCGATGGCGTCGGCCCGCTTGCCCGTCGGGCTGGTGATGGCCACCTGGGCCCGGGTGCCCACCAGCACGCCGAGGGCCTGGCCCAGCGCCGCCCCGCCGAGGAGGAGCCCGGCGGCGACGAGGAGCACCTCACCCCGGTCGGCCCGCTCCCCCACCGACTCCACGACCCGGGGCATCAGGCGGGCGGCCAGCACCAGCCCGATGACCATGCCGGCCCACGACGCCGCCCGGGCCACGAAGCCCAGCCGATAGCCACCCACCGCCGCCCCGACCAGCAGGGCCACGACGAGGAGGTCGAGCACGCCGCCGCCTCAGCCGGCCAGGAGCCGGGCGTGGGTGAGGAAGCCGGTGTGGGCCACCATGCGGTGGTCAGGGCGCACGGCCTCGCCCTCGATGTGCCAGCCCCGCTGCAGCACCTCGACGGTCTGGGCCAGGACGAAGGGACTGCGATCGAGCTCCTCCCGCAGGCGGCTGGCCTGGGTGATCTGCGGGGTGTAGGCCACGAACAGGCCCCCCGAGCGCAGGGCCTCGACGGCGAGGGCGACGACCCGCCACGGCTCAGGCAGGTCGAGGATGATCCGGTCGAGGTCGCGCTCGTCGATGCCCTCGTAGCAGTCACGCACCTCGACGCGGTACCGGTCGCTCACGCCCTCGCCCAGGAACGTGTGGACGTTGCGTTGGGCTCGGACGGCGAAGTCCTCCCGCAGCTCGTAGCCGATGATGTCGGCGCCAGCCCGCAGGAGCCCCATCGACAGGGCACCGGAGCCCACGCCCGACTCCAGCACCCGCACCCCGGGGGCGATGTCGGCGATCATGAGGAGCGGCCCGATGTCCTTCGGGTAGATGACCTGGGCCCCCCGGGGCATCTTCAGGATGTAGTCGCTGAGGGTGGGGCGCAGCACCGTGTAGCGGGAGTTGCGGGACGACCGCACCTCCCGCCCCGGGAGCTGCCCGATGAGCTCGTCGTGGGGGACGATGCCGGCGTGGGAGTGGAACTCCCCGCCCGCTTCGAGGGTGACGAGGTAGCGGCGGGACTTGGCGTCGACGAGCAGCACCAGGTCGCCGGGGGCCAGGACGGTCACGATGGTCCTTCGGGTGGGCTCAGGCCCGGCGACGGGAGCGTCGGGCCTGGCGGTCAGCGGCCTTGGCCTCGCGGCGCCCCTGCTTGGCCCGGCGGTCGGCCTCGGCCCGGGTGACGGTCTCGTTGGTGATGACGATGCGCTCGCCGGGGGCGATGGGCTCGCGGAGGAGGATCTCGGTGTCCTTGGCCGCCATGCCGCGCACGCGCTGCAGGCCCCAGGCCCCGATGCCGAGGGCGAGCCACGGCCCCCCCTTCCCCCGCATCCCTCGGGAGAGGCCGAGGCGCTGGGCCCGGCCGACCAGCTTCCACACCCCGCGGGGGGACGGCGTCACCTTGCGGGGCACGGGGCCTCCCGATCCGAGACGGTGGCCACTAGAACCGACGGACCTCGACGATCGTGGTCTTGCGCCGGCCCCGCTTCTTCCCGAGCAGGAACACGCCGACGACCACGACCACGGCGACGGCGGCCCCGACGGCCAGGGCCATGCCCTTGGCCGACTCGGCCGTCTCGTCGACCTCGCCCTGGAGCTCGCGGAACTT
>CAZXRA010000024.1:0-28856 GCA_964643485.1 uncultured Iamiaceae bacterium | reverse complement strand
CGGCTCGGGGACCACAACCGGGCGAGCAGATGCCCTCGGAGGAGCCCGGCCGGCATCGGCGGGGAGGGGGTGGCTCCGGTAAGTTCCGGCCGATGTCCTACGACCGGCTCTCCCCCCAAGACTCGGTGTTCCTCCACATCGAGGACGAGCACCAGCCCCTCCACGTGGGCGCTCTCGCCTACTTCGAGGCCGGCCCCTTCCTCGACGCCAGTGGCCGCTTCGACCTGGCTCGGGTGCGGCGCCGCATCGAGTCCCGCCTCCACCTGGTGCCCCGCTTCCGCAAGCGGATCATGAAGGTGCCCTTCGACCAGGGCCGGCCCATCTGGGTCGACGACGAGACCTTCGACCTCTCGTACCACGTCCGGCTCACCGCCCTCCCCGCCCCGGGGTCCGAGGGCCAGCTCAAGCTGCTGATGGACCGGGTGCAGGCCCAGATGCTCGACCGGCGCCGTCCGCTGTGGGAGCTGTGGTTCGTCGAGGGCGTGTCCGACGATCGGGTGGCCCTCATCCAGAAGACCCACCACGCTCTCGTCGACGGCGTCTCTGGCATCGACGTGGCCACCGTCCTGCTCGACCTGGAGCCCGACGTCTCCGACGCCGATCCCGAGCCGTGGACGCCCGAGCCCGCCCCCGAGGCCTCCACCCTCCTAGTCGACAGCCTGGTCGAGCGGGCCATCGAGCCGACCGAGCTGGCCCGGTCGGTCCGGGCCGCGGTCCGGGTGCCCCAGCAGGCGGCCGAGCGGGTGGGGCAGGTGGCCCGAACGGTGCTGGACCTCACCCGGACCAGCCCCTCGGCGCCCTGGAACGTGCCCATCACCCCGCATCGCCGCTTCGAGCCGGCCCGGGTGGATCTGGAACGGGCCAAGGTGGTGCGCCGGGCGGCGGCGGCCCGGGGCGCGGACCTGGCCGCCACCACCCTCAACGACGTGGTGCTCACGGCCTGCACGGGGGCCATGCGCTCCTACCTGCAGGCCCGCGGGGACACCGTCGCCCCGGACCTGGTGTACCGGGCCATGGTGCCGGTGTCGGTGCGCGACGTCACCGAGCAGATGGCCCTGGGCAACCGGGTCTCGATGATGACGGCCGACCTGCCCGTCGGCGAGCCCGACGCCCTCGAACGCCTGCGCTTCGTCCACGCCCACATGGCCAGCCGCAAGGACATGGGCACGGCCGTAGGCGCCGACACCCTCATGGAGCTGAGCGGCTACGCCCCGCCGACGCTGCTGGCCCTGGGGTCGCGCCTGGCCGTGCGGAACATGCTGCTCAACACCGTCATCACCAACATCCCGGGCCCGCAGTTCCCGCTCTACTGCCTCGGCGCCCGGATGCTGGAGGCGTTCCCCTACGTCAGCGTCGTCGACGGGATGGCCATGATCATCGCCGTCATCTCCTACGACGGCACCCTGGCCTTCGGCCTGTCGGGCGACCGCAGCGCCGTGCCCGACCTCCACGCCCTGGCCGAGGGGGTGACGGCCGCCTTCGGCGACCTGGAGGCCGCCCTCGGGATCACCGGCGGGGCCGCAGCGGCCTCCGCGGCTCCGGCTCAGAAGGTGACGGCGGAGAAGGTGACGAAGAAGGCTCCGGTCAAGAAGGCTCCGGCCAAGCGGGCCTCGGTCAAGAGGGCTCCGGCCAAGCGGGCTCCGGCCAAGCGGGCCTCGGCCAAGAAGGCTTCGGCCAAGAGGGGGGCCCGGCCGGCGGCCAAGAAGGCCGCCCGCTGATGAGCGCCTGGCCCCCGGCCCACGAGCTGGCCGACCAGATCCGGGCCGGCGATCGCTCGGCGCGGGGGGCCACCGAGGAGGCCCTGGCGGCCGTCGAGGGCGGCGACGAGGCCCTGGGGGCCTTCGTGGTCGTCGATGCGGAGGCGGCCCTCACCGCCGCCGACGCCGTCGATGCGGCCGTGGCCCGGGGCGAGGACCCCGGGCCTCTGGCCGGCGTGCCCATCGGGGTGAAGGACCTGGAGGACTGCGCCGGGCTGCCCACCTCCTTCGGCTCGCTGCTCTACCAGGGCCGTCCGCCGGTCGCCGAGGACTCGATCCACGTGGCCCGGATGCGAGCTGCGGGGGCCATCCCGCTGGGCAAGACGGCCACGCCCGAGTTCGGCACCCTGAGCTGGACCCGCACCAAGGCGTGGGGCGTCACCCGCAATCCCTGGGACATCACCCGCACCCCCGGTGGGTCGTCGGGTGGCTCGGCCGCCGCCGTGGCCGGAGGGTTGGTGCCGTTGGCCACGGCCAGCGACGGGGGCGGCTCCACCCGCAGCCCCGCCGGCTTCGCGGGCCTGGTCGGTCACAAGGGCAGCTTCGGGCGCATCCCCGACCCGCGGCCCACGGGGTCGACGACCTCGGTGGTCGGAGCTCTGGCCACCACCGTGCGGGATGCGGCCCGCCACCTCGACGTGGCGTCGGGTCCCGATCCTCGTGACCGCACGTCCCTGCCGGCGCCGGGGCTGTCCTACGAGGCGGCCATCGAGACCCTCGACGTGGCCGGCCTGCGGGCTCGCTGGTCCACCGATCTGGGCTTCGCCGCCGTCGACCCCGAGGTGGCGGAGATCGCCCGGGCCGCGGCCGGCGCCCTGGCTGGGGCGGGGGGCCTCGCCCTCGACGACGAGCCCGTCGTGCTCTCCGACGCCGTGCGCACCTGGCTCTCCGGGGGCGGCCTCGACATGTGGATCAACCTCGAGGACGGCATGTGGCCCGGGGTCGCCGACGACCTCACCCCCTACTGCCGCATGACCTTCGAGCAGACGGCCGAGACGCCGCTCCCGTCGCTGGTACGCCCGGCTCGGCGCCGGGCCGTGCTGGAGCGGGAGGTGGGCGAGCTCTTCGCCGAGGTCGACGTCCTCCTCACGCCGACGACGGCCATCCCCGCCTTCGTCGCCGAAGGGCCGCCACCATCGGAGATCGCCGGCCGCGCCGTCCACCCGGCTATGGCCACGCCGTTCACCATGGTGGCCAACCTGTGCTGGAACCCCTCGGTGTCGGTGCCGGCCGGCCTCACCGCCGAGGGCCTGCCCGTGGGCCTCATGATCACCACCCGCCACCACCGCGACGACGTGGCCCTCCGCCTCGCCCGGATCCTTGAGCAGGCCCAGCCCTGGCCCCGCACCGCGCCCATGGCCTGAGGCGGTCGGCCCGACCCCGCCGACACCCAGGGGGACGGTGGCGACGGGGTCGGGAGGGCAGTCGGACCGGCGGCCAGGGGTCGCGGCCGGGTCGGCTCGACCGCGATCAGGCGGCGCGGGGTGCCGAGCGGGGGGTGGGGGTGGTCGCCTGCCGGGCCTCGACCCGACGGATGAGGTCGTCGGCCTCGTCGATGCGCCGTTCAGCCAGGTCGAGCTCGGCCCGGGCGTTGCCCACGGCGTCGTCGTGTCCGATCCGGTAGGACAGGCTGGCCAGGATCTGGGGGAGGGTGAAGCGAGCCATGGTCGAACCGTACGCCCGCCGTGTTGCCAGGGTTCGTCGGTGGTGTTGCCAGTGCGCGACCACCATCTGAAGGGAGTGTGTCGTCAAGGAGTGTGTTCTCGACTCCTCCTGTCACCGTACGTTCTGGCATTCGAGAATGGTACGTTTGGGGGGATGGACGTCGGGGTCAGCGAACTGCGGTCGAACATGCGGGAGTGGGTGGAGCGGGCGCGCGCCGGCGACGACGTGGTCGTCACCGAGCGAGGGATCCCCGTCGTGCGCCTCGTCGCGGTGGGATCGGCCAGCACGATCGAGCGACTGGAGGCCGAGGGGGTGCTGTCTCGTCCCGAGGCGCGGGTGCGACCCCGAGCGTCGGATCGTCGCCGGGCCAGGGCCACCGGTCCTGTCTCCGACCTGGTCATGGATCTGCGGGGCTGAGTGCCGGTCGTCTTCTTCGACAGCAGCGCCTTGGTGAAGCTCCTGGTCGAGGAACCCGGGAGCGACCTGGCGGCCCGGCTGTGGGACGAGGCCGATGTCGTCGTCGCCAGCCGGCTGGCCGCGCCCGAGGTGGTCGCGGCTCTCACCGCCGCCCGTCGTGCCGCTCGCCTCGACGCAGCATCGGGTCGGACGGCCCATCGGCTGTGGAGCGAACTGTGGCCGGCGGCCCGGGTGGTGGAGCTCACGCCTGCGGTCGCCGACGAAGCCGCTCGCCTGGCGGGACGGTACGTCCTGGGAGGAGCCGACGCCGTCCACCTCGCCAGTGCCATGACGTTGGTCGAAGCCGCCCCGATCCTGGTGGCCTGGGACATCCGGCTGCGGACCGCCGCCCAGGGGGCCGGCCTAGCCGTCGCCCCCGCCCGGGTCTGAGGCCCTCTACCGGTCTACGACCACCGGGTTGGGGCGGTCCCACCCGGCGGGGAGGACGGGGCGCTCCCAGGAGGGGTCGGGCGTCCATGAGGGCCAGGGTTCGGAGAAGGGGGGTTCGCGCCGCTCGATCCGTCCGATCACCTCGTGGGCCTCCTCGCGGACCCGAGCGCCGGTCGCGGCGTCGAAGATGCCTCGCGCCAGGATCTCGTCGAACTGGTCGGCGTCCTTCCAGCGCCAGGTCAGGTCGGGCTCGGCCACGACGTCGAGCATGAGGTCCATGGCCTCGATGCCGATCTCCGTCCGGCGATAGGGGAGCTGGAGGTTCACGTACCAGCCGAAGTGGCGGGGACCGATCCACGACACCCACACCGAGTGCCAGTCGCCGGGGCGCAGGATCCAGAGGCTGGAGACGTCCCAGACGTGCTCGCCGTAGACCCAGTCACGGTGGGCGAGGTTGGCGATGATCCGATCGTCGAGGGACGGGGGGTCGGGACGGCCGGGAGGCGTGAGGGGGATCTTGCGGACGGTGCCCTGGGGGATCCAGAGCAGCAGGTGCTCGTCGGTGTCCTCGACCACGGTCAGGGGTCGGGCCGCCCACAGCCGCCCCTGCCAGGTCTCCTGGTGGACGACGGTCTGGCCCGGGCTCCACATCGGGCCATCTTGGTCGGGTCGGCCCGGCCGGTAGCGTCGGCCGCCGTGACGCCGCCCGATGCCTCCGCCGACGCCGCCCCCCCCGTCTCCGTGCGGGAGGTGACCGATCCGGTCGAGGTGCCGGGCCTGGTCGACGCTTTCGCTCGGCTGCTGCCCCAGCTCTCCCGCTCGGCGGCGCCAGCCGACGAGGCAGTGCTCACCGAGATCGTGGCCTCGCCGGCGACGCACCTCATCGTGGCCGAGGACGGGGGCGCGATGCTCGGCTCGCTGACCCTCGTGGTGTTCCGCATCCCGACCGGCCTGCGGGCTTGGATCGAGGATGTGGTGGTGGACGGTGACGCTCGGGGCCGCGGCGTCGGGGAGGCGCTCAACCGCTTCGCCCTCGCCCTGGCGGCCGAGCGGGGCTGCCGCACCGTCGACCTCACCAGCCGCCCCAGCCGAGAGGCGGCCAACCGCCTCTACCAGCGCCTCGGCTTCCAGCCCCGCGACACCAACGTCTATAGGTACGAGGCCTAACCGCTAGCCGGGTCTTTGCGTGGCCTCAGCAGTTGATGCTGGGCTGGTTGTGCGTTCCGTCGGGGGCGTACCAGCGGTTGTAGCCCCCCCCCGCCTCGAGGGCGATGAGAGCGCGTTCGGCGATCGAGGGAGTGGGGGCGCTGACGTGGATGACCCGGTAGGTGCCGCAGCCGTCGGATCCCGTCGCGCCGAGGGAGGCGGAGTAGGCCGTCAAGCCGTTGTTGTACTGGATGACCACGAGGAAGTCCCCGCAGACGTTGGGGTTGTAGACGTGGGCCACGGCGTACGCCGTCGGACCGAAGTTGCCGAACATCACCTTGTACAGGCATCCATGAGGGGTGTACAGCCTGCTCTGCGTATTGTAGGCCAGGCGGGTGTCGGCCGGATCGGCCCTTGCGGGGTGTGGCACCGGGACACCGAGGCCCAGGACCGCCGCCAGGACGATCGCCCCTGCCAACCGCACCATCGATCGCATCTTCATGTCATCTCCCTCCGCGTGCGGGTCACTGTTCCTCAGCGGCATTGCTAGGCATGCGCGAGGGGCTGCCTCGATCCTCCACGAGGAGACGGCCCGTCTACCTTTGGTCGTGATGGGGCCGCTCTCGTACTGGCACGACTCGCTCGTCGACGGTGACGACCTGACCCCTCGGCCGGCCATGCCCGGCGACGTCCAGGTCGACGTGGCCGTCGTCGGCGCTGGCTTCACCGGCCTCTGGACGGCGCGCTCGCTGCTGCTCGCCGACCCCGGGCGCTGAGGGCCCGGAACCCCGCTCGGCTTCGCATCTGACGCGCCACGCCAGCCTGTGACATCGACATGGAGATCTCCCACCCGGTTCGTCGCCCACCGTTCAGGCGAACGTAACAGTTGTTGCAAAGTTGTCTGTCACGCAAAAGATCGACTGTACATCTCAGAAGCGTTCATGCGAGTCTGATGACATCGATTGCCCTGATCGGCACGCGAAGAGGACGAATCAGGACAGGCCGAGGGCGGTGTAGACGGAGTTGATGAGGGCGGAGCGGCGGCCACCCACGGAGATGTCCGCATCGACCTTCGCCGTATGGATGACGGCCATGCTGAGCTGGTGGGCCGGGTCGCAGAAGGCGAAGGAGGAGCCGGCGTTCCCGGAGTGGCCGAAGGAGCGCGCCGAGGGACCGTCGCCGAACTTGTGGGTCGCCAGGTCGACCATGAACCCCAGGCCCCATGAGCCGGGTCGCCCCATGACGAGGTCGTGCCGGCCCCGGACGTGGGGGGTGGTCATCTCCTCGAGGAGACCGGAGGAGAGCCAGGCTGTGCCGTCGTGGTCACCGGCCATGACGCCCAGGAGCGACTGGTAGAACCGGCAGAGTCCGCTCATGGTGGCGTAGCCGCCGGCGGCGACGAGGTCGGGGTCGCTCATGAAGCCGGGAACCTTCTCCAGCATCAACGGCACCGGCGCCCGCCCCGACAGGTCGACGTTGACCCCGCACCTCCCCGCCGCCGCCTTCGCATCCAACGCCGAGAAGCCCAGGTACACGTCGCCGGACAGGCCCAAGGGCTCGATGACGGAGGCCCGCACGTAGTCGGTGGGGTCCTGGCCGGTGACGGCCCTGATCGCCGCTCCGAGCCAGTACCACCCCAGGAAGTTGGAGTAGGCCAGGTGGCTTCGCGGTGACCACCCCTCCGGCGGGAGGTGGCTGTGGACCATCTGCCGGCGGTCGGAGGGGGAGTGGGGCAGGACGTTCTCGGCCCGGAGCAGGTGGAAGCCCGCCGTGTGGGTCATGACCTGTTCGATCGTCCGCTCGCCGATACCATCCGCCACCTCGACGTCGAGGACGTCACCGAGGCGGTCGTCCCACGAGATCTCGCCCTGGGCGACGAGGGAGGCGACGGCGAGCGCCATGACGGGCTTCGTGCAGCAGTAGACGGCGAAGAGGGTCTGGGGATCGACCGGACGATGGAGCCCGTCCGTCCCGATGCCACAGGAGAGGGCGACGTCGTCCCCGAGGCGGACCTCCAGCACGACGCCCCGGGCGAAGGTGCCCTCCTGCACCGAGACGGCGAGCTTCTCCACGATGCCTTCGAAGGACGGGTCGCACGAGCCGGCGATCGAGGACACTCACCCCGCCCGTTGCATCTCGATGGCCTCGGCCAGGGCCTGGCGATACCAGCCCGTCCCCATGATCTCGACGGCCGTGAGCAGGTGACGATAGGCGCCCCGCACGGGATCGAGGGCGTGCTGAAACTCCTCGGACTCGACGACCCCGGCCACCAGCATGAGCTGGGCCCAATCGCCGACGATCTTCCCGCCCGTGAGCATGTCCATGAACCCCAGGTCACCGGCGAGGTAGGAGAGGATCAAGGGGAAGGAGAGCTGGGCCTCGGCATCGGGATCCGTCGCCGAGCCCAACACGATCCGGGGCCGGCCCTCTTCGATGAGGATCGTCACATCGGCGGGGCCGAAGGGGGCGTCGGCGAAGTGCAGGGCGATGGTGGAGCGGACGTCGGGGATGGTCGGGACGCGCTGGAACGCTTCGTACGTCACTGCGTCCAGGGGGGGCGGGAGATCGGCGGCACCGTCGACCGAGGTGACCACGCGCAGCGTCTCCAGAGCTGACGTGCCCGTCACCTGCGACGACAGGATGGCGACGAGGTCGACGCCCGTGAGGGCGAACGTCAGGGCTTGAGGAGTGCTCGGCTGGCCCAGGCGCCACTCGACGAACGCCCCGCCCTCGAAGCGTTGGTGGTGGTGGACGTCCGACTGGGGGTCCCAGAAGCCGAGGACGAAGTCACCGGTGAGATCGAATCGGCGGTGTCCTGCGGCGAGCAGCCTCTGCTCGCCACCGGAGATCAAGCGCTCCAGATCCATGAGCGATGCCCCCCTACTTCGGGCTCTCCTTGACGTTGAAGCCCACGGAGTTCTCGGCGATCTGCAGGGAGCCGAAGACGCCGTCGCCTGACCCGCTGTGGCCAGAGTTGATGCCCACACCCTGGAGGTGGTGCGTCACCGGCGCACCGGAGTCGCCGTCTATCGAGCTGTAGCCCGCCTTCCGGAAGCCGTAGGAGCTGGGGACCCACCACGGCGCGAAGTCGAGGTCGTTGATGTCCCCGCAGGTCCAGTTGGTCATCTTGCCGGACATGCACACGTGCAGGCCGTCGAAGTCGTGCGCGAAGTTCCGGACGGACTCGACCTCGAACAGGCCGGTGTTCCGGTAGGTCAGGGGTCGTGTCGCCGGCCAGTTGGCCGACGTGTTGTGGAACTGAGCGTCGACGTTGTACATCTCCTGTTGGACGACAACACTGCCGAGGCTCCTCGTGGCGTGCTGCTGGAAGTCGCCGCAGTGGCCGGCGGTCACGACGCCGTCGACACCGTTCCTCGTGGCGCTGAAGCCCGACGTACACGTGCTGATCGCCAGGCCCCCGAGCATGTCGGGGCGGCAGTCGCTGCGCGTGCAACTGGATGGCCCGCCGAGCTTCTCGACGGTTTCGATCTCGAGGGCGGCGGGACGGTCGGTGACGGTGCGGGCTTGTTCGAGGATCTGGGCGCGGTCGGTGGCCTTGGTCTCCTCGGCCAGGATGACGGTGATCTTGCCCGTTCGCTCTTCGTGGTTCATGTCGAAGGCGGGGCCGCCTTCGGACATGAGCTGGGTGCGCCATTCGCTCAGCTTCCTGAGCTCGGCGTTCAGCTCGGCGTAGGAGGCTTCGGCGTCGACGAACCTGACCAGGGAGGGGGCGACGAAGGACTGGCACACGAAGGTGCGGAGCTCGGTGGCGTGGGGGATGTCGGCGATGGTGACGGTGATGGTGTCGTCGAAGTCGACCCAGAGGCCGCCGAAGCCGGCGGCGTAGCGCTCGGCGATGGTGGCGCGCAGTCGTCCGATGGACGGTTCGAGTCGGGCTTCGAGGCTGGCCAGGGCCGGGTCGGAGCCCCGCTTCTCGGCCGCCTGCTCCAGTTGGTCGACCCACGTGGCGTCGACCTTGGTCGACGCCAGGCGCCGCCCCAGCTCCTCGGTGCTCTCGACGGTCCCACAGTCCTTGGGGGCCGGGGCAGAGGTGGCGTCGGGCCCGGCGGCGGTGGCGGCACGCCCCAGCCCGATGGCCTGCCACGTGAAGAAGGCCATGCCGATCACCAGGGCGCTCACGACCTGGCTCCCTGCTCGGCTCCGCACCTGGCGCGGCACGCGATCAACCCGAGACGTCGACGACATCGTGATCTCCCACCCGTTTCGTGATCTCACCCTGAAACGGACCGTAACACCCATCGGGTTGTCTGTCACGGAGCTGACTCGCTGTACATTTCAGAAGGGTTTCTGGGCATGTGGGGATGTTTGCCCAGGAGTCGGGGCCGGGTTCCGTCCTTCCGGAGAGGAGGCTCGGGGGTGGGCGCCCCGGCTCGGATGGGCGTGACCCGAGACACGGGTTAGGCGACGCAGCCTGCCGTGATCGTCCTGTTGGTCTCGCCCTCAGCGACATTTCGCTCACCCACGGTGAAATTGTCTGAGTCAATGACAAAAAATCCGCTCTTGACCTCGTCTTGACGAACGGGAGGCCGAAGGAGCGCCGACCAGTTCAGCCCCTGGGGGGGAACCCGGGGAACGAGAGGGAGAGGCGCTCCATGAGCCCAGACACACCCCGCCGCCGGCGGCGCCAGCTCGGCGCCGATCGGCGGACCCAACCAAACCCCGTCGTGCCGCCACCGGCATCGGCCCGATCGATGGCCCTGGGCCGTCTGGCCCTGGCGGTCACCGCCTTGGCCTGGGTGGCCTACGTGGCCACCATCGTCGAACGCCAACTGCTGTCGGCCGAGACGGTGACCCTGCGAGGGGTGGTCGAGGCGGTCGTCTACGTGGTGATCGTGTCGTTCCTGACGCTGAGCGCCGGGGCCTACCTCGTCACCCGGCAGGGCTACCTCCGCCGCACGAGGTCGCACATCCGCACGCCCCGCGCCAACCTCGAGGCGTCGATGGAGGCGTCGCTCCCGTCAGCCACCGTGCTGATCCCGTCCTACCGGGAGCAACCCGAGGTGATCCGCCAGACGATGCTCTCGGCCGCCCTCCAGGAGCTGCCGGAGCTGCGGGTCGTCCTCCTCATCGACGACCCCGAGCCGACGACGCCCGAGCAGCGTGAGCTGCTGGAGCAGGCGCGGCAGGTCCCCGGCGAGATCGCCCTCATGCTGGAGGAGCCCCGCCTGCGCTTCGCCACCTCGCTGGAGCAGGCCCTGGCCTGGGACCGCCCCGACGGCAAGGCCACGGATGGCGATCTCGAGGAGACGGCGGTCGACTACGACCACGCCATCGCCTGGATCGAGGATCTGGCGACGAACTGGGTCCGTCACGACCACACCGACGACTTCTTCACCGAGTACGTGCTCGGGGCCCTGGCCCACGACCTGTCGGTGATCGCCACCGCCATCCGGAGCGCGGTGCTGCACCGAGCGACGATGAGCGTCGAGCGAGTCATCCAGCTCCGCCGGCGCCTCACGTCGATCTTCGGCGCCGAGCTCGCCAGCTTCGAGCGCAAGCGCTTCCTCACCCTCTCGGCCGAGCCCAACAAGGCCATGAACCTCAACAGCTACATCGGGCTCATGGGCGGCAGCTACAGCGAGCAGCAGACGTCAGCCGGCCTGCTGCTCCTGGCCTGCGCGGCCGACGATCCCGGCGTCTCGCTGCACGTGCCGAGGACGGACTACATCGTCACCCTCGACGCCGACAGCGTCCTCCTGCCCGAGTACTGCCTCCGCCTCGTCCACCTCATGGAGCAGCCCGACAACGAGCGCGTCGGCGTGGCCCAGGCCCCGTACTCGGCCTACCCCGGTGCCCCCACGCGGGTCGAGCGCATCGCCGGTGCCACCACCGACCTCCAGCAGATCGTGCACCAGGGCATGGCCGAGCAGGGTGCCGCCTTCTGGGTCGGCGCCAACGCCGTGCTGCGCACGAGCGCCGTCGAGGAGCTGCGGGTCGACGACGGCAGCGAGGGCCGTGTCGTCAGCCGCTTCATCAGCGACCGCACGGTGATCGAGGACACCGAGTCGACCCTCGACCTCACGGCCAAGGGCTGGACGATCGTCAGCTATCCGGAGCGCCTGGCCTACAGCGCCAGCCCCCCCGACTTCGGGTCGCTGTGCGTCCAGCGGCAGCGGTGGGCCAACGGCGGCCTCATCATCCTGCGCAAGCTGGCCACCTACTGGAAGGCCAAGAAGCAGCGGGGCGAGCCCCGGCGCCTGCTGGAGCTGCTCCTGCGGTTGAACTACCTGGCCTCGATCAGCTGGGCCACGGTCGGGCTGGTGCTGTTGCTCGCCTACCCCTTCAGCAACGGCCTCATGAGCGGGTTCGTCCTGGCCATCTCGGCGCCCTACTTCGTGGTGATGGCCAGCGACCTCAAGCGGTGCGGGTACAAGCACACCGACGTCCTGCGGATCTACGGATTCAACCTGATCATGTTGCCGGTGAACGCCTCGGGCGTCCTGCGCTCGATCGGCCAGATGATCACCGGCCACAAGGCGGCCTTCGCCCGCACCCCCAAGGTGCGGCACCGCTCGGCCGCCCCGGCGACCTTCGTGATCTTCCCCTACGTGATCGCCGTGATCTCGGCCTTCGCCCTGATCTCCGACATCAACCACCAGCGGTGGGCCCATGCTGTCTTCGCCGGGACCAACCTGGCCCTGACCCTGCCGGCCACCCTGGCCGTCATCGGCCTGCGTCACTCGCTCGTCGACATCTGGCTCGGCTTCGTCTCCGCCCTCTACAAGAAGGAGCGGACGACCGTCGAGACCTCGACCCTCGATCCCGTCGTCGACTGGGTGGCCGTCCTCTACCAGGGCTCGGTCACCAAGCCCCGAGCCCCGCACCGCACCGTCACCCCAGCCGAGGCCTCTCTGGCCGACACGGCACCGGCCGAGGACTCCTCGATCCCGGAACCGGTCCTGGTGTCCCTGGTGGACGAGCACGACCTGCGGGACGACCCCACCCCTTCCGACCTGGCCGATCTGGCCGCCGCAGAACAGGAGCTCGTCCGATGAAGAGTGACAAGAACGATCCCGAGACCCCGACCGACCCGACGTCCGAGACCCCGATGGGCTCCACTCCCGAGGCCGCTCCGGCGGACAGCACGACTCCCGTGGCGCCGCCCGCCATCAGCGACGGCAAGGGCCGTCGCCTCTCGGTCCTGCGGATGGGGATGGCCGCCATGGTCATCGCCGCCGCCGGCCTGGGTTCCACCAAGGTGACGATTCAGACGCTGGAGGCGCGCCACGAGGGCTCGAACCGGTGGTTCGCCCCCTACGTGGACGTCACCCTGCCCCCCTACTTCAGCTTCCAGGACCCGGCGGCCAACCCCAACGAGGACGTGGTGCTGTCCTTCGTCGTCGCCGCGAAGGAGGAGCCGTGCACCCCGTCCTGGGGCGCCAGCTTCGACCTCGACGCCGCCGCGTCGGAGCTCGACATGGACCGTCGGATCGTCCGGCATCGCCAGCGGGGCGGCGACGTCATCGTGTCCTTCGGTGGCGTGGCCAACGACGAGCTGGCCACGTCGTGCACCGATCCCGAGGCCCTGGCCGACGCCTACCGCTCGGTGGTGGACCGCTACGAGCTCCGGGCCATCGACCTCGACATCGAGGTGGGCGGCCTCGACTCCGCCGCCTCGGCTCGCCGGGCCACGGCCATCGCCCAGGTGCAGTCCGAGGCGAAGGAGGAAGGGCGCGAGCTCGACGTGTGGGTCACCCTGCCCGTCGCCCCCGACGGGCTGCAGCAGCCGGGCGTCGAGGTGGTGGACGGCCTGTTGCGGGCCGAGGTCGACCTGACCGGACTGAACATCATGACCATGGAGTTCGGCGAGTCCCGCCCGTCGGGGATGGACTTCGTGGACGCCTCCCTGTCCGCCGTCGATGCCGCGGCCGGTCAGCTGCGATCGGCGTACCTGCGAGCAGGACGCACCCTCGATGTGGCCGCCTCCTACGCCAAGATCGGGGTCACGCCCATGATCGGTCAGAACGACTTCGCGGCCGACCGGTTGGACCTCGACGGTGCCCGCAAGCTGGTCGATCGGGCGAGCGACCGGGGTGTCCTCCGGTTCTCCATGTGGTCGCTCAACCGGGACATCGCCTGTGGGGCCAACGTCGACCCGACCGTCGCCAACAACACGTGCAGCGGAGTGGAGCAGGAGGTGCTCGAGTTCTCGCGCACCTTCGGTGGCGGTGACGGCCGGGCCACGGGCGGCGCGCCCGCCGTGGAGGCCGCTCCGCACAACGGCCGAGGGGCGGGGGCTCTCGAGACCTCGGGTCCGGCCCCCTACGACGAGTGGCGGCCCCGCCGTGAGTACGAGGTGGCCACCAAGGTCGTCTGGCGCGGCCAGGTCTACGAGGCCAAGTGGTGGAACGTGTCGGCTCAACCCGACGCCCCGGTGGAACACGAGTGGGACTCGCCGTGGCGCGTCCTCGGCCCGGTGCTCGCCACCGACCGGCCCGCGTCGGCCACCCGGGAGACGATCCCTGACGGCACCTATCCCGAGTGGGATCCCGAGGCGACGTACCTGCCCGCCGACCGGGTGCAGCTCCGGGGCGTCGGGTACCGGGCGAAGTGGTGGACCCGGGGCGAGGATCCCACCGCCGACGTGGACAACGAGTGGGAGAGCGCCTGGGATCCGCTGGCGCCGGCCGACATCCCGCCGTCGGACCTCCCCCCTGGCGACGAGGGTGGTGACGCTCCCGCCTCCTGAACACAGTTCCCCCCCAGATCCTGAGGGCCACCCGGTCATCTCCGGGTGGCCCTCAGGCGCGTCACCGGTCAGATGTCGCCCTGGAGCTCGTGCTGCGGGTGACGGCAGTCGCGGTTGTGGTGGAAGCGGTCGAACGTCCCCTGGACGCACATCAGGTAGAGGCCGGCCCACGCCAGGGACGCGGTCACGTCGGTGAGGTAGTGCGCTCCCTTGTAGACGCGGGCCGCGGCGACCATGGTCACGATGGCCCCCGACACGCCCACCGTGACCCACCAGATCACCCGGCTGCGCACGTTGAGGGCGACGACGGCGGGCATCAACCCCCACAGCGCGGCGGCGGCCATCGGGTGCCCGCTGGGGTGCGACGGGCCGTCGAAGTGGCCGAGGGGCGAGATGTCGGGGCGGGGCCGGTCGATGAGGGCCTTGAGGATGAACTCGACGGCGGGGCGGAAGGCGGCGGCGGCGACGAGGGCCACGGCCAGGTAGGGACAGCGCCGGGCGGTGATGCCGGCGAGGACGGCACCTATGGCGAAGACGATGATGTTGTCGCCGAAGTGGCTCATCGTGTCGAACAGGTTGGTGAGGGTCGTCGTGCGGTGCCGGGCCACCCACTCGGCCACGGGGCGGTCGACGCGCAGGAGGAGCGACCCGCTGTCGTGGGCGGCGGCGACGGCCAGCCCGATGACGGTGCCCACGGTGACGACGAAGACGATCTTGCGGTGGAAGAAGAAGCGGGTCGGGGTGAGGGGCGGGTCGCGGTGCAGGAGGGCGACGGCGGGCCGGTCGACAGGCGGGGTCGGGGCGCGGTTCACCGGAGGATCGCCGAGCGTCGTCACCGGAGGATCACCGATCGCCGCCGACGCCGATGTCGGTCATGGACAGCACCCGTATCTGGTGGTGGTCGACGACCCAGTCCTCCAGGCAGCCCCGGTACTGCTTGCGGTCGCTGGAGTCGAGGGCGGGTCGCAGCACCACGGCGAACCGGTCGTCGTGGCCGGCGACGGGCTCCACCTCGCCCTGCCGCTCGGCGTTCACCTCCAGCCCGCACAGGGACATGTGGGCCTCGGTGAGCTCCCCGAGGGTGGAGCTCCGCTCCGACCGGTTGTGCGACGACTCGATGACGACCCGCAGCCGGGTGTCGGGCCCGGTCGCGTAGTGGGTGGACATCGTGGCGTCGCGCAGGACGTAGACACCGCCGAGAACGACGACGACGGCGCCCACCCGGAGGAACGGGGCGGCCCTCATGGCTCCTGCCGGAGGAAGGCGCGGACCCGGGGGTCGTCGCGGTCGGGGCGGGGGCGGGCCAGGGCGGTGACATCGTCGACCAGGAGGCCCGGGCGGTAGCCGATGGCTTCCAGCTCGCGGCCCAGCTCCCGCTCCCGGCCTGGGTCGACGGTGCGGGCCGCCACCTTGTCGAGCACCCAGGCGCCGCCCGACAGGAGGATGCCGCCCCCCACGACCAGGGTGATGAAGACGTTGGTCCGGGTGACGGCCTCGGCCGGGTCGGCCCGCAGCCACGGGAAGCGATCGGCCTGGCCCCGGGTGCGCCGCAGGGCGTCGGGGGCCGACGAGGAGGGAGGGGCGGGACGGAGGTCGGCGAGCGAGCGCTCCACCCGGGCCAGGCGATGGAGCACGAGGGCGGTGGCCAGGCCCACTTCGGCGGCGAGGAAGAGCAGTCCGAAGAAGAGGGCCCGGTTCCACTCCCACCGGGCGAGGGAGACGGTGGTGTAGGTGCCGGCCATGACGAGCGTGGTGAGGCCCCCGAGCCAGGCGATGGTCTTCACGGTGTCTCCTCCACGGTGACTCGGCCGGTCTGGCCGTCGACGTGCACGACCGTGCCTGCGGGCAGCTCGTCTTGCGCCCCGTGGTGCCCGACGACGACGGCCACCCCCGCCTCCCGGGCCAGGATGGCCAGGTGGGAGAGGACGCTCCCCGTCTCCGACACGATGGCCCGGAGGTGAGGGAGCTGGGGGCCGATTCCGGGCGTGAGGGTTGACACGACGAGCACCGAGCCGTCGGGCGGGTGCTCGGCGTCGTGGGTGACGGGGCCTCGGCCCTCGCCCCCGCCCGCGCCCGTGCCGCCGCCCCGGCCCCGTCCCTCGACGGCGACGGGCAGGCCCCGGTCGCTGAGCTGGAAGCGGACCGGGAGCGGCTGGGTGGCGTGCTCGATCCCGTCGGCCCGTCGGGTGAGCAGGTCGGGATCGACGACGGCCCGCCGGGTGACGAGGGCGGCCAGCTCGTCGAGGCGGAGGTGGCGGACCTGCTCCGTCTCGGTCAGGGCGCCCCGGCGGGCCAGGCGGCGCCCGATCTCGCACGCGGCCTGGCCCACCAGCTCCTGCACCCAGCGCACCCGCAGCCGCAGGGCCTCCCGGCGCACCTGGGCGTCGGGGGCGGCCGGGGGATCGAAGGAGAGATCGGTGGTCGAGGCTTCAGAGGGCAGGGTGAGCGGCGCCCCGACCCGGGGCGGCACCAGGGCGAGCACGACGGGCGCCCGCCGGAGGATCTCCTCGTCGGATCCGCCGTCGGCCCGGGCCTCGGCCAGCACGCGGAGGGCCACCGAGGCACCGGTGAAGGGCGAGGCGGACGGCTCCGCGACCAGGCCCATGAGGATCTCGTGGGCGTGGAGGCTGTGCAGGGCGTCGCGCCCCCGATCGACGAGGGCGACGAGCTGGCGGGTCGAGAGCTGCTCCAGCGGGGGCACGGCGGTGAGGTCGGCGTCGACCTGGTCGGCGAGGTCGTCGGCGATGACGGGCAGGGCGGCCCGGAGCCGGCCGATGCGCCACGCCGACCGCAACCGCCGCACCTTGGGGGCCAGGCCGTGGTGGCGCCGGGGTCGGCCGTCGTCGTCCTCGCCGGTGATCTCGAGGTCCATGGCCACCCGGCCGCCGACGGTGACGATCAGCTCCCGGTTGGCCAGGTCGCCCTCGGCCGCCGTGCCCGAGATGCGCAGGGCGTCGCGGACGGCGTCCCGCAGGGGCGGTACCCACAGATCCTGCTCCAGGGCGGAGAGGGGTTCGGGGAAGGTCTCGGCGACGGGCCCGGGCCCGAACACGGGACCGGCCGGCACGCCGCGGACGACGGTGGTGACCGGGCGGCTCTGGAGGACGAGGAGACGCCCGCCGACCAGGGCCCACTCGATGTCCTGCGGGCCGCCGAAGACCTCGGCCAGGCGCTCGCCCACGGCGACGACGGACCGCAGCTCGTCCCGGGAGGCGTGGGCCCCGTCGCGGACGTCGGTGTCGTGGACCTTTCCCTTGGGGTCGAGGGTCCAGCGGCTGCCCTCCACCTCGCCGCTGACGAGGGGGGAGGGACGGCCTCGCACCGCAGTCACGACCCGCCGGTCGGACCGGCCGGAGACGGGATCGACGCCGAAGGCGACGCCGGCCAGATCCGGCTCGACGAGGGGTTGCACGAGCACGGCGATGGGGCGATCGGCGGCCCCGGCGTCCTGCCGCGAGGCGAGGACGGCGGTCACGGCGGCGGCGAAGGCCGCGTACCCGTCGACGTCGAGGACCGAGGCGAACTGCCCGGCGGCCGACGTCTCGGTCTGGTCCTCCGCCACCGAGGAGGAGCGCACGACCAGGAGGCCCACGTCGCCGCCCAGGACGGAGAGCACCTCGGCGAGGCCGGGGAGCTGCCCGAGGTGTGTCCCGGCGTCGTGGCGTCGGCTCACCTCGGTGGTCAGCACGGCGCCGGGCAGGGTGGCGAGGCCGGCCCGCCGGGCCCGGGCCAGGGCGGCCGCCTTCCCCCCGGTGAGCGCCGGATCGAGGGCCCGCTCGTCGTCCAGCCCCACCAGGAGGGGCATCCCGCTACCCGAGTCCGTCCCGTCGCGGTGCGGGCAGTCGGGTGAGGGGTCGTCGAACGCTGTCACGAGGCCTCCCGGCACGCCGGGCGCCGGATCACTCACCCCCGGGGGGGCGTGACAAACCAGGTGGTCGTCCTACAGACGTTCAGCGGCGCCGGACCAGCCCTCGTCCCGCATGAGGCGGACGAGGAGGACGACGGGGATCAGCCCCACGGCCACGATCAGGAGGGCGGGGAGGGCAGCCGTGTCGAGGCGGGAGTCCTTGGTCGCCTCCCACACCGTGATGGCGAGGGTGTCCTGCCCGAGCGGGCGGAGCAGGGCCGTCGCCGGCAGCTCCTTCATCACCTCGACCAGCACCAGCAGGGCGGCGGTGAACAGGCCCGGGCGGAGCAGGGGGAGGTGCACGTCGGTCAGCACCCGGGTGCGATCGGCCCCCAGGGCCCGGGCCGCGTCGTCGAGGCTGGGGCTGATCCGGCCCATGCGGCTCTCCACCGAGAAGAAGGCGAGGGCGTGGAAGCGCACCAGGTAGGCGACCACCAGGCCCAGGATCGTGCCGGTGAAGAGCAGGTCGATGTGCCGGCCGAGGACGGAGTCGGCCAGGTCGATCAGGCGCCGGTCGACCCACACCAGCGGCACGTACACGGCGACGGCCACGACGGTGCCGGGCACCGAGTAGCCCACGGTGGCCAGCCGGGCCAGGGCCTGTCCCACTCGTGAGGGGCGGCTGCGCTGCCCGTAGACCACCACGGTGGCGGTGGCCACGGCGACGGCAGCGGTGATGGCGCCGAGCAGAAGGGTGCTGCGGGCGGCGGCGCCGATGTTGGGGGCGACGGCCCCGTCGGCGATGGTCTCCGCCGACCAGGCCACGAGCTGCACCAGGGGGATCACGAAGACGACGGCCAGGAGGGCCACGCCGGGGACCGTGGCGGCCGCCGCCTTCCACCCCCGGAGCCGGACGGGCGCCACGGCGTCGCCCCTGCTCAGGGCCTGCTGGTAGCGGGCCCGGCCCCGCAGCAGGCGCTCGATGCTCACCATGGTGAGCACCAGGCCCACCAGCACGGTGGCGAGCTGGAGGGCGGCCGCCTGGTCGAAGGCCCCGTACCAGACTCGGTAGACGGCGCTGGTGAGGGCCTGCACGCCGAGGAGGTTGACGGTGCCGAAGTCGGCCAGGGCCTCCATCACGGCGAGGGCGGCTCCGGCGGCGAGGGCGGGCCGGGCCAGGGGGACCGCCACCTGGCGCACGGCCTGCCCGTAGGTGCGGCCCAGGCCCCGGGCCGCCTCCAGCGACTGGCGGGACTGGCCGAGGAAGGCGCTGCGTCCCAGCACGTACACGTAGGGGTAGAGCACGCCGGTGAGCACGCCGACGGCGCCGAGGGGGCTGCGCACGCCGGGGATGCGGAGCCCGTCACCAAACAGGTTGGACTGCAACGGGTTGGCCAGGTCGTACTGGCCCAGGACCACGAAGGCGAGGACGTAGCCGGGCACGGCGAGGGGGAGCACCAGGGCCCAGTCGAGCCAGCGCCGGCCCGGGAAGTCCCAGAACGACACGAGCAGGGCCAGGCCCCCGCCCACCGCGAGGGTGCCGGCCCCGACGCCCAGGGCGAGGAGCACGCTGGTGCGCAGGGCCTCGGGGAGGAGGGCGCCGGCGATCTGGTCGAAGGCCTCGCCCTGGCCGAGGAAGCTGGCGGGAAGGGCGACGAGAGGCCCCACGACGACGAGGGCGATGAGGGCGCCGAGGACGGTCCAGCCCGGTCGCCTCCGACGAGACGCGGTGTCGGTGGGTGCCGTCACGGTAGGCGCCGCGTCAATTCCACCCGACCTCCAGCATGAGGGCGACGGCCTCGTCGAGGAGGGGGCCGGCCCGTTCCACGTCGATGGGATCGGTCACCACGGTGGCCCAGTCGCGGATGTGCCCGGCCGGGGGCACCTCGGGGTTGGCCGCGAGCTCGCTCCGGGCCACGATCAGCTCCTGGGCTGGCGGCGACGTCAGGTACTCGATCAGCTGCCGCGCCGCGTCGACGTCGTCGGACCACCGGACGACCCCGGCGCCCGACACGTTGGCGTGGGCTCCCTCGCCGTCCTGCGCCGGCCAGGCGGGGGCGACGGGGAAGTCGGGGTCGTCCTCGATGAGCCGGCCCAGGTAGTAGTGGTTGCTGAGGCCGAGGTCGCACTCCCCGCCAGCCATGGCGCCCAGCATCTCCCCGTCGGAGTTGATGATCTCGGGGTCGTTGTCCATCCAGGACTGGAGAAGCTCTCGGGTGGCGTCCTCGCCCCGCTTGGCGATCATGTCGGCGACGAGCGATTGGTTGTACTCGCTGTTGGAGGTGCGCAGGCAGGTGCGGCCCTTGTAGCGGGGGTCGCCCAGGTCCTCGTAGCTGGTGACCTCGCCCTCGGGGATGCGGTCGGTGGCGACGACGGGGATGCGCACCCGGGTGCTGAGGGCCCACCAGTGGCCGTCCGGATCGTGCAGGCCTGACGGGACGTTCCCTTCGAGGGCGTCGGAGCGCACGGGCTGGAGCAGCCCCTGCTCCTCGGCCCGCCACAGGTTGGCCAGGTCGGTGGTGATGAGCACGTCGGCCGGCGTGTCGTCCCCCTCCCGCCGCAGCCGCTCGTACAGCTCGGGCGCGGTACCGCCCCGCAGGACCACGTCGATGCCGGTGGCCTCTTCGAAGTCGCGGAAGACCTGCTCGTCGCCGTAGTGCGAGCGCCCGTTGTAGACGACGAGGGTCCGGCCCTCGTCGCCCGAGGTGGCCAGGGCGGTGGCCACGATGGCGACGACGGCCAGGAGGGCCAGGACGGGAAGCGGCCAGCGGCGACGGATGAGGCTCGAGAGCACGGCGCTCCCTCCGGATGGTGACGGGAGAGCCGAGTGTATGCATGAGGCTCGCCGAACCCCGAGCGCTGGGCGAGCCGACGGTTCGGTGGATGGGTGAGTAGGTTCGGAGGCCTGTGACCGGTCCTGCCATCGAGGCCCTCGCCATCCGCAAGTCGTTCCGGGGCGTCGCGGCCGTGGACGGGGCCGACCTCACCATCGGCCGGGGGCAGCTCGTCGCCCTCCTGGGGCCCAGCGGCTCGGGCAAGACGACCCTCCTGCGCACCATCGCCGGCTTCGAGGTGCCCGATGCCGGCACCGTCTCCATCGGAGGACGGGTGGTGGCTGGTGCCGGGGCGTGGATGGAGCCCGAAGACCGGCGGGTGGGCATGGTGTTCCAGGACGGCGCCCTCTTCCCCCACCTCACCGTCGAGGGCAACGTGGCCTTCGGGAAGCCGGCTGCCGGGCGGGTCGAGGAGTGCCTGGAGCTGGTGGGCCTGGCCGACAGGGCCCGGTCGTTCCCCCACGAGCTCTCCGGGGGGGAGCGCCAGCGGGTGGCCCTGGCCCGGGCGTTGGCCCCTGAGCCCGCGGTGGTGCTGCTCGACGAACCCTTCGCCTCGCTCGACACGGGCCTGCGCGTGGCCCTGCGGGAGGAGGTGGCGGCCATCTTGCGGGGCGCCGGCGCCAGCGCCCTGCTCGTCACCCACGACCAGCAAGAGGCCCTCTCCCTGGCCGACCAGGTGGTGGTCATGCGCGACGGCCGGGTGGCCCAGGCCGGGACGCCCGAGGAGGTCTACGGCCGGCCCACGTCCCGGTGGGTGGCGGAGTTCCTGGGGGCGGCCGAGGTCGTCCCGGGCACTGCGGCCGACGGGACGGTCGACTGCGAGCTGGGGCGGTTCCCGATCGACGCCAACCTGCGCGGCCCGGTCGAGGTCGTGGTCCGGCCCGAGTCGCTGGTGATCGGCCGCGACGGCGACGACGCCCCGCCCGGGGCGGCCGACGGTCGGGTCCTGGGTCGCTCCTTCTTCGGGCACGACCAGCTCGTGCGGGTGGAGCTGGCGAGCGGCCGGGTGATCCAGAGCCGCAGCCTCGGGGAGACGTGGTGGGCCCCGGGCGACGAGGTCCGGGTGTGGGTCGTCGGCTCCGTCAGCGCCTTGGCCTCGGCCTCATCCTCCTCCCCGTCGGCCGAGTGGGCGCCGGTCTGACCTCCTCCTCCTGGCGCACCCATCCGGCAACCCGCCCCCTGGCGGTGGCGGCCGGGTGCGTGGCCGTGGCGGTGGCGTCCCTGCCCCTGCCGGCCACCCTCAGCTACGACCCGTGGGCCTGGCTGGTGTGGGGCCGCGAGGTGGGCCGCCTCGACCTGGTGACCACGGGCGGCCCATCGTGGAAGCCGCTACCCGTGGCCATCACGACCGTCCTGTCGGTGTTCGGCGACCACGCCGAGACGGCGTGGGTGGTGGCCACCCGGGCCTTCGGCCTCCTCGCCCTGGTGGCGGTGGGCCGGTTGGCGTGCCGGCTGGCCGGCCCGGTGGCGGGGGTGCTGGCCGCCGCCCTCTTGCTCGTCACGCCGGACACCGAGGCCCGCTACCTGCGCACGGTGGTGGAGGGCCACACCTCGCCGCTCACCGTCGCCCTGCTGGCCCTGGCCGTCGACCGTCACCTGGCCGGGCGTCCCGGCCAGGCCCTGGCCCTGGGGGGCGCCCTGGCCCTCGACCGGCCCGAGGCCTGGCCCTTCGTCGCCCTCTACGGCCTGTGGGTGGCGTGGCGGCGGCCCGGCCTGCGTTGGCTCGTGGCCGTGGTGTCCGTCGTCGTCCCCCTGCTGTGGTTCGGCGGCGATTGGTGGGGGTCGGGCAACCCGTGGCACGGCGCCGACATCGCCCAGGTCGACGTGGACGACACCGACCGCCTGCCCACCGCCCTGCGCCGGGCGGCAGGCATCGTCGTCCTCCCCGTCTGGCTCCTCGCCGCGACGGCGGTCTTGCTCGTCGTCCTGCCCCGCTTCCGCTCCCGGCGCGACGCCGTGCCCGCCTCTCCCCCCGCCAACCTTGTGCGGGAGTACGTGCGGGGGACGTACTTCCGCACAAGGTGTGCGACGGAAGCGGTGCTGGCGGCGGGGGCGCTGGCCTGGGTGGGCCTTGTCGTGGGCATGGCCACCGCCCTGGGCTACGCCGCCATCGGCCGCTTCTACCTGCCGGCCGCGGCCGTGATCAGCGTGCTGGCCGCGGTGGGGGCGGTGCGGGTCGTCGCTCTCGTTCCCACCGGCCGATGGCGCGCCGGGGCCGTGGCGGTGGTCGTGGTGGCGCTAGCGGCCTGCGCCCTGCCCCGGGCCCAGGTGGCGGTGCGGGCCGCCGACGACACGGTGCGGCGGGCCGAGGTGGACCGGGACGCCGATCGGATCCTGGAGCAGGTAGGCGGCCGGGACGTGATGCTGGCCTGTGGCGTGGTCACTGCCGATGCCGAGGACTTCCCCCGCGTGGCCCTGGCTTGGAAGCTGGACGTGCCGCTGTCGCGGGTGCGGTGGGAGCCGCGGCGAGGGCCCCGGGTGGCCCTCGTCCCCGCCGGGGGAAGGGGCGATCGCCACCTGTCCGGCCCCGCCGTTGGGGGTGTGGAGCTGGCCCGTTCTGTCGAGTGGGCCGTCTACGCCGTGGACTGTCCGGCCGCCGTCGTCCGTTCCCAGTGACTCCGCTTGCTCTCAAGCAGGCCTAACACCCTAGAGTCCGGCCCCGTGGGGACCCTGTCCGTCGTCGTGCCGGCTACCGACGTGCCACCGACGTTGGAGCGCTGCCGGGCGGCGCTGGCCACGGCGGCCGACGGGCCCGACGAGGTGATCGTGGTGACGGAGCCGCATCGGCTGTCGCCGGCCGGCGCCCGCAACGCCGGGGTGGCCCAGGCCACCGGCGACGTCGTCGTGTTCGTGGACGCCGACGTGGTCGTCCACCCCGACGCCTTCGCCCGCATCCGGGCGGCCTTCGCCGCCGACGCCGACCTCGATGCCGTGTACGGCGCCTACGACGACGATCCCGGCGCCCCCGGGCTCGTCTCCCGCTTCCGCAACCTGCTGCACCACCACGTCCACCACCAGGCCGGAGGGCCGAGCGAGACGTTCTGGACCGGGCTGGGAGCGGTGCGGCGCGATGCCTTCCTCGCCGTGGGCGGCTTCGACGAGGGGCGCTATCCCCACCCGTCGATCGAGGACATCGAGCTGGGGTATCGCCTGGCCGCGTCGGGGGCCCGGACCGTCCTCGATCCGGCGATCCAGGGCACCCACCTCAAGGCGTGGACGTTGCGCTCCATGCTGTGGACCGACCTGGCCCGGAGGGGCATCCCGTGGGTCGCCCTCCAGGTGCGGCGCCGGCGGCTGTCGTCGGCCCTGAACCTGAGCTGGCGCCACCGGCTGAGCGCCCTGGCCTGTGCGGTCGCCGTGGGGGCCGTGGTCCTGGGCGAGGTGGCCGCCTCGGCCGTTGCCCTCGGGGCCCTTCTGCTCCTGAACCGCACCTTCTACGCCCTGCTGCTGCGCCGCCAGGGGTTCCTCCCTGCTGTCGCCGGCGTGGCCCTGCACGGGGCCCACCACCTGGTCTCCCTGGTCGCCGTCCCCGCCGGGGTGGCCGTGGCCGTGGTGACGGCGGCCGGCGCGTCCCGGGCCCGGCGCGCCGCTCCGGCGACCGAGCGGCCGGTGACCCCGTGAGCCCTGTCCCCGTCGAGGGGGCCGTGCGCCTGGGCCTGGTCGGGTGCGGGCGCCTGGCCGAGCTGGGCTACGTGCCCGCCGTGGCCCTCCTGCCGGAGGTGCGGCTGGTGGCGGTGGCCGATCCCGATCCGGTCCGTCGCCACGAGGTGGCCCGCCTGGGCCGCCGGGCCGGTGGCCGCGCCATTGCCGCCTACGACGGGGCCGCCGCCCTGCTGGACGGGTCCGACGTCGACGTCGTGGTGCTGGCCAGCCCGGCCCCCTTCCACGTGGCCGACGCCACCCGGGCCGCCGGGCGGGGGACGGCCGTCCTGGTGGAGAAGCCCCCGGCGCCCGACGCGGCCGGGGCGGCCGAGCTGGCGGCCCTCACCCCGGCGCCGTGGGTGGGGTTCAACCGCCGCTTCGATCCCGGGGCCCGGGCGGCCCGGGCCGCCGTCCCCGCCGAGGGGGAGCTCGACCTGCGCCTGGAGATCCACTACCGGCGCCAGAGCTGGGGTGCCGTGGGCGTCCAGGACGACGCCCTGGCCGACCTGGGCCCCCACCTCGTCGACTGGGCCCGCTGGGTCACCGGCGGCGAGGTGGTCGAGGTGCGCTCGGCCCGGGTCGACCAGGAGCGGGCCGAGGTGGAGCTGACGCTCGATCGGGGCCGGGCCGTGCTGTCTGTCGCGGCCGATCGTCCCCACCACGAGCTGCTCGAGGTGCGCGACGCGGCGGGCGCCGTCGTGGCCCGGCATCGCCTGGGTGGCCTGGTGGCCGGCGTGCGGGGCCGGCTCCGCGGGGGGCCCCACCTGCTGGTGACGTCGCTGGCCGGCCAGCTCGCCGCCGTGGCCCGGGCCGTGGCCGGAGGGGGCGACGGCGAGCTGGGCACGGCGGCCGACGGGCTGGCCGTCATGGCCGTCCTCGATGCCGCCCGCGTCGCCGCCGCCACCGGTCGCCCCGTTCCTGTCTCCGTCCCCTCCGAGAGGTAACCCCGTGCTCGCCATCCTCCAGTTCGACGCGGCCAGTGCCTCGGTGCTCGACCGTCTCCTCTCCGAGGGGCGGCTGCCCACGCTGGCGAGGCTGCGGGAGCGGGGCCGGCACCACCAGCTCGACGCGCCGGCGACGGTGTTCGCGGCCGGGGCCCAGCACACCCTCTACAGCGGGGTGGAGCTGGCCGACCACGGCCTCTTCTATCCCTTCCAGTGGGCGCCGGAGGAGCAGCGGGTCCACTACATGGCCCACTTCGAGGCGCCGCCCCCGGTGTGGGAGGGGCTGGGACGCCGGGGCACGCGCACCCTGGCCGTCGATCCCTATGAGAGCCGGGCCCCGCAGGAGGCGCCGCCGGGGGCCCTGGTGTGCGGGTGGCAGCTCCACGACCGGGTGGTGTTGCGGGAGTGGTCGGCGCCGGGGGAGACCCACCAGCGCCTGGAGCGGTTGTTCGGGTCGCCCCAGCCGGTGGACGAGGTGTTCGGTCGCCACACGGCGGGGGAGATGTTGGGCCTGCGGCGCCGGCTCCTGGGCGCGCCCGGGCGGGTGGCCGACGCCGCCACCCTGCTCCTGCCCGAGCAGCCCTTCGACCTGGCCTGGCTGACGTTCTGCGCGGCCCACGTGGCCGGCCACCAGTTCTGGGACCTGTCCCAGATCGATGCCGCCGGCCTCGACGCCGACGCCGAGCGAGTGCTGGGCTCGACCCTCGACGACGTGTACGTCGCCGTCGACGCCGCCATCGGCCGGGTCGTCGCCGCCCTGCCCCCGGGCACCGACGTGATGGTGATCTCGCCGGTGGGCATGGAGGTCAACACCAGCCGGGCCGACCTGCTGCCGGAGATGCTGACGGCCATCCTCGACGGCACCACGGCCGAGCCCGCCCCGCCCAGCTCGATCTGGCGGTTACGGGCCGCCCTGCCCAGCGGCCTGCGGGCCAAGGTGGCCAACGCCCTGCCCGAGAAGGCGGCCCTCGACCTGACGTCCCGGCTGGAGATGCGGGGGGTGGACTGGAGCGCCACCCGGGCCTTCGCCCACCCGGCCGAGAACCAGGGCTACATCCGCCTCAACCTGCGGGGCCGGGAGCGGGACGGCATCGTCGACCCGGCCGACGCCGATGCGCTGATGGACGAGATCGCCGAGGGGATCGCCACGTTCCACGACCTCGACGGCCAGCCCGCGGTGGCGTCGGTGGAGAAGGTGGCCGAGCGGTGGGGCGGACGGTCGCGCTCGTACCTGCTGCCCGATCTCGTCGTGCGTTGGACCGACCGGCCCACCACGAAGCTGGAGGGTGTGCGTTCGCCCCGCTACGGCACGGTGCTGCGCCACGGCGTGGGCAGCGGCCGGTCCGGCAACCACACCGAGGGCGACGCCTGGGCCCTGATCGTGCCGGGGGCGTCCCGCCTGGTCGAGCCCTCCCGCCCGCCCCGGCTGGAGGACGTGGCCGCCACCGCCGCGGCCATCACCGGGGCCGACGTCAGCGCCATGGTCGGCGCCCCCCTCCTGGAGCGAACCGGCTGATCGGCCCGCGGTCCTGCGGGGTCGGGCCCTTCAGCATCCCGGCCCCTTCCCGTGGGCGTGGCGGCGGGCGGCGGGAGGCGAGGGCCTCGCGGGCCAGGCCGGTGGCGGTGGCCAGCTGGGCCAGCATCACCAGGGCCCCGGTGCGAGGGCCCTGGGACCAGGCCTTGCCCAGGAGGTCGGTGTAGAAGCGAGCCGGTTGCAGGCGGGCCCCAGGGGGACGGTCCTGCTGCCAGCGGTGGGCGCCCCGGCCGTAGCGCTCCTGCTGGCGCCAGAAGCTCCGCAGGGTGAGGTCCTGGTGGTGGTCCACCCAGGCCGACGGTTCGTGGACCAGGGCCACGCCCGCCTCGGCCAGGCGACTGCACCAGTCCCGGTCCTCCCCGGCGGCCAGGGGGAAGCTTTCGTCGAAGGGCAGGGCCCGGTGCACCTCGGCCCGGCACGCCACGTTGCTGGTGGGGGCGAACCCGAGGTGCCCGTCGGCGTCGAGGGAGGCCTCGGACAGATGGTTGGTGACGGTCTGGGATGCGGCGGCCACCACGTCGGCCGGTCGCCCGTTGCGGGTGGGACCGGCGACGGCCTCGGCTCCGCCGGCGAAGCAACCGGCCATGGCCGCGATCCATCCCGGACCGGGTCGGCAGTCGTCGTCGGTGAAGCACAGCACGGTGGCGTCGGTGGACCGGGCGCCGAGGTTGCGGGCCGCGGCCGGGCCCCGCCCCTCGCCCCGCACCAGCCGGGCCCGGGGGGAGGCGGCCACCACGGCGGCCACAGCGGCGGCGTCGCGCGAGGCGTCGTCCACCACCACGATCTCGAACGAGGTCGCGGTCTGGGCCTCGAGCGCCCTCAGGCAGGCGGCCAGCGGGCCGGGGCGGTCGCGGCTGGGCACGATCACCGCGACTCCCGGGGACCCGGCCGCCGTGGGGACGCTCTTCGCTCCGGGCTCGAGAGTCATGCCGGACCAACCGTCACGCCGGGGTCCGTGGCTGGGCGTGCGATCACGGCCGGGGCGTCCGTCACCGGGGGGCACGTCGTCATGTCAGCGCAGCCAGAGCCAGGACGGTGGCCGCTCCGGCGGCGGAGGCGGCGGAAAGGATGCGGCCGGCGGCCCCGCGGAGCAGGAGGAGGGAGACGGCTACGCCAGCGGCGACACCGGCCAACGCCGCCGTGGTGCCTCCCGACGCCCCCCACGCCGGCACGGCGACGAGGCTCACGGCGAGGAAGACCACGGCGGAGGCGATCCCCCCGGCCAGGGCCGCCTCGGGCCGCAGGCGCAGGGCTGAGGCCTGCACCGCGAGGGAGTGGAGAGGGGCGAGGACGACGACGGCGAGCGCGGGCCCGAAGGCGGCCACGGCCCCCTCGTAGTCGGAGCCGAAGACGGCGGGCACGGCGGCGTCGAGCAGGACGGCCCCCAACGCCGCGCCGGGCACGAGGACGGCCAGCACGGCGCCGGCCAGGCGCCGGAGCACCGCCTCGGCCTCGGCACCCCGTCGCTCGGCCAGGTGGGGGAGCGACACGGTGAAGGCCTGGAGGACGGCGTAGGTGGCTCCGAGGGCGATCCCGATGGCGAGGGAGGCGTAGCCCGTCTGCACCACCGAGCCGGCCAGCAGGGCCACGGCCAGCGCCCCGCCCCGCTGGGTGAGCTGGGCCAGGGCGGCCCCGGCGGCCTGCAGCACACCGAAGCGGATGGCCCCGGGCGGCACCCCGACCGGCGGCTGGTCCGCGGCGATGACGGGCCTGAGGGTGACGAGGGCGAAGCCGGCGGCGGCCACGGCGGAGATGAGGATGGCGACGATCGCCCCGTCCTCGCCGGCCACGGGATGGAGGATGAGCACGCCGGCGATGAGGACCGTGTTCTGCAGGGGGAAGCGGGCGCTCCAAGCGCCGGTGCGGCCCAGGCCCAGGCCGACCTGGAGGGCCAGGCTGGCCACCACGTTGAGGGCCAGGGCCGCCCCCAC
>CAZXRA010000023.1:0-10738 GCA_964643485.1 uncultured Iamiaceae bacterium | reverse complement strand
AGGCAGTGCACTATCGACGGGCGGCGACATATCGCGCATGTTCAGCAAGGGTTGGTCTGGGAGGGTGTCGGGTGATGCCATCACGGCTGCGGTGTTGCTGTGGTGATATCGCTGTTGGTTGTTCTTCGACAGGGGGGACCCCTAGAGATATTGTTGCGTCGTGTGTTGAGTGTGTTGGCGGTGGCCCGGGCATCAGTGCTTGCCATCGCCTTTGCTCTCCCCCCCCAGCCGTAATCGGGGCTCCCGGAGGGGGTGAAGCGCGGGCGTGCAGCCCTTCGCACTGGCCCTCACCCAGGGGTCTCTTCTGATCCGCGATGCGGCGGAGTCCTATGCCTTGACCACGCCGACGACGATCTCTGGTGACCATGACACCGGTGACGTCGTGGATGGTGTGGCGCCGACCGGTGCGGTGACCAATGGCGACCTGACGACGCCGGTGATCTCGTTCGAGACCGTCGCTTTGGGTCTCCCGGTGTTCGTCGACGCCACCCTCGCCCAGGTGTCCCCGGACATGGGCACCGGGGTGATCGACGCCGACGGCAACGTCCGGTTCTCGACGTCGATGTCGGTGCGTCTCGACATCGAGGTCGGTGTCCCGAAGATCCTGGGGGCGGTGTGTGAGACGAGCCCGGTCGACCTGGTCCTCGACTCCACCGCCCCCTACAACGCCAGCACCAAGCGAGTCACGTTGCGGGACCCGGACTTCAGCGTGCCGGCGGTGCCGGTCACACCCACGTGTGAGAGCGTCGTGGCCAACAACGTCAACGACTTGTTGGCCGGAGGAGGGCACTCCTTGACGATGACCCTCGGGGGTGATCTGACCCTGCCGCCCAAGGCCGACTGCCCCACCCTCACCGACATCGACGTGGCACCGGCCGACGAGGCGCGGTTCGGGACCGATGTGACCTTCACCGGCACCGTCACCCGCGACCCAGCCGGGATCGGCACCGACGACTGCGACGGCGTCGCCAACGACGCCATCCCTCCGGTCTCATCGAGTTCCGCGACGGCAACCGCATCATCGGAACCGGCGCCGTCGACGCCAACGGCGTCGCCACCTTCACCACCGACGACCTCCCCGCCGGCACCTTCGACCTCACCGCCGCCTACCGCAGCACACCCCCCTTCGCCGGATCCACATCCGACACCGTCCCCTACCGGATATCGGCCGACCCGGTCATCACCGCGGACCTGCCCACGTTCGTGCGCATCGGGGCGGCGACACCGACCGAGTTCGACGTCACGGTCACCAACAGCCCCCTCGGATCCGACATCCCCAACGGACGGCTCACCCTCACCATGGTGGCCCCGGGCGGCCTGGTGGACATGGCGTCGAGTACCAGGAGGACAACGGCACATGGACCCCGGTGGCGACCGGAGGCGGCGGCCGCCAACGATTCGCGAGGATCGATCCCCTGACCGGTCGGTCGATCCCCGCGGGGTCCGAGGTGACCCGCCGTGTCCGCGTCTCCGCTCTGAACGGCACCCCGGTCGGCTCTTATCGGTTCACCATCGAGCTCGTCCGGGTTGATCCGGTCACGGGACTGCCGGCGCCCGAGCTCGGCCAGATCGGTGACGACCCGTCGAACTCGCCGTCCTCGTGGCGACGGAGTGCGCGGCGTTTGCCGAGGATGGCAACGGCGCCATCGTCCGCCTCGTCTACATGGAGCTGTTGGGCCGCTGCCCCGATCAGGCCGGCTACGACTACTGGATCGACCGACTCGACGACGGCACCACAGCGGAAGCGTTTGCTCGGGCTATCGCCCGCACCCCTGAAGCGGTCGGCAAGGTCGTCGACGACGCCTCCGACACCATGCTCGGACGCGCCGCTGACCCTGCCGGTCGGGCCTTCTGGGTCAAGCGCCTCCAAGCCAACGGCCGCTACGACACGTTGCTCGCCGACCTGGGCGCGTCAGGCGAGTTCTGGTCCAAGGCCGGATCCACGAACACCGGGTTCGTCACCCGCGTCTACGAGCGACTGTTGAACCGGGCCCCCGATCAGAGCGGCCTCGACCACTGGGTCAGCCGTCTCGACGCCGGGACCTCGCGGCGGGCGTTGATCCTCACCATCGCCAACCTCAACGAACCCCTCGGCCGACTCGTCGCCCTCTCCTACGACGAGATCCTCAGCCGCAACCCCAGCACCGGCGAGCGCACCAGCGGCATCACCCACCTGCGCACCACCGGCGACCGCTCCGCCCTCTACGCCCAACTCATGGGCCGCACCGAGTTCGACACTCGAGCCCAGGACTTCCCCAACCCCGAAGACTGAGCGGCCTCATCGCGAACCGATCGCGGGACGCGACCTTCTCGGGTCACGTCCCGCAACCAGTTCGTCGGCGGTCTGCTGGTCGTCTCCGCTGTCCCTGCCGGGGCAGAGCGACCGGCCTCGCCGCGTCCGTCCTGCAAAGCCGACGGTCGTGAGCCTCTCCCTCCGGGTACGGGCGGGTATGGCGCCTCGGCGGACCGTGTTGGGTCCCTCACCGCACCCACACCCGGTGACATGTTCTGTCACGTTCTCGATGTCGTACCCCCCTCTCATACTCGGGGTCATGGATGTGTTCGAGGTGACTCGGCGGCAGGACGAGGTGTTGGAGGCGTTCGAAGGGCGTCTGGCGGGAGCGGCTGGGGTGCGCAACGCCGCCGATGGTGCTCTGGTGGGTCTGGTGGTCGAGGCCTTGGCCCGGAAGTTGTGGGAGGGGTGGGGGATCCATACGCCGGTCCAGTGGCTCATGTGGCGGGCGGGGGTGTCGCGGACGACGGCTCGCCAGGTGGTGCGTCTGGCTGCCCGGGCCGAGGAGTTGCCGACGACGTTGCGCCTGTTGTCGGAGGGGCGGCTCTCGTTGGATCAGGCCGCGGTGATCGCTCGTTACACCCCAGCCGATCACGAGGTGTCGGTGTGCGAGCTGGCGGTGTTCGCCACCGTGAGTCAGATCGTCACCGCGACGCGCGAGTACGGCTTTGACACCGACACCCCGATCCGGAAGAGGGAAGCGGCGGAGCGGCATGTGTCGTTCGGGTCTGATGACGATGGTCAGTGGTGGGGGCGGATCCGTTTGCCTGGTGATGAGGGCAAGGTCGTCGAGGAAGCCCTGAAGGTTGCTCGTGATCGTCTTCATGACGTGGCTCGGGCCCGGGCCAAGGAAGCCGCCGAGGCCGAGGGCCGCCCGGCCAAGGGCACCGACGCCAAACTCGGTGTGCCGCGGATCGGGTGGGCTGATGCTCTGGTGGGCATGGCCCACTCGACGCTGGGGACCAGCGCCAAGGGCGCTGAGGCCGGCACCCGCACTGCCGTGCACCTGCATCTCGAACGCCCGTTGCCGGGGACCGGTGATGCGTGGCGGGCTGAGATGCACGGCGGGCCGGGTCTGCCTGACTGGTTGCGGCGCTACTTGTTGTGTGATTGCGACATCGAGGTCGTCTGGACCGACGACGGCATCCCCGTCACCACCAGCCGGGCTCAGCGCACCCCGCCGCGGCGGATCCGCCGGCTGGTCGAGAAGCGCGACCGGTATCGCTGCCGGGTCCCCGGGTGTGACCAGACCTTGTGGCTCCAGGTGCATCACATCGTGCACTGGGAAGACGACGGTGAGACCGTCACCTGGAACCTGTGTTGCCTCTGCGGACACCACCATCGGATGCACCACCAAGGGCTCCTGGGCATCAGCGGCAACGCCGACCGACCCGACGGGCTGGTCTTCACCAACGAGTACGGCCTCGTCCTCGACCGGGCCGGACAGCCCCGAGCCCCGGCCCCCGGTGAGATGCCCGACGTGGCCGCCTATGCGTGCCCCACCGGCGAACGTCTCCAGAAGCGCTGGGTCTCCTTCAACAAGACCTGGACTACTCCGCCGTCCCCGGCGCGACAACCCGCCGCCTGACGCGGGCACCCACCGGGACCACCACCCCGAACCCAGCAGAGCGAGCCCACCAGGGCCGCTCCGGCGCGCCCCAGCAGAGAACGACGCCACCGCTTGACTCATCTCCATGGTCGGAGACGGGACGTGAGAGTTTTGGCCCCTACCCGTTGCAGGTCGCAACCACTTCGACTCGGGAGGCAGCCATGTCTCAGGTTCGTGTCCACAACTTCTCGATCTCCTTGGATGGGTTCGGGACCGGCGACGGCATCACGGTCGAGGCCCCGTTCGGTCACGCCGGGGAGCGCCTGCACGAGTGGATGTTCGCCACTCGGTTCTGGCGCTCGATGGTGGGCGAGGCGGGTGGCACCACGGGTGTCGACCACGCCTTCGCCGAACGCCACGGCCTCGGCTTCGGGGCCGAGATCATGGGCCGGGGCAAGTTCGGCACCCAGACCGGCCCGTGGACCGATGTCGGCACCGACGACGAGTGGCGGGGCTGGTGGGGGCCGAACCCGCCGTTCCACACGCCGGTGTTCGTGCTCACGCACCACCCGCGCCCGTCGATCGAGATGGAGGGCGGCACCGTGTTCCACTTCGTCGACGCCACCCCGCAGGAGGCGCTCGATCTCGCCCGGCAGGCGGCTGGCGACCTCGACGTGCGCATCGGCGGTGGCCCCACCGTCGTCCGCGACTTCCTCGCCGCCGACCTCATCGACACCCTGCACGTCGTGCAGGTGCCGATCCTGCTCGGCCGCGGCGTTCGTCTCTGGGACGGCGTCGAGGGTGTCGAAGAGCGCTACGACATCGAGGCCGTCTCCTCACCGAGCGGTGTCACCCATCTGACCCTCACGCGCCGGTAGCGGATCCGGCGACCGTCTGGCGGGGTTGCCGATCGGGTCCTTCGCCCTGAGTGGCGAGGGTGGCGCCGATGCCGAGGACGAGGGTGAGCCGGTTGTGGACCTGGGCCTTGAACGAGCATCCGGAGCATCCTCCGTCGTCGTGCCGCTCCGACAGTGCGTCGCCGGCCGTCCGCAGCTGGGCGACGGCCTCGGCGATGGTGTCGGTCGCCGGCCCGCCGACTGCCCAGTAGGCGGCGAGCAGTTCGGCGCCGAGGTCGGCGTCGGCCGGCATGGTCACCCCGACGAGGGCCTCGAGCTGGTCAGTGAGGCCGTCGGCCGGGATGCGCTCGGGGGCGACCAGGTGCAGGTAGAGGATCTCGTGGGTCAGGTCGTAGAGCCGGCTCTTCCGCGCTCCCCCCGCCGTCTCGCGCCGGGTGACGGCCAGGCGGTCGGCGAGGTGGGTCGCGGCGTCGGGGCTCCCGGCGAGGGCGGCGAGCAGGAGGTGATCGTGCCCTGCCGGGCCGGTGGCCGGGGGCAGTCGACGGCGCACCTCGTCGGTGAGCTCGAAGCGCGCACCGGTCACCTCCTCGAGCAGGAAGAGCGGGACGGTGGCCAGCTCGTCGGGCGCGCTCGCCCCGCCGGGGCGCCGGAGCAGCGGCTCGACGCTGCGGAAGTAGCGGACCAGCTCGCCGGTGGCGGCCCGGAGCCAGGGGCGCACGACGGCGTCGCCGGAGGCGGTGAGCGACAGCACCGTCGAGACGACGAGGGTGAGGTTGACGGCATCGTGGAGCTGGTGGACGGGCCGCCCGGGTCGTCCTCCGTCGAGCGGTGGGCAGATCCGGGTGCGGTGCCGGTCGACCCAGTGGGTGGCGCGGTGCCAGTCGTCGGCGATCACTCGTGATCAATGTCGGTGAGGATGGCCTGGCCGTGCTGGAACCGGAGCACGTCGGTGCTGGTGCCCTGGAGCTTCTGGTTGAGGTAGGTGATCGCTTCGACCAGGCCTCCGTCCGGCACCTCCCAGAAGTCGGCGTTGATGTAGTTCGGGTAGCGGTGCCAACGGGTGTTGCAGGCGTCGACCATGGCCTTCAGCAGATCGGTGGCGTTGTCGGTGTTGGCCCGGGCGATCCACTGGGTGAGTGTGAAGTCGCTGACCGACCAGGTCGGGAAGTGGTTGAGGGCGCACAGGGGGAGCTGGTCGAGGGGCTGTGACTCCGAGCGGTGGTCGAGCCAGGTCGACTGGTCGAGGCTGGCGTCGCCGTACACGTTCTCGCTCATGCAGGCCCACTGGTACGCGAAATCAGGGCTGTTCCTGTTCGAGGTCATCACCACGATGGGCTGGCCGAGGGCGAAGAGCTGGGCGAGGGTGGGCCAGCCCCGGGTGGCGACGCCGTAGGCCGTGGGGTTGAAGACCCTGTTCCAGGTGCCGCTGGTGACGAAGGCCTGCTTGATCAGGTCCTGGTGGGCGGCGTCGACGCTGTCCTCGAAGATGATGGTCACGGGATCCCGCGACTGGAGGGCGAGGTAGTCGCTGACGGCCCGGAGGGCGTCGGAGAGCTTCTGGTTGGCCACGAAGGGCTGGAGGATCCCGAGATTCGCGTGCTCGAGGTAGATGTCGCCGTCGTCGTACCAGATGTCGAGGAGCAGGGTGGTGGCGCCCTGTCCGAGCTGAGTGGCGATGGAGCCGGTCTGCTGGGCGTACCAGAAGCCGTCGGCGAAGTTGGCGTAGGCGTTGTGGCTGCCGATGAAGGCGTTCTGGTTGTAGGGCTTGTTCACGTCCCGCCCGGCGGCCGGGGAGAACGTCCCCTTGCTGTCCATCGAGTCGGTGCACGACCCGGAGTTCATGCTCAACGAGAACGTCGTGCCGGAGACCGTGAACGTCGAGGGCGTGACGGCATCCTCGCTGCTCAGCATGCACTCCTTGTTCGACGTGGCGTTCTGGTACCAGGTGCCGTCCTCGCAATAGACGTAGACGTTCCAGTAGTCGAGCCCGGTGCGGAGAAGGCCGATGTTGAACTCGACGACCATCCACGGCGACGTGCCGTCGGCCGGGATGAGGCCCCGGGTCTGGCGCCAGGTTGTGTCGTCGGAGTACTGGTGCGTCAGCACCAGGGTGGAGATCGCCTGGGGGAAGGCGTTCTTCACGTTCACGAAGCCGAGCGCGTTGTAGCCGTTCCAGGTGGCCCAGCCGTCGGTGCAGCCGCCACTCTCGATGCCGAGGGACACCCCGTTGCCGTAGAGGCTGAACACGTGGACCTTCCCGTTGTCCGAGGCCTCGAGCATGCAGCCCTTGTTGCTGGTGGCGTTGGTGAAGGCGGCGAAGGCCGATGCGGGGGCGTTGTCGTAGGGGGGGATGTCGAGCTGGACCGAGACGTTCCAGTGGTCGCTCCCGGTGCGGATGAAGCCGGTGTTGAAGTAGACGATGAAGACGTCGGCGCTGGTGGTTTCGGCGGGCACGGGCGGGAACCGGTGCTGGTAGGGCGAGTCGTCGGAGTAGGCGTGGGTCACCTCGACGCTGGCCGCTACGGGCAGGTCGTTGGTGATGGCGATGGCGGCCCACGAGTTGTAGTTCGGCGCCGCCTCCATCGACAGCTGCATCGTGCTGCCCTGGAAGCTGGTGAGGATGGAGCCGGTGATGATGAAGGTCTTGGTGGTGCCGTCGTCGTCCCCGTGCAGGGTCTCCATCAACTTGCCGGGTGAGACCCAGGTGGAGCCGTCGGGCAAGGTGTACTGCACCCACCAGTAGTCCTGGCCCGTGCGGATGAAGCCGGTGTTGTACCCGACGGTCATCGTCGACGTCGTCGCGCCCGGCGCCACGTCGTGCCAGTTCATCCCCTGGTCGGGGTCGTCCGAGTACTGGTGGTGGAGCGTGACGCTCTTCAGCGAGACCCCGCTGTCGTTCTGGATCCGCGCCAAGGCCGAGTTGGTGTATCCCATGATCCCCTCCCCAGGGGACGGCCCCTCCGGCTCGGGAACATCCCGGGGCCGACAGGAAGAGGCTCGTCGGGCCGGGACCCTAGCGGTGACGAGCGGTACCGGGTCACCCACCTACTGGGGTCATGAACCCTGGTTGGAGACCTCGCGTCGGTGAGTGCCGTGCGGGTGGGCCGACGGCCGCGAGCTGTCGAGAAGCCGCGACACCAGCACCGACAGAACCACGAACTGAACGAAGAGCTGGCCCACGATCACCGATCGAACGTTGTCGGTCGCCGGTCCCACGTCACCCGGACCCAACGTCGCCAAGGTGGTGGCAGCCAGGTAGGTGGCTTGCTGCTTCGAGATGACCCCGTCCAGAGTGAACGACGACGGCTCACGCACGCTCATGGCCCAGTAGACGGCGGCGAAGTACACCACCACGGCGAGCACGGTCGCGATCAGGACGGCGAACAACCACACCGTCGAGGAGCCGGCGACGATCCGTCGCCATTCCTCCGCCGACTGCCGGAACATCTGCAGCGAAAGGGCGAAGACGGGCACGATGGTGCCGCAGGACAACGCCAGCATCTCGATGATGAAGAGGCCCCGGTCCGCCTCTGCAACCAGCTCTGCAGGGGCTGCGATGAAGACGGCGACCACGATGCCCTGGAGTCCGACCAGGACGGTTGCCGCCGATCGCAAGGCCCGCTCCGGAGGCACTGGCTCCGAGACGCTGTCGTTCTGGGCCCGGGCGGCAGAGCTCACCGCCGACGGCGTGCACCCGTCCCGCGGGTGACGATGTGACACCAGCCGCCAGATCAGTCCTAGCATCGCCAGTCCCGCCAGGCCCCTCACCCACTTCATCCTTGGACGCTACCGTGCCGACGTCACGCCTCTTCAGGTTCTCGCTGCTGCTGGTCGTCAGCATCGTCATTGCCGCGGTGATCGCCGTCATCGCCGCCCGCCCCCACGGCGGGACGGAGTGCGTCTCCGGGGGCTCGGGGGGACATCCGGAATGCCACCAGGCCCTGCGGATGGACTTCGACGGCGACGGCCGGCAGGACGAGCTCAACCTGATCGAGCGGGGCACGGGCGACGACAAGGTCGACCTGCAGCTCGTGCTCACGAGCGATGTCGACCAGGACGCGTCGCGAGCGGACATCGTCATCATCGCCCGTTCGGTGCTCCCCGTCAGGTTGGACGCGCCCTTTCGAGATCCGGTCCGGCTCACTGGCGACTCCCGTTGGCTGCTCTACGTGGCCACATCCGTTGGGGCGAGCAGCGTCGGCTACGTCGCGGTGGTCGTCGATGAGGGCGACCTCCAGCTTCTGGACCGGTCCGATGTCCTCAGCTCGGGCCTGGCGGTTCGTCACGGAAGCAACGTCTTCTGCGTCCAGCGGGCGGAGGGCGATCCCCTCGTTGTCCAGGCCGAGATCTCGGCCGTGGGCCTGACCGATCGTCTGCTCGACGTGGAGACGGTCTACGAGATCATCGACGGATCGCTGGAGCCTGTCCGGCAGCGCTCTGCCATCCTCGTCGACGAGACGATCGACGTGGCCGTGCCCGTTGGCGGGTGCCGCCCCCCCGAGACCGAGGCGCACACCCTTCCTCCGCGTTTCCCGAAGGATGTGGAGGAGAGCGCAACTTCGTTCGAAGCCGCGTGGCAGGCCGGCGATGCCTATGGCATGTGGAAGCTCTCCGGGGCCGTCGCCGCGTATGGCCACCCCGTGGTCGAAGAAGCCCTGGCCGCGCCCGCAGCTCAGCGCTTCGAGCTCCGGGGGTGCTCGGAGCACAGCATCGCCGGTGAGACGCGGGACACTCGCAACTGCGCCTTCTCGTCGACCGATCCGAAGGGCTGGTGGCTCGACCTCACCATGGTCTTCAACGACGTCGAGCAGGGGTGGATGGTGATCGGCATGTTCGGTCCCGATCCCATGCCCATAGGCGGAATGTGAGAACTGGAGCTGGGACCATTGCGACGAGAGGTCCAATCGCAGGAAGGCGGTGGCCAGGACGGCGAAGTGCCGACAGGTGCCGACGACCCGCAGCTCAGGCGGCCTCGGGTGGTCCAGGGGTGTCGAAGCGTCGAGCTCGAACGCCCGCTGCAACAGGGCTGGCGGGCCGCAGGTTGCGCTCCGTCATGCAGGAAACCGCAGCTCGATGGCCGCGCCGGGCTCGACGTCCCGCGTGTCGTGGAGCGTGCAGCGCGCCGTGTAGCTGCCGAGCGTCGGGCCGTCGGGGACGGTCGGCCAGTCGCCGTCGTGGGTGGAGACGATCGCGTGTCGGGCGCGGCCGTCGGCGTCGACGGGGTCGGGGAGCAGGACGGCGAGCGCCTCGTCGCGGGTCCCGTTGTGGCTCCCGTGGTGCGAGACCTTCACCAGGTGGACCGGGCCGAGCATCTCTTTGTCGGCCATCGTCTGCCAGCTCCTGACCTCGGCGTCGCCGGCGAAGAGGAGGACCCAGCCCCTCCACGTCAGCTCCAGGACCAGGCTGGTGTTGTTGGCCGCCTTGTCGATCTCGAACAGCCCCTGCCGGATGCCCTGGTCGCGGCTGCGGAGCAGGTCGAAGAACGCCCCTGAGTCGACCCCGGGCGGGGGGACGAGCTCGGACGGCTTCGGCCTCGGAGTGGTCGAGTGCCTGTCCCCCGCCCCGGCCGCGGTGGCCCCGAAGGCCCGGGGTGGGACGTAGCGGCCGTAGTAGTCGCTGGTGTCCTCCTCGGGGGCGAGGACCCGGAGCGTGGCCTCGGTGAAGGGGTGGCGGCCCTCGACGTCGGTCTGACGGGCGACGTAGGTGACATGCTCGGGCGGCGCGATCGTGCGGATGTGGTCGACGTAGGCGGCCGTCTTGCGGCGGCCCCTCCCGCCGACGCCGAGCAGAGCGCTGTTGTTCTCCAGCATGAATGCCGTCAGCGGGTCGGGGTCGGCGGCCTGGAGCGCCAGGGCGTCGAGGTAGAGCCCGAGGAGCGCCAGCCGCTTCCTCTGGGCGTCCGGGAACTGGTCGTAGTAGTCGGGGGCGGCGGAGCGGGTCAGCCACGCCCATTCGGCGGTGAGGTGGACGCCCCGGTCCTTCGCCTCGAGGAGGCCCTTGGTGTGGTCGAGGTGCTCGTGGGTCATCACGTACAGGTCG
>CAZXRA010000022.1:0-4652 GCA_964643485.1 uncultured Iamiaceae bacterium | reverse complement strand
GGGCCCCCGAGGAACACGAACACGATGGCCAGGGCGGGCAGGGTGGCGCCCACACCGACCCACGGCGTCGGCCAGTAGGGATCGGGGGACACGATCACCGCCACAGCCCGCAGCACCTCGGCCACCCCCAGGGCGGCCAGCAGGAACATGGCCAGGTAGTAGAGGGGCAGGACCCGGGCGTTCCACAGGCGGCCGTCGGGGATCCAGACGAACCCGGCGGCGCCGGCAGCCATCAGCCCACCGAGCACGTAGGCCAGGCGCTGGCGGAGGACGATGCCGACGACGAAGGCCCCGGCCGCGATGAGAAGGGGCCAGGTCAGGGCGTCAGGCCGGAGGTACGACGACAGGTCCTGGTGGGGATCGGCGTTGAGGTGGGGCAGCGGCTCCCAGCCCATGTCGTTGACGTAGGCGTGGCGGGTGGCGAAGGGCAGCACCCAGAAGGCGGCCAGCATCCCGGCGACGGGGCCGATGGGCAGGAACCAGCGCAGGCGGGCCCGCCCCGGCCACACGACCAGGGCCAGGGCCGTGGCCACGAGCATGTAGAAGGCGGGGATGATGTGGCACAGGCCGCACAGGGCCAGCAGGACGGCCGTCGTGGCCCGGCCCCGCCCGGTGCGCAGCCCCCGGATCAGGCACGCCAGGTAGAGCACCCCGATGGTGAGGCTGATGGAGAAGGAGAACTCCCCGGCCATGGTCGAGGTGAGGTTGCCCCCGATGATGTTGCCGGTGCCCCCGTTGAGGGCGGGCTCCAGGTTGTAGAGGAAGAACAGCGATCCCAGGGCCAGGGCGGGGGGCACGGGGAACGGGGCGCCGGCCATGCGCCCCAGGGTCCAGGCGGCGACGGGCAGCCCGAGCAGGCCCGACACCGCCACCAGCTTGAAGGCCACCCCGTAGGGGACGGGCAGCACCAACAGGGTGAGGAAGGCCCCCACCCCGAACAGGGCCCACCGATAGCGGTGCAGCCGTCGGACCAGCCACCCCAGGGGCAGCAGGGCCAGGGCGGCGGGGAGGGAGAGGAGGAGCAGCGGCGACCGCACCCCGACGTGCAGCACCACGATCGCCAGCATGGGGACGACCATGTAGAACTGGAAGGCGGGGAAGCCGGCGTACCAGTCCGGGCTCCACCCGGTGAGCCGGCCGTGGGGCAGGATCTCGCGCAGGAGGGTCATGGGGCCCCACACGTGCGAGCCCATGTCGCCGCCGGTGGGCGTGTTCTCGGTGAAGATCAGCCGGGGGTCGAGGCTCACGAACACGAAGGCCACGCAGCCGGCGACCACCAGCGCCGTGGCCACCGTCTCCCAGGAGACGTCCTCCCACCGGTTCCTCACGGCAGCAGCACGCCCAGGGCCGACGCGCACTCGGAGTCCGGGGACAGGAGCAACAGGGCGGTCACCGTCGTCGCGTTGAAGGCCACGTGGGCCAGGATGCTCGGTCCCAGGCGCCCTGTCCGGTCGGCCAGCAGGCCCAGGACCAGGCCGAAGGCGACCAGGGCGGGGAACTGCAGGAGCTGGAAGTGGACCAGCCCGAAGATCCCGGCCGTGAGCAGCAGCCCCGGCCACCGGCCCAGCTGGGCCACCGCCGCCCGCTGGACGAAGCCCCGGAAGAACAGCTCCTCCACGATCGGGGCACCGATGACGGTGATCAGGACGAGGAGGATCACGCCCACGGGATCGTCGGCCTTCTCGGCCAGGCGGCAGGCCGGCTCCCGCAGCTTGGCGCCGTCCTCGCCCAGGAGGGCGGTCCACGGGTTCGAGACCAGGGGGACGAGGAGGAGCTGGCAGGCCACGCCGAGGGCGATGCCGAGGGGGACGTCGAGGGGCCGGAAGCGCAGGCCCAGCTCCTCGGCGACGCCACCTCCCCGGGCCCGGACCAGGAGGAGGATCGCCCCCACCATGCCCACCCACAGGGTGGCCTGGAGGAGGGCGATGACGGCCAGGGAGGCGTCGTCGGGGTCCTCCACGCCGGCGATGGCCAGGATGATCCCGCCCAGCAGGACGTTGATGGCCAGCGTGGCCAGGGCGGCCAGCGCAACCTCACCCAGCCCCCAGCGGGGGGGCGGGCGGTCAGCTGGCGAGGGCGTTCTCACCGAAGAGCGGGAGGGGCACCACGTCGCGGCGGTCGCGGAGCTGCCACCCCACCGGCACCGACATGCGGTCGGCGTGCCGGGGGCACAGGTCGTGGGTCATGGGATGGGCCTCGCCGCTGAGGTTCGTGATCCACACCGTGGACGTGCCGTACTCGTAGGAGAGGGTCGTGGCCGCCAGGTCGTGGCAGTCGGGACGGGCACAGCGCCGAGGCATGGGCGAGAGGGTACCGCTCCCCGATGCCCGCTCCGGCGATGGCCGCGAGCATGCCGGAGCCCCCTACCATGTCGGCATGTCCCAGCAGGGTCCGCAGTCCCCTCCTCCCCCGCCGGAACGCTCCCCCGATGGCCCTGGCGGCCGGGGATCGGGCCGATCCGAGCCAGGCTGGCCCAAGTGGTCCCTCTACGTCCTGGCCGCGGCCTTCATCGGCGTCCTGGCCCTGGCCATCACGTCCGGTGGCGGCACGGGCACGGAGATCTCCTACTCCCGCTTCCTCGACCAGATGAACGACGGCAAGGTCGAGTCGATCGAGTTCGACAACGGCACGGCCAAGATCGAGGGCACCTACAAGGACGGCAAGGACTTCACCACCACCGGCTTCCGTGAGGCCCCCCAGAACCTCATCGCCGTGGCCGAGGAGCACGACGTCGAGCTGAAGCCCAAGACGCCGGGTCCCGGGTTCCTCGAGACCTGGCTCCCGATGCTCATCGTCTTCGCCTTCTTCGGCGGCCTGCTGTGGCTGCTCAACCGCCGGGCCCAGGGCCAGATGGGCAACATCATGTCCATCGGCCGAAGCCGGGCCAAGACCTACACCACCGAGCGCCCGGGCACGACCTTCGCCGACGTGGCCGGCTACGAGGGGGTCAAGTCCGAGATCACCGAGGTCGTCGACTTCCTCAAGCACCCGGAGAAGTTCGGCCAGATCGGGGCCCGCATCCCCAAGGGCATCCTGCTCGTGGGCCCCCCGGGCACGGGCAAGACCCTCATCGCCCGGGCCGTGGCCGGCGAGGCCGGCGTGCCCTTCCTCTCCGTGTCGGGCTCCGACTTCATGGAGATGTTCGTGGGCGTCGGGGCCAGCCGGGTGCGTGACCTGTTCCAGTCGGCCCGCAAGCTGGGTCGGGCCATCATCTTCATCGACGAGATCGACTCCCTCGGCCGCAAGCGGGGGGCGGGCCTGGGCGGCGGCCACGACGAGCGAGAGCAGACCCTCAACCAGATGCTCTCCGAGATGGACGGCTTCGAGGCCACCGAGGGCATCGTGATGATGGCCGCCACCAACCGGCCCGACATCCTCGACCCGGCCCTGCTCCGCCCGGGCCGCTTCGACCGCCAGGTCGTGGTGCCCCTGCCCGAGCAGACCGAGCGCATGGCCATCCTGGGCGTGCACACCAAGGGCAAGCGCCTCGCCCCCGACCTCGACCTCAACGTCGTGTCCCGGGGCACGCCGGGCATGAGCGGCGCCGAGCTGTCCAACCTGGTCAACGAGGCCGCCCTCCACGCCGTGCGCCAGGGTCGCCAGGAGATCGGCAACGAGGACTTCGAGTACGCCCGCGACCGGGTGCTGATGGGCGCCCGCCGCGAGTCCATGGCCCTGTCCGACTCCGAGAAGGAACTCACCGCCTACCACGAGGCCGGCCACGCCGTGTGCGCCGTGGTGCTGGAGCACGCCGACCCCCTCCACAAGGTGACCATCCTCCCCATCGGCATGGCCCTGGGCGTCACCCAGCAGCTCCCCGTCGAGGACCGTCACAGCTACAGCCAGCACTACCTGGAGGACTCCATCGTGGTGGCCATGGGGGGGCGGGTGGCCGAGCAGCTCGTCTTCGGGGTGATGACCACCGGGGCCGGCAACGACCTCGAGGTCAGCACCAACCGGGCCCGGCGCATGGTCACCGAGTGGGGCATGAGCCCCCGGATCGGGCCCCAGGCCTGGGGCAGCCACGGCCAGGTCTTCCTGGGTGAGGATCTCATGGGTTCCCGCGACAGCTTCGCCGGCACCACCGCCGGCACCATCGACGCCGAGGTGGAGCGCATCCTGCGCGAGGCCGAGGAGCGCTGCCGCACCGTCCTCACCGAGAACCGGGCCGGCCTCAACATGGTGGCCCGCTCGCTGCTGGAGCACGAGACCGTCGACGGGGCCACCGTCGAGCGCCTGGTGCGCATGGGCCGGGAGGACGCTCCCGCCCCCCGGGAGTCCACCCCCGTCGACTGACGAACGGGAGAGCGGGGGTCAGGCGTCGCGGGCCTCGGCGACGGCGGCCCACAGGTCGGCCGTGGGCGGCTCGCCGAGGAAGCTGGCCCGGACGGTGCCGTCGGGGCCGGCCACCACGACGAGGGGCACGGCATCGACCCGGTAGCGGGCGTGCACGTCGGCGTCGGCCACCGCCTCCAGCTCCTGCACGGCCACGCTCTCGCTCTCCAGGGGGCGGACCTTCTCCCACGTGGCCCGGCAGGCCAGGCAGGTGGCCGTGCTGAAGACGGCGACCAGGGACGGGGTTTCGGGCCGGGCGTTCTCGAGGCGGTAGAGGTGGTCGGGCACCGTCCTCGCCGGCCGGGTCTGGGTTTGCG
>CAZXRA010000021.1:0-3457 GCA_964643485.1 uncultured Iamiaceae bacterium | reverse complement strand
TACCGCTGGGGCAACACCGTCGACCCCATCACCCCCGGGCTCATCGACCGGCCCTACGTCGCCCGCGAGCTCATCCCCTACGGGACCCCGGCCTCGGCCGAGCTGCTCAACGCCCTCGACCGCCAGATGCAGGAGGCCGTCCTCGACCCCGGCGCCCTGGTGCCGGTGGCCCGCCTGATGGGCGTGGGCGACATCGTCCTCCGGGCCGACCTGTCCTACGAGCGCTACAGCCTGCTCCGGCCCCGCCAGGCCTACGCCCTGCTGGAGGCGGCGCCCGGACTGGGCTCGGTGACCGGTTACGGCGGTGACGACCCCAACGTGCCCGACCCCCGACTCCCCCTCGAGGACGAGCTGGAGCTGGGGTCCGATCCCGACCTGCCCAACCCCCCCAAGGTGGCCATCTTCCCGGTCACCGGCGACCCGGCCATGGTGGCGGCCAAGCCGGCGTCGACCACGGTGCTCCTGGCCGGCAACGCCGAGGGCATCCTCGCCGCCGCCGCCGCCGGGCTCATCGATGGGGACGAGCTGCTGCGCTACGCCGCCTCCTTCGCCGCCGAGGGCGGGGGCGGCGCCGAGGCCCTGCGCGACGCCGCCCCGCCCGAGGCGCCCCTCGTCGTCACTGACACCAACCGCCGGGCCGGGCGGCGGTGGGGCACGGTCCACGAGACGGACGGCTACACCGAGAGCGCCGGGGAGGAGCCGTTGGAGGACGACCCCAGCGACAACCGCCTCCCCGTGTTCCCCGGGGCCGGCTCCGACAGTCAGACGGTGGCCATCCACGCCGGGGGCGTGACCGCCCGGGCCACGGGCTACGGCAACGAGGTCAGCTTCACCCCCGAGGACCGGGCGGCCGGGGCCGTCGACGACGATCCCCGCACCGCCTGGTATGTGTCGGCCTTCTCGTCGGCCGTGGGCGAGCGCCTCGTCCTCGACTACGACGCGCCCCGCACGACCGACCGGATCCGCCTGGTGCAGGCCACCCGGGGCATCCAGAACCGCTGGATCGAGGACGTCCGCCTCCGCTTCGACGACGGCAGCACCGTCGACGCCACCCTGGGGGCGGAGTCCCGCACGCCCGAGGGCCAGTGGGTCACGTTCCCTCGGCGCTCCTTCGACTCGGTGACCATCGAGGTCCGCTCCACCGACCCGGGCCAGCGCGACACCTACACCGACCTCAGCGGCGTCGGGTTCTCCGACGTGCGCCTGGGCCACGGCGACGTGCGCCTCGACGAGATCATCCGCCTCCCCGTCGACCTCCTCGACGCCCTGGGCGAGGCGTCGCTCGACCATCCCCTGGCCCTCGTCCTCACCCGGATGCGCACCCGGCCGTCGGTGGCCCTGCGCTCCGACGAGGAGGTGACGATGGTCCGGCAGGTCGACCTGCCCACGGCCCGGGCCTTCGCCGTGGCCGGCACCGTCCGCCTGTCGGCCTTGGCCTCGGGGGCCCTGATCGACTCCCTGGTGGGGCTCCCCTCCGTGGCCGACGGGGGCGTGGAGGCCACGGCGTCCCGCCGCCTCCCCGGCGACATCACCGCCGGGGCCACCGCCGCCATCGACGGCGATCCCACCACCCACTGGAGCCCCGGCTACCTCGGCCAGGAGCAGGAATGGGCGTCGTACCGCCGGGCCGAGCCCGTCACCTTCGACCACATGGACCTGCGGTTGGTCACCGACGGCCGCCACACCGTCCCCACCCGGCTGCGGATCGTGGCCGACGGGAAGCCGGCGGGCACCGTCGACGTGCCTCCGCTGGCCGACGAGGACGAGAAGGACGCCACCACCGCAGTCCGCGTGGATCTCCCCGCCCCGGTGACCGGGCGCCACATCGAGATCCACATCGACGACACGCGCGAGGTGCGCACCAACGACTGGCTCTCCCAGGCCCCGGTGGTGATGCCGGTGGGCATCAGCGAGTGGGGCATCGAGGGCCTGGACGTCGCCGCTCCGCCCGACCGCTTCGACTCCGGGTGCCGGGACGACCTGCTGACCGCCGACGGCGAGGCCGTCCCCGTGCGGATCACCGGCACCACGGCGGACGCCCTGGCCGGCGAGTCCCTGGACCTCACATCCTGCGACGGCGCCCCGCTGGAGCTGCCGGCGGGGACGACGATCCTCCGCACCGCCGACGGGGCCGGCACCGGGATCCAGATCGACGCCCTCACCCTCCGCTCGGCCGCCGGCGGCGAGGCCGAGACCCAGTCCGGACCTCTGATCGACGACGTCGACGGCGTCTCGGCCCGGGTCACCGCGGCCGGGCGCTGGCACTCGACCGTCACCATCGGTCCCCGCGTCGAGCCGACGTGGCTGGTGGTCGGCCAGAGCCACAGCGAGGGCTGGCGGGCCACGGTGGACGGCGCCGACCTGGGCGCGCCGCAGCTCGTCGACGGGTACTCCTCGGCCTTCCTGCTGCCCCCCGGCACCGATCCCCTCACCGTCGAGGTGGAGTGGGAGCCTCAGCGCACGGTGTTCATCGGCCTGGCCGGGTCGGCCCTCTTCGGCGTGGGCTGCGGCGCTCTGGCCCTCGCCCCCCGGCGTCGACGGAGGAAGGGCTCGTCCCCGGACGACGACGGAGCCCCGCCTGTGGGTGCGGCCGAGCGGCCCGAACCCCTCGACCTCACCACCGTCCTCGGGCGCCCGGTGGGTCCGCCGGTCCGCTGGCCCGTCACCGCCGGTGTCGCCCTCGGCGCGGCCCTGGCCGGCCTGGCCACCGTCAACCCGACCAGCGGGGTGGTCGTGGCCGGGCTGGCCCTCCTGGCCCTGCGAACCCGGCGAGGACCACTCGTCCTGGCCCTGGCCCCGGCCCTCCTGCTGGCCCTGCCGGCCGCCTACATCCTGGTCCAGCAGGTGCGCCACGGCTTCGAGCCCGGGTTCTTCTGGCCCCAGCGCCTGACCCGGGTCCACGGCCTGGCCTACACCGGCATCGTGGCCCTGGCCCTCTCGCCGATGGTCGACCGCCTCCGCAAGACGACAGCGACTGACGCCCCGGTGACCGACCCATCCTGAACCCCTCACAGGTCGGCATCCAGTGCCGATGGGCCGGCCGGAAGACGCACGGATCGAGGCCGACCATCAACGGGACACGCGAGGCGAAGGGAAGAGACGGGCGCGCCGGCGTCGACCTCGCCCTCCTCGTCATCGTCTGTGTCCTCGCCGCCTCCGCCTCGATCCGCTTCGAGCTGGCCGACCAGGCCATCGAGGCGGTGAGCGCCTTCGAGCCCCTGAACCTCAACGGGATCCTGGCCGCGGCCGTCCTCATGCCCGTGGCCACCACCATCTACGCCGTGCGCCGCTACCGCGACGCCATGGCGGTGCGGGAGGAGCTGGCCCGTCTGTCGCTGCGCGACGACCTCACCGGGCTGCCCAACCGCCTGTTCCTGTCCGAGTGGCTCGACCGTGAGCTGCGCCTGGCCCGACGGCGTGGTGACCGGGTGGCCGTCCTGTTCATCGACCTCGACCG
>CAZXRA010000020.1:0-4809 GCA_964643485.1 uncultured Iamiaceae bacterium | reverse complement strand
GAAGACTCGTCTCTCTTTCGGATCCACTTCATCAATGAGGATCTCGATGAGCGGTTCTTCTTGATCGACGAGCACCGCGAACGGTTTGCCAAGGCGACCAAGCGCTGGGTGCGGCGAGGCTGGGTGGTCCGATCCGTCGAGACGACCGACCGGCTGGAAGAAGTCTTCTGCGCTCAGGTGCCCGGCACGCATTCCTTCGCCCTGGAGGACAACATCCTGACGGGCAACTGCTTCGGCTGCCAGGCCCACGGCGACACCATCCAGCTCGTCCAGGACATCCAGCACACCGACTTCGTGGGGGCGGTGGAGTGGCTGGCCGGCCAGACCGGCGTCACCCTCCGCTACACCGACAAGGGCCAGGGCGAGAGCCGGCGCCGGCGCGCCGCCCTCACCGACATCGTGGCCCGGGCCGTCGACTGGTACCACGAACGCCTGCTCACCGGGCCCGACGCCGGGGCGGCCCGGGCCTACCTGCGCCAGCGGGGCTTCGACGGCGATGCCGTCCGGCGGTACCGCGTCGGGTGGGCCCCCGACAGCTGGGACGTGCTGGCCCGCTACCTGAAGGTCACCGACAAGCAGCTCGCCGACTCCGGCCTCGGCTTCGTCAACCGGGCCGGCAAGCAACAGGACTTCTTCCGGGGCCGGGTGCTGTTCCCCATCTTCGACCCCCAGGACCACCCCATCGGCTTCGGCGGTCGGATCCTCCCCGGGGCCGACGGCCCCAAGTACCGCAACACGGCCCAGACCCCGCTCTACGACAAGAGCAAGGTGCTCTACGGCCTCAACTGGGCCAAGGACGAGGTGGTGCGAGCGGACGAGGTCATCGTCTGTGAGGGCTACACCGACGTGATCGGCTTCGCCCGGGCGGGGGTGCCCCGGGCCGTGGCCACGTGTGGCACCGCCCTCACCGAGGAGCACGTCCGCCTGCTCAAGCGCTTCGCCCACAAGGTGGTGCTGGCCTTCGACCCCGACGGCGCGGGGGAGGCGGCGGCCGAGCGCTTCTACGAGTGGGAGCAGCGCCACGAGATGGAGGTCTCGGTGGCCGACCTGCCGCCGGGCCAGGACCCCGGCGACCTGTCCCGCAGCGACCCCGACCGGCTCCGGGCCGCGGTCTCGGAGGCGATCCCGTTCCTCGGCTTCCGCGTCGGCCGGGCCCTGGGCTCGCACGGCACGGCCACGCCCGAAGGGCGAGCCCGCTCGGCCGAGGCGGCTCTGGCCGTCATCCGCGAGCACCCCAGCGAGCTGGTGCGCGACCAGTACCTCATGCAGGTGTCCGATCGCTGCCAGGTCGACGTGGAGCGCCTGCGCGCCTCCCTGCGCTCTGGGGCCCGGCCCGTCGTCCGCCCCGAGGCACGACCCCGCACCCGGGCCGTCACCGGCGATCGCCCCGAGACCGCGGCCCTCCGGCTCGCCGTCGACGGCGAGCGGGGCCCGGAGATCCTGCCCCTCCTGCACGAGGTGCTGTTCTCCGACGATCTCCACGCCGTGGCCTTCTGCGCCCTCCGCGACGCCGGGGGCGACCTGCACGCCGCCGTCGCCGCCACCGATCCCGGGGCCGGCGACCTGCTCCTGCGGCTGGCGGCGGAGGACCCGTCGGGTGAACCTCTCGACGTGCGCCGCCACCTCTTGCGCCTGGAGGGGCAGCGGGAGGTGGAGCGGCTCCGTCGCCAGATCCGCTCGGCGGCCGACGCCGATGCCGAGGCCGTCGCCCTCAACCCGCTGATCTCCTGGCTGCTCACGCGCCTCGACTCCATCCGCCTCGATGCCCGTCCCGGGCGTGAAGAGGAAGACCAGTTGCTAGGTTGGTTAGCCGAAAGGGCAGAGGAGAGGGCATGACAGACGCCGACGGCGCAGTTCCGCCACACTCCGCTCCGGAGGCGGAAGCGGATCAGATGCATCCCCCCATCGTGGGCCCGGTGCCGTCCCCGCTCACCCCCTCGGCCGCCGCCCCCTTCTACCCCCCGGGCAACCGGGTGCCGCGGGTCATCGACAGCCGGCCCCGGCCCGGCCCCCTGGCCCGTCCCCGCAAGCCCCCGCGCGTCAGCATCAGCGACAAGACCCCCGGTGGGGCCGGCGACTCGGTGCGGATCTACTTGCGCGAGATCGGCCGGGTGCCTCTGCTCACCGCGGCCCAGGAGGTCGACCTGGCCCAGCGGATCGAGGCGGGGGCGGCCGCCGCCGTGCAGCTCGCCGACCTGTCCGCCGTCGACGGCCTCGACTCCCTGGCCTTCGCCGAGCGTCGCCGCCTGGAGCGGATCTGCCGCGACGGCGAGCAGGCCAAGTCGCAGCTCATCCAGGCCAACCTGCGCCTCGTCGTGTCCGTGGCCAAGCGCTACGTCGGCCGGGGCATGCAGCTCCTCGACCTCATCCAGGAGGGCAACCTCGGGCTCATGAGGGCCGTCGAGAAGTTCGACTGGACCAAGGGCTTCAAGTTCTCCACCTACGCCACGTGGTGGATCCGCCAGGCCATCACCCGGGCCATCGCCGACCAGTCCCGCACCATCCGCATCCCGGTGCACATGGTCGAGTCGATCAACAAGGTGCACCGGATCCAGCGCCAGATGCTCCAGGAGCTGGAGCGCGACCCCACGGTGGAGGAGCTGGCGGCCAAGGTCGACATGCCCCCGTCACGGGTGCGGGAGATCCTGCGCATCGCCCAGGACCCGCTGTCGCTCGACTCACCGGTGGGCGAGACCGACGACTCCAACCTGTCCGACTTCATCGAGGACATGCAGGCTGAGGCCCCGGCCGACGCCGCGGCCCGCACGATGCTCGTCGACGCGGTGACCGAGGCCATGAGCGAGCTCAACGAGCGGGAGCAGCAGGTCGTCCGCCTCCGCTTCGGCCTGGAGGACGGCCAGTCCCGCACCCTCGAAGAGGTGGGCCGGGAGTTCGGCGTCACCCGGGAGCGCATCCGCCAGATCGAGTCCAAGACCCTGGCCAAGCTGCGTCATCCGCACCGCAGCCAGAAGCTCCGCGACTACCTCTCCGACGACTGATCGCGCTGTCGGGGGAACAGAGGCCCTCTGCTACCGTGACCACCTCCTTCCGGGGTAGCTCAGCTGGCAGAGCGTCTGACTGTTAATCAGAATGTCGTGGGTTCGAGCCCCACCCCCGGAGCCATCGACAGGTCCCATCGGGGTTACGGTGGCCCGTCGCCCTCGGCGGCATCGGGCCCGTAGCTCAGTGGTCAGAGCAGGGGACTCATAATCCCTCGGTCGTGGGTTCGATCCCCACCGGGCCCACGTCAATCGGCGCCGAGCCACCGTTCGCTGCGTTCCAGGAGCCAGCGGCTCACGTCCATGGCCCGGTCGAGCTCGGTGCAGAGCAGCTCCCGCTCGCCCACGTAGACCTCCGAGAGGGACACCTCGACCCGACCCACGATGCCGATGCTGCGGTCGGCGGCATCGGTGACCGAGGCGAAGGAGTCGATGGCCGACACCTCCAGGGGCAGCTCGGTGCCGCCCACGCCGGCCAGGTCGGTGGCCAGGACGAGGAGATCGGGCGAGGTATCGAGCGGCGGCAGCGACCACGAGAAGTGCAGCGGGAAGCGGTGGAGGTCGGGGGGGTCGGATCCCTCCTCCAGCTCCAGCACCAGATCCTCGAAGGAGAGCAGCACCCGGGGATCGATCTCCAGGGCCAGGTGGATGTCGAGCGGGCCCCCGCAGGCCTCCTCGGGGTGGAGGTCGACCTCCCACGCCTGGCGCAGGGAGTACGTCTCGACGAAGTGCCGCTCGTCGTGCACGTGGAACCCGTGCGCGATGGCGTGCACCTTATGCTCGGCCACGAAGCCCGCGACGTCGATGACGGCCACGAGGGTCCTTTCCGCTGGTCGGCCAGCCTGTTGCGCTGACGACGGGCCCGGGAAGCGCCCGCCGACGGCGACGCTACCGTGCTCCGGCGTGACCGACGACGAGATCCTGGCCGTACTGGCCGAGGCCGCCGGGGCCGTCGCCGCCGCCCTGGCCGGCACGCCCGACTGGGGCGAGGCCGGCACCCACCCCGGGCAGCACCACAGCGACCTGGCCGCCGACGCGGCGGCCATCGCCGTCCTCCTGGCCGCCGGCCTGGCCGTGTTCAGCGAGGAGAGCGGCCGTTCCGGTCCCGACGGCGCCCTCACCGTGGTGATCGATCCCCTCGACGGCAGCACCAACGCGGCCCGGGGGATCTCGTGGTGGGCGACCAGCCTGGGCGCCGTCGACGACGACGGCCCCCGCGTGGCCCTCGTCGACGACCTGGTGCACGGCACCCGGGCCACGGCCGTCCGAGGCCGGGGAGGAGAGATCGACGGCCAGCGCCTGGAGGCCAGCGGGTGCCGCGCCGTGGGCGACGCCATCATCGGGCTCAACGGGCTGCCCGCCCGCCACCTGGGCTGGGCCCAGTGCCGGGCCCTGGGCGCGGCCGCCCTCGACCTGAGCGCGGTGGCCGACGGGAGGCTGGACGGCTTCGTCGACTGCAGTGGCGACGGGCTGGCGCCCTGGGACTACCTGGGTGCGGTCCTGCTGTGCGTCGAAGCGGGGGCCACGGTGCTCTCCCTGGACGGCCGCCCCCTCCACGACCTGGCCCATCCGCTCCGCCGCCCGATCGTGGCCGGCGCCACGCCTGAGCTGGCCCACGACCTGGCCGAGCGCTACCGCACCGTCGGCCCCCTGCCGCACCTGAGCGCCTGACGACGTCCCTACACTGCCCCCGATGCATCCCGGGATCCATCGTCGCCTGCTGCGGGCGTTCCGTCAGTTGCCGACGCCGGTCCGGCGGCGCGTCGTGCGCACCGTCGCCCCGTCCTACACGGTGGGCGCCATGTGCTTC
>CAZXRA010000019.1:0-3167 GCA_964643485.1 uncultured Iamiaceae bacterium | reverse complement strand
CAGGAGGATCAGGAGGTGGGGGGGGCTGACGAGGGCCTGGAGGGCGGCCTCGACGCCGTAGACCTCGTGCCAGACGGCGTCGACCACCCCACCGAGGCACAGGATGCCGAGCCCATAGACCGAGTTGGGCACGAGCCGGAGGGGAGCCCGGGGGCCTTCCCGGAGGGCGAGGGCGCCGAGCACCAGGGCCACCGCGGCCACCCCGCCGTAGAGGACCAGATGCCAGCCCGAGAGGAAGTCGCTCTCGGTGAGGAGCACGGCCTGGTTGACGTGGCGGGCGATGTCCCCGAAGAGCCCGACGGCGGCAACGGTGTTGGCGGCCATGAGGACGAGCAACCACCCCCACCCGATCCGGGTCGCTTCCCCGCCCTCGTCGCCGACCACCTCAGAGCACCACCCGGCGCGGGAGGGGGCCCACGGCGACCACCGCCGGGTCACCGGCGAGGACGCGGGCGGCGCGCCGGGCGTCGTCGAGGGTGACGGCCCGGTAGGCCTCCACCCGCTCGGCCGCGGGACGGGCTCCGCCCCGCTCCAGCTCCTCCACCGCCACCCGCCAGGCTCGGGTGGCCGAATCCTCCAGGGCGAGGGTGAACGAGCCAGCCAGGTACCCGGTGGCGACCTCGACCTCGCGCTCGGTGATGTCCCCGGCAGCCAGCCGGGCCACCTCGTCGGCCATCACCTGGCGGACGGCGACCGTCGACGCCGGGGAGCAGCCGGCATAGGCGGTGACGGTACCGGCGTCGGAGTAGGTGGCGAGGGCGGCGTCGACGGCGTAGGCCAGGCCCCTCTCGTCGCGCACGGATCGGAAGAGGCGGCTGGCCGGGCCCCCGCCCAGCAGGTGGGTGGCCACGGCGACGGCCGCCCGCTGCTCGGCGTCCATGGCGGCCAGCGGCCAGCCCAGCACCACGTGGACCTGCTCCCCGGGCCGGCGCAGGGCATGGGTCGACGGGGCGATGGGACGGGGCGCCATCCGGGGCTCGTGCAGGTCGGGGGCGGGGCCGCCCTCCACGGCACCGGGGCGGAGTGGCGCCTCGTCCCAGCGGGCCACGGCGTCGACCACGGCCTGGTGGTCGACAGCACCGGCGGCGGCCACGACCATGACGTCGGGCCGGTAGCGGGCGGCGTGGAAGGCCCCCACCTCGCCGGCTCCCATGACGGCGAGGGTGCCCCGGTCGCCGATGACCTCACGGGCCAGCGGATGAGAACCGAAGAGGGCGGTGGCCGTGAGCGAGTGGGCCCGGTCCTCCGGGTCCTCCTCGGCCTGGGCCAGCTCCTCCAGGATGACCCGACGCTCCACCTCCAGCTCGGCCGGGCGCAGGGCCGGGCGCAGCACCAGGTCGCCGAGCAGGTCGAGGGCGAACCCGGCGTCGGCCGCGGGGACCCGGATCTGCACGGCGGTGCGCTCGCGGTCGGTCACGGCGTCGAGCTCACCACCACGAGCGTCGATCTCGATGGCGACCGAGGCAGCCGGGCGATCGAGGCTGCCCTTGCAGAGCAGGTGCTCGAGGAAGTGGGACACTCCCGCCAGGTGGGCGGGCTCGTCCCGTCCTCCCACACCCACGAGGGCGAGGACGGTGGCCGAGGCGGCCCCGGGCATGCGGTCGGTGACGACGCGCCGCCCGGAGGGCAGGGCGGTGACCCGCACCTCCCCCCCGGCGGCGCCCGCCGTCACGTGCTCGTCCTCAGCGACGGCGACGGCGCCGGCGGGGGCCGTCGTCGCTCCCGCCCACCCGCTCGCGCGGGCGATCGTCGCCGGCCGGGCCGAGGTCGCCGAACTCGGCCGCCACCTCGGCGTCGAAGGACGCTTCGAACGACACCTCCTCGGCACCGGACGAGGCGGGCTCGGACCGCTCGCTGCGCTCCCGGCCGCCGCGGTCACCACGATCCCGGTCGCGGCCGCCACGATCACCGCGGTCGCCCCGGTCGCCGCGATCACCCCGCGGGGCTCGCTCCTCGACGGGCTGGTCGGCCGGGGTGAGCGACACCTTGCCGTTGGGGTCGACGTCGTCGACGCGCACCTCGATCTCGTCGCCCAGGTTGAGGACGTCCTCGACCCGGTCGATGCGCTTGCCTCCGCCCAGCTTGGAGATGTGGACGAGTCCGTCCCGCCCCGGGAGGATGTTGACGAAGGCCCCGAACTTGGTGACGTTCACCACCCGCCCGTTGTAGACGGCGCCGAGCTCGGCGGTGGGCGGGTCGAGGATGAGCTTGATCTGGCGCTCGGCCTCGGCCACCGCACCCCGGTCGACCGAGCCGATCGCCACGGTGCCCACGGTGCCGTCGTCGTCGACGCTGATGTCGGCCCCGGTCTCGGCCTGGATGGCGTTGATGACCTTGCCCTTGGGCCCGATGACCTCGCCGATCTTGTCGATCGGGATCTCGAAGCTGATCATCTTGGGCGCCGTCTCCCCCACGTCCGAGCGGGGCTCGGCGATGGTGGCGTTCATGACGTCGAGGATGGCGAGGCGGGCCTCGCGGGCCTGGTCGAGGGCAGCGGCCAGCACGTCGGCGGGCAGCCCGTCGATCTTGGTGTCGAGCTGCAGGGCGGTGATGAAGTCGGCCGGGCCGGCGATCTTGAAGTCCATGTCGCCGAAGGCGTCCTCGGCCCCGAGGATGTCGGTGAGGGTGATGTAGGTGTCGCCCTCCTTGACCAGGCCCATGGCGATGCCGGCCACGGGCGCCTTGATGGGCACGCCGCCGTCCATGAGCGACAGCGACGACGAGCACACCGAGCCCATGGAGGTGGAGCCGTTGGAGCTGAGCACCTCGGACACCAGGCGCAGGGCGTAGGGCCACTCCTCCAGGGAGGGGACGACGGGCAGCAGGGCCCGCTCGGCCAGCATGCCGTGGCCGACCTCGCGGCGCTTGGTGCCCCCGATGCGGCCCGTCTCCCCGTTGGAGTAGGGCGGCATGTTGTAGTGCAGCAAGTAGCGCTTCTTGGTCTGGAGACCGAGGGTGTCGATCAGCTGGTCCATGCTGGGCATGCACAGGGTGAGCAATTTGAGGACCTGGGTCTCACCCCGCTGGAACAGGCCGGTGCCGTGGGCCGTGGGCAGGACGCCGACCTGGGCCGACACCGGGCGCAGGTCGCGGGGACCACGGCCGTCGATGCGGACGCCCTCGTCGACCAGACGCTGGCGGATGACCTTCTTGGTGAGGGCGCGGAT
>CAZXRA010000018.1:0-3332 GCA_964643485.1 uncultured Iamiaceae bacterium | reverse complement strand
GAGGTGGTGGTGGATCTTCTGGCGGAGCTCGTCGATCACCGGGTCCCGGCGCTTGGCGACGGCGAGCCCGGCAACCTGCGGGTTGGCTTCGTGGAGGCGCTTGTAGAGGGACATCGGGCATCCATCGGCGCCACCGGGCCGAGTGTGAGATCACGCCCGAATGTTCACCGTCCGCGTCAGCGACGGTGACTCTCAGCGTCGGTCAGCGCTTCTTCTTCTTGGCCTCGGCCGGGATGTAGCGGTCGGCGAGGACCTCGAAGGCCCGGGCGATCGAGCTGCGGGGCGCGTCGATGACGACGGGCGAGCTCTTGTTGATCGACTGGGGCACGACGATGTCGCTGGGGAGCTGGGTCTCGGCCTTGATCTGGAGCGTCCGCTCGACCTCGCTCACGTCCAGGCGCACCTTGGTGTTGGCCCGGTTCAGCACGAGGTGGATCTTGGAGTTGGGCGTGTCCAGCATCCGCATGGTCTGGAGGCCGATCTTCACGTTCTTGATGTTGGGGATGTCCATCCCCGCCACCAAGAGGATGTCATCGGAGTCCTCGATGAGGGTCAGCACCTTGTCGTCGAAGTACGACGGGGTGTCGACGATGACGTACTTGGCCACCTGGCGGAGCTGGGCCACGATCGTGCGCACGTGATCGGCGGTGATCTGGTCGGCGTAGGCCGGCTCCAGCGGCGCCGGCATCACCTTCAGGCCCGACGGCGGGTGGGTGACGAGCAGGTTGTTGAGGAACCCGGCATCGAGCCGGTCGATGGAGTTCACGGCGTCGACGATGGTGTGTTGCGGGGCCAGCTTGAGCATGACGGCCACGTCGCCGAACTGCAGGTCGCAGTCGATCAGCACCACCGTCTCGTCGGTGCGCATGGCCAGGGCCACGGCCAGGTTGGTGGCCACCACCGACTTGCCGGCCCCACCCTTGGTGGAGAACACGGTGATGACCCGCCCCCCCTCGCCGGGCTCCATCTCGGTGGAGCTCGGGCTGACGGGACGGCCGTAGACGGCGACCGACTCGGCCACTCGGCGGCAGGCCTCCTGGAGCTGCGCCGTGTCGACCGGCGCGGCCAGGACGTCTTTCACCCCGGAGCGGATGGCCTGCTGGAACAGCTCGGTCGAGAGCTCGTCCGCCACGAGCACCGCCCCGACCTCGGGTCGGGGCTGGAGCACGGCGGCCAGGGTGGAGAGGTTGTAGGGGTCGCCGCACGACGGGCCGAGCACCACGACGGTCGGCGTGGAGTCGAGCTGGGCCGCGAAGTCCTCGAAGTGCTCGAAGTCGAAGACCCCCGACCCGAGCTGCATCGCCAAGCGGGCTCGGGCCGGCTGATCGGCCTCGACGACGGCGATGTTCACAGGGGTGGTGGGGGGTGACGAGCTCACCTGGCTGGCTGCCTCCGGGGTGGGCGGAGGCCACTGGCCGCCGCTCATGTTGTCGACAAGGTAACTCGTCACCGCCTGCTCACTCCCCGTCGGGCCCTTCCGGCCCGTAGGGGGTGACCCGACGATCGTCCTCGCCGGGCAGGCCCGAGCTGCCATCGAGCGGGCTCTGCGCCTCGGGCTGGTAGTCCCGGGAGACGAGGGCCAGGTAGATGTTCTCGGGGGCGATGGCGGCGACGTACTGGGCGGCCTCGGTGGGGACGATGAGCGTGATGAGGCCGGCATTGCCGGTCACCGTGGTGCTCTCCTCCTCGGACGCAGCGGAGACCTCACCGGGCTGGGCCACGGGGGTCTGGCCGATGGCCAGGATCTGCGCCTTCTGGTACACGTAGCGCGGGCTGTTGGACAGGCCCGGCGGGCATTGGGCCCCACCGCTCGTGGTGTCCTCCGGGGTCTCGCCGGCGTCGACACCGGCACCACTGCCTTCGCCCTCACAGGAGGGCACCGACATGATGTTGACGTAGTCGCCCGGTTGCAGCAGGCCGGCGACGCCGCGGATCTGGTCGACACTGATGGTGATGGCGACCTGGTCCTCGTCGTTGATCTTCTCCAGCCGGTCGGCGAAGGTCGCCTGCACCACGGCCGGGTCGGCGAACATGTCGCTGGTCACGATCTGGTTCACGGCCAGGTCGGCGATGGCCACCTTGCCGCCGATGTCGTCGAGGCTGCGGATGGCGTTGGGCGGGAAGAACTTCTTGGGGATCTCGTCCTCGACGATCATGCCGGCGGACGTCTCCTCGCCATAGGTGCCCTTGGGCACCGTCTCCCGGACGACGTAGACCTTCACCCGCTCGGCCTCGCCGAAGGCCTCGTCCTTGACGGAGCCCACGTAGCCGTAGATCAGGAAGACAGCGATCGCACCGACCGCGACGGCGGCGATGGTGATGAGGGTGCGTCGAGAGCCCACTGGGTTCCCCTTGTCCTGAGAGGCGGGTGCGGTGGGCGGCGAACGGCGCCGCTCACCCGTGTCACCCACCTGTCGGCGCGAACGCCCGGTCGGACAAGGTTTTCGGGGCGAGAAGTTGCCGGAGCAGCCTTCTCGCCCGAGCTTCAGTCCTGGTCGTCGCCCTCTTCGGCCTCGCCCTCGACCTCGGCGGCGGCCTCCTCGACCTCGGCGGCGGCCTCCTCGACGTCAGCGGCGGGCTCTCCGGCCTCGCCCTCGACGTCAGCAGCGGCCCCCTCCGGCGGGGCACCCTCGGCCACCGGCGCCTCGCCTGTGGCGAAGCCCTGCTCGGCCTCGTACTCGGCCCAGGCCTCCTCGACGGCGGGGTCCTCGGCCCACTCGGCGCCGATGTAGTTGCCCTCGTTGTCGTAGGCGTGCTCGCCGAAGTGCTCCTGGTACTCCGCCGACACGACGCCACCCTCGGCGGCCTGCTTGATCGACAGGCTGATGCGGCGGCGCTGGAGGTCGAGGTCGATGATCTTCACCCACAGCTCCTCGCCGGGGGTGACCACCTGCTCGGGCAGGTCGACGTGGTGGGCCGACATCTCCGAGATGTGGACGAGGCCCTCGATGCCGTCGCCCACCTGGACGAAGGCGCCGAAGGGCACGAGCTTGGTGACCCGGCCGTAGACCAGCTCGGCCACGCGGTGCGAGGTGGCGAACTCCTGCCAGGGATCCTGCTGGGTGGCCTTGAGCGAGAGGCTGATGCGCTCCCGGTCGCGGTCGACGTCGAGCACCTGCACGCTGACCTCGTCGCCCACGGCCACGACCGAGCCGGGGTGGTCGACGTGCTTCCACGACAGCTCGGAGACGTGGACGAGCCCGTCCATGCCGCCGAGGTCGACGAAGGCGCCGAAGTTGACCACCGACGAGACGGTGCCCTTGCGGACCTCGCCCGGCTTGAGGTTGGCCAGGAACTCCTCGCGCTGCTCCTTCTGGGTCTCCTCCAGCCAG
>CAZXRA010000017.1:0-11696 GCA_964643485.1 uncultured Iamiaceae bacterium | reverse complement strand
CGTCGATGCCGAGGACGTCGTGGCCCAGGGATTCGAGGGTCATGGCCACGGCCGAGCCGAACCGGCCCAGGCCCACGACGAGGACGGAGTCGTCCGCGGCCAGCCGGCGCCGTCCCAGAAGGCGGTCGATGGGGGTGCGCTCAGCCAATGAGAGGTCGCTCCTCGGGATAGCGGAAGCGGCGGCCGGCGTCGCGGAGCACCAGCGCCGCCACCAGGGTGACGGGTCCGACCCGGCCCAGGAACATCATGGCCACCAGGATCGCGTGGGAGGCTCGGCCGAGCGAGGGGGTGAGGCCGGTGGAGAGGCCGACCGTGCCGAAGGCGCTGGTCGCCTCGAACAGGCCGGCCCCGAGCGACACGTCGTCGAAGGAGATGAGGGCGATGGTGCCGGCCACCACCGCCGCCACCCCGAGGAGGGCGACGGCGAGGGCCTGGCGCAGGGCCGCCTCCGGGATGCGCCGTCGGAAGGCCTCGACGTCGGCCGCGCCGCGCACCTCGGCCCAGATGGCGTAGCCCAGCACGGCGAAGGTCGTCACCTTGATGCCACCGCCGGTCGAGCCGCTCGCCGCGCCGATGAACATGAGCGTCGTGGTCACGAGGAGCGTCCCCTGCTCGACCCCGCCGTAGCTGACCGTGTTGAAGCCGGCGGTGCGGGGCGACACGCCGTGGAACCAGCCGGCCATCAACTTGTCGCCCACCTGCAGCGGGCCGAGGGTGGCTGGGTTCGTCCACTCCAGGAGGAGCACGGCGACGGTGCCCGCGGCGAACAGGGCCGCGCTGGTCAGCAGGGTCACCTTGGTGTGGACCGACCACCGGCGCGGCGTCCCCAGGGCGCGGCGCAGCTCGATGAGCACGGGGAAGCCGATGCCACCCAACACCACGGCCACGCTGACGAGACCGCTCGTCCACGGATCACCCACGAAGCGCTCGAGGTTGTCGGGGTAGAGGGCGAGCCCGGCGTTGTTGAAGGCCGAGACGGCGTGGAACACGCCGAGCCAGAGGGCGCGGCCCGGGGGTTCGCCGTGGTTCACGACGAAGCCCGCCGCGAGCAGCACGGCGACGGCCGCCTCGATCCCGAGGCTCCAGCGCAGCACGCCGCGGAGCACCTGGCGCAGATCGCCGAGGCTGACGCCCGCCTCGGTCTGGGCGGCCATCCGGTGGCGGAGGTCGAGCTTGCCCGCCAGGGCCACGGCCACCATGGACGAGACGGCCATCAGGCCGAACCCGCCGACCTGGACGAGGGCGAGGATGACCACCTGGCCGAAGCCGGACCAGGCGGTCGACGTGTCGACGACGGTGAGACCGGTGACGGTGCCGGCCGACGTGGCGGTGAACAGCGTGTCCCAGAGACCGTGGTCGGCGTCCCGGGCCTCGGCGACGGGGAGGGTGAGGAGGACGGCGCCGGCCAGGATGACCACGGCGAAGCCGGCCACGACCACCTGGGTCGGGTGCCACCGCCGAAGGAACGAGTCCCAGACGATGGACCGCTCACCCACGACGGGACCCTACTGTCCGTCGCCGCGACGAGACGCGGGCCCGGTGGGCTGCGGTCAGACGAGCTCGATGCGGGCCATGGGGGCGTTGTCGCCCTGGCGCGGCCCGATCTTGAGGATGCGGGTGTAGCCGCCGTTGCGGTCGGCGTAGCGAGGGCCGATCTCCTCGATCAGCTTGGCTGCCGCCTCCTTGTCGCCGGCCAGGGCCGACACCACCTGGCGGTGGTTGTGGAGGCCGCCCTTGCGGGCCTTGGTGATCAGCTTCTCGGCCACCGGGCGCAGGGCCTTGGCCTTGGCCTCGGTGGTGGTGATGGCCTCGGCCGCCACCAGGGAGGCGACCAGGTTGGCCATCATGGCCTTCTGGTGCGAGGAGCTGCCGCCGAAGCGGCGCCCCCTCTTCGGGGTGGCGGGCACGTCAGTCCCTCCCTCGGAGCGAGAGGCCCCGCTCGTCCAGCTTCACCAGCACCTCGTCGAGGGACTTCTGGCCGAAGTTGGTGATGGCGAGGAGGTCGTCCTCCGTCTTCTGGAGGAGCTCGCCCACGGTGTTGACCTGGGCCCGCTTGAGGCAGTTGCGGGGGCGCTCGGACAGGTCGAGGTCCTCGATGGGCAGCTCCAGGTCGGGGGACCCGGTGGTGATGCCGTCGGCCTCGGTGAGGGTGAGTCCCTGGGGCTCCTCGCTCATGTCCTCGATGAGTCCGACGAGGGCCTTGAGGGTGGCACCGGCCGAGGCCAAGGCGTCGCGGGGGGTGATGGAGCCGTCGGTCTCGATGTCGAGGATCAGCTCGTCGAAGTCGGTGTCCATCTCGACGCGGGTGGGCTGGATGTCGAAGGCGACCCGGCGCACGGGCGAGAAGATGGCGTCGACGGGGATCACGCCGATGGTGGCGCTGCCCTTGTCGCGGTCGGCGGGCTGGTAGCCCTTGCCCCGGTCGATGGTGACGTCGATCGAGAGCCGGCCCTTGCTGTTGAGGCTGGCGATGTGGAGGTCGGGGTTGAGGATCTCCACATCGGAGGAGAGCTGGATGTCCTTGGCCGTGATCTCGGCCGGGCCCCGCACGTCGAGGCGCACGGTGACGGGCTCCTCGGCCAGGGACGTGAGCACCAGATCCTTCAGGTTGAGGATGATGTCGGTGATGTCCTCGGTGACGCCGGGGATGGTGTCGAACTCCTGGATGGCGTCGTCGAAGCGCACCTCGGTGACGGCGGCCCCGGGGATCGACGACAGCAGGGGGCGGCGCAGGGAGTTGCCGAGGGTGTGGCCGAAGCCGGGCTCGAGAGGGCTGATGGAGAACCGCTGGCGGTTGTCCTTCTCCTCGTCGAGGGCCTCGACGGACGGGCGCTGGATGACCAACATCGGGGGGCCTTCCTCAGGTGTTTCTGTGAGAGCGGGGGGGCTACTTGGAGTACAGCTCGACGATGAGCTGCTCGCGCACGGGCACGTCGATCTGGGGCCGGGTCGGGATGTCCCGCACGGTGACCTGGAAGCCGTCGTCGCCGGCCTCCAGCCAATCGGGCTGACGGCGATCGAGGGTGTCGAGGTTGTGGCGGATGACGATCATCCCCCGGGCCTTGTCGCGCAGGGTGACGACGTCGCCCTTGCGGAGCCGGTAGCTCGGGATGTCGACCCGGGAGCCGTTGACGTTCACCATGCCGTGGTTGACGAACTGGCGGGCCTGGGGCCGAGTGGAGGCCCAGCCGGCCCGGAAGGCCACGTTGTCGAGGCGCAGCTCGAGCATGCGCAGCAGGTTCTCGCCGGTGACGCCCTGCTGGCGGGTGGCTTCCTTGTAGAGGTTGGAGAACTGCCGCTCCAGCAGGCCGTAGATGTACTTGGCCTTCTGCTTCTCCTGGAGCTGAATCATGTACTCCGAGGGCTGCCGGCGCCGGGCCCGGCCGTGCTCGCCGGGCGGGTAGGGCTTCTTGTCCAGCAGGCGCTGGCCCTTGTCGTTCTCGAAGATGTTGACGTTCAGCCGACGGCTGATCTTGACCTTGGGTCCGGTGTAACGAGCCATGAGTTCTCTCTCCCCCTCAGACCCGGCGCCGCTTGGGTGGGCGGCAGCCGTTGTGGGGCACGGGGGTGACGTCCTTGACGCCGGTGACCTCGATGCCGGTGTTCTGGATGGTGCGGATGGCCGTCTCCCGACCCGAGCCGGGGCCCTTGGTCTGGACGTCGACCTTGCGCACGCCGTGCTCCATGGCCCGACGGGCGGCCTGCTCGGCGGCCATCTGGGCGGCGTAGGGGGTGGACTTGCGGGAGCCCTTGAACCCGACGTTGCCGGCCGAGGCCCAGGCGATGACGTTCCCCTGGAGGTCGGCGATCGACACGATCGTGTTGTTGAACGTGCACTTGATGTGCACCACGGCGTGGCTGACGTTCTTCGGCTCGCGCTTGCGGGGGCGGCGACCGCCCGGCTTCGGCTTGGCCATTACTTGCGCACCTTCTTCTTGCCGGCCACGGTCTTCTTGGGGCCCTTGCGAGTACGAGCGTTGGTCTGGGTCCGCTGGCCGTGCACGGGCAGGCCCTTGCGGTGGCGGAGACCCTGGTAGCAGCCGATCTCCATCTTGCGCTTGATGTCCTGCTGGACCTCGCGCTTCAGGTCGCCCTCGACCTTGAGGTTCTGGTCGATCCAGGCTCGGATCTTGTTGACCTCGGTGTCGGTGAGATCGCGGACCCGGGTGTCGGGGTCGACCTCGGCCGCCTCGCAGATCTGGGCGGCGGTGGTGGTGCCCACGCCGAAGACGTAGGTGAGGGAGATGACGAGGCGCTTCTCCCGCGGGATGTCGACGCCGGCGATGCGGGCCATGGCTCAGGCTTCCTTACGGGGTTCGGAGGGGGACATGGATCAGCCCTGCCGCTGCTTGTGGCGGGGGTTGGTGCAGATGACCTGCACGCGCCCGTGGCGACGGATGATCTTGCACTTCTCGCAGATCGGCTTGACGCTGGGTCGGACCTTCATGGCGGGGCTTTCGGGAGAGGTGCGCGGGGCGAGCAGGAGGAACAGGAGGGCGGGGGCTACTTGAACCGGTAAGTGATGCGGCCCCGGGACAGGTCGTAGGGCGTGAGCTCGACCTGGACCCGGTCACCCGGGAGGATCCGGATGTAGTGCATCCGCATCTTCCCCGAGATGTGGGCCAGCACCGTGTGGCCGTTCTCGAACTCCACTTTGAACATGGCGTTCGGCAACGACTCCAGCACTGTCCCCTCGAGGACGATCGCGTCTTGCTTGGGCTTGGGCAGCGGTCCACTCCTGACCAGAGGGCGGGGTCGGCATCGGGGTCCGCGACGGGCGCGAAGGGCCCCCCGGGCCGACGGACGATGCTAGACGCGCCCCCGCAGACGTTCCAACCTGGGCTGGAACCGCCCAGTCTGGCCGGGCCGGCACCCCCGCGTCGGGGATGCCGGCTCAGCCGGGCGACCGGCGGTGGGTCCTACCCGTAGTCCTCGTTGTAGCGGTCGATGGCTTCCTGGATCTCACCGTGGGCGTCGGCGATGACGTCCTCGACGGAGGCCCCCTGGAGCACGAGGCGGTCGAGGGAGTTCTTGATGGCGTCGGTGTAGTCGAGGTACGGGCCGATCTGGGGCCCGGGGTTCTCCGGGTTGATGGCCAGGAGCTCCTCGTAGCCCACCTTGAGGATCTTGCCGGCCAGGTCGTTCTCCCAGTACTCGGTGACCTCGGGGGCCCCGGCCGCGGCCTGGGTGGTGGTGAGGTAAGAGCCGGTGATGTGCCACTTCACCTGGTTCTCGACGCTCCACATGAACTTCATGAACTCCCAGGACGCGGCCTGCTCCTCCGGCGTGCCGGTGTTGGTCATGAAGAAGGACCCACCGGAGACACGCACCTGGGCCGGCTCCTCGAGCCCCGGGAACGGTGCGGCCCGCACGTCGAGGCCGGTGAAGTCGATGGCACCGGGGTCGATGGGGGCCTCCTCGAAGTCATCCCGCCCGCCGAGCACGGCCTTGATGGTGGTGGCGGCGGTGGACGTCTCCGGCCCCATGGTCGAGTTCTTCTGGGCGATGGCCAGGTAGTGGTTGATCTGGGCGTCGGTGGCCGAGAAGCCCTGGAGGAGGCCGTCGTCGGCCATGCCCTTGATCCACGAGTAGAGATCGTGGGTGGTGGGGTTGTCGAAGGTCGCCTCGGTGGGCGTGCCGTCCCGCCCGTTGTTGTTGTTCACCACGGTGGCGCCGGCCCCGTTGATCCAGCACTCCACGAACCAGGCGTTGAGGATCTGGGCCAGCGGCGCCTCCACCCCCGACTCCTTCAGGGCCTCGGCCGTGGTCCGCACCTCGTCCAGGGTCTCGGGCGGATCCTCGGGATCGAGGCCGGCCGGCTCGAACTGGGCGGCGTTGTAGTAGAAGACCGGCTCGCTCACGTTGGTGTAGCCCGGCCAGTAGATGCCGTCGGCGGTGTAGTAGTTGCGGACGACGGGGAGCTGGCCGGTCTCGAAGTCGTCGGCCTCCTCGCAGGCCTGGGCGGGCAGGATGGTCTCGCTGTCGACCAGCTGCCGCAGGGTGGTGTCCTCCAGGTAAGCGATGGCCGGTAGGTCACCGCTGGGGATGGACGACACGTACTTGCGGAGCACCTCGTCGTAGGCGACGCCCTGGCTGAGGACGTTGACCTTCACCTTCTCCTGGCTGGCGTTGAAGTCGGCGGCGATCTCCTCCAAGGCCTCCCGGGAGACGGCGGCCAGGGCGTGCCACAGGTCGATCTCGACGACACCCTCGGCGGCGTCGAGGGCGTCGACGGGGCACTCGGGCAGGGTGACGTCATCGCCGTCACCGCCACCGTTCCCCCCGTTCCCGCCCCCGGCCCCGCTGCCCTCGCTGCGGGCGCAGGCGGCCGAGGACGTGGCCAGGAGGGCGGCCAGCAAGAGGGCCAGCAGCCGGGAGCGGCGGTGGCGGAAGCGTGCGGTGGACATGGTGGGTGGCCTCCCTGGATCGGCCGGATGGATGTCAGCCCTTGACCGCACCGGCCGTGAGGCCGCGGACGATCTGGCGCTGGAAGAGGGCGAGCAAGATGACGATGGGCACGGCGGCGATGACGGCGCCGGCGATGGGGACGTGCACCGACTCGGGGTTGGCGGTGAGGTCGCGCAGGGCGATCTGCATCGTCCCCCAGCTCCGCGAGTCGAGGATGATGGCCCGGGGCCACAGGTACTGGTTGAACGCCCCGAGGAAGCTGATGACGGTGAACGAGGCGATCACCGGCCGGGTGAGGGGCACGGCGAAGCGGAACAGGAACTGGAGGTGGCCCCATCCCTCCAGGCGGGCGGCGTCGCGGATCTCCCCGGGAATGCCGAGGAAGCCCTGGCGCACGAGGAACGTGCCGAAGGCCGCGCAGGTGAAGGGGATGATCAGGCCCTGGTAGCTGTCGAACCAGCCCAGCTCTCGGATGGTCTGCACGTTGGGGAGCAACGTGACCTCGAGGGGCAGGAGCAGGGTCGCCATGAACACGGCGAAGGTCAGGCGCTTGAAGGGAAAACGCAGGAAGGCGAAGGCGTAGGCGGCCAACACCGAGGTGACGACCTGCAACACAGTGATCGACGTGGTCACGACCAGGCTGCGGAACATGGCGGCCCCCATGTTCCCGTCGGTCCAGGCCCGGCTGAACCCGTCCCACCGCACCCCCTGGGGCGTGAGGACCGAGGAGGTGAACGACGTCGCCGGGTCGGAGATGGCCCGCACGATGACGAAGTAGATGGGGGCGAGGACCACCAGCGACAGGGCGGTGAGGGCCAGGTACCACCCGAGCTGGGCCCGGGGGGTCATGGGGGTGCGGGAGTCAGTTGCCATAGTGCACCCTCTTCTCGAGGATGAGGAACTGGAGCAGCGTCACCACGAAGGTGACGCCGAACAGGCCGACCGACATCACCGATCCCTCGCCCAGCTTGTTGGGGGCCTGGCGCTGGAAGATCTGGTACACGAGCGTCTCGGTGGACCGGGCCGGCCCGCCGTTGGTGAGGAACTCGACGGGAGCGAAGGCCTGCAGGGCGAAGACCACCAGCACCACCACGAGGAACATCAGCACCGGCGAGAGCAGGGGCAGGGTGATCTGGAAGAAGCGACGGAAGGGCCCGTAGCCGTCGAGGGTGGCCGCCTCGTCCACCTCCTCGGGGATGGCTTGCAGGCCGGCGAGGACGATCACGAACGACAGGCCCAGGTTCTGCCACACCGACGACAGCGACACCCCGAAGAGAGCGGTGGTGGGGTTGTCGAGCAGCGACTGGTCGCCGAAGCCGGGCACGCCGCCCTGGTACACGCCGATCTCGGGGTTGATGAGGACGAGGAACACCACGGCGGCCACGGCGGCTGAGGTGGCGATGGTGGAGGAGAAGATGGCCTGGAAGATCTTGATCCCCCGCAGGCGGCGGTTGGCCGCCACGGCGAGGGCGGTGCCCAGGGTGAGGCCGAGGGGCACGGTGAAGATCACGTACTGGACGCTGTGCCACAGCCCGGAGAGGAAGGCGTCGCCGGTGAGCACGTCGACGTACTGCTGGAAGCCGACGTAGCGGAGGTTCGTCCCCGCCGCGTTGTTGCGGTAGAGGCCGCGGACGATGAGCTGCTCGAAGGGATAGAAGAAGAAGACGACGAAGACGACGACGGAGGGCGACAGGAAGAGCAGGGCGGTCAGCCCCTCGCGGAGGCGACCGCTGTCGGCCACCTTGCTCTCGGCGCCGGCCTCGCCGAGGAGCTCCTTCACCCGTCCCATCAGGCCGGGCTCCCGGGCACGAGGTCGGGACCGGTGGCCGCCTCGTCGGGCGTGAGGCCGCCGGCGGCCCCCAACCGCAGGCCGGTGTCGGCGTCGAACAGGTGGGCCCGTCCCGGCTCGGTGGCCAGGCGGAGCTTGTCGCCCGGGGCGGGGGGAGCGCTGTCGGTGCTGGCCCGGGCGATCCAGTCGACGGGGGCGTCGCCGTCGGTGGCCAGCCGGAGGCGCAGCAGGGCTTCGTGGCCCAGCCACTCCACCTGGCGCACCTCGGCCTCGATCGTGCCCTCGGGGTCGACCCGCACGTGCTCGGGCCGCACGCCGATGACCACCGTGGGGCGGTCATCGACGCCGGGGGCGGCGGGGATCCGGCTCCCGCCCAGGTCGACGAAGCCGTCGCGCAGCGCCCCGTGGGCCGTGTTCATGGCCGGCGTGCCGATGAACCCGGCGACGAACAGGTTGGCCGGGGTCTCGTAGACCTCGTGGGGCGTGCCCACCTGCTGCAGGCGCCCGTCGCAGAGGATGGCGATGCGGTCGGCCATGGTCATGGCCTCGACCTGGTCGTGGGTGACGTAGATGAAGGTGGTGCCGAGGCGCTCGTGGAGGTCGACGAGCTCGGCCCGGGTCTGGGTCCGCAGCTTGGCGTCGAGGTTGGACAGCGGCTCGTCCATGAGGAAGGCGGCGGGGCGAGACACCACGGCCCGGGCCAGGGCCACCCGCTGGCGCTGCCCTCCGGAGAGGGCACCGGGCTTGCGGTCGAGGTAGGGCTCCAGCCCGAGCATGCGGGCGGCCTCGTCGATGCGCTCGGACCGCTCGGGGCCGCTGAGCTTGCGCAGCACCGGCTCACCCCCGTCGGTGCTCACCCACGACGGCTTGGTGAGGAGAGGCGATTCGATGTTCTTCCGCACCGACATGTGCGGGTAGAGGGCGTAGCTCTGGAACACCATGGAGACGTCGCGCTTGGACGGAATCACCACGTTCACGACGCGGTCGCCGATGCTGACCTGGCCGTCGGAGATCTCCTCCAGTCCGGCGATCATCCGCAGGGCGGTGCTCTTGCCACAGCCCGACGGGCCGAGCAGCACCATGAACTCGCCATCCTCGATGTGCAGGTCCAGGCCGTCCACGGCAGTGGTGGTGCCGTAGCGCTTGCTGACCCCCGCGAACCTCACATTCGCCATGGCGCCGCACCCTAGGCGCGCCAAGACGCTCGTGGTTACCGCAGGTTCGACCACGAGGCGTCCGCACAGTGAACACCAGGTGATCCCGCCGGCGAAACCCCTTTCGGGGGTGGGACCGGGCTCAGGGCAGGGTGAGGATCTCGGGACCGTCGTCGGTGACGGCCACGGTGTGCTCGGCGTGGGCGGCCCAGGAGCCGTCGAGGGTGACGACGGTCCAGCCGTCGACGAGGATGGCCGTGTCGGGGGTGCCGATGGCCACCATGGGCTCGATGGCCAGGACGTTGCCGGCCCGCAGCCGCGGGCCCTTGCCCGGCCGGCCCACGTTGGGCACGTTGGGGGGCTCGTGCATGGCCCGGCCGATGGCGTGGCCGGTGTAGCCGTCGACGACGTGGAACCCGGCCCCCTCCACCACCGACTCGACGGCATGGCCCACGTCGCCCAGGTGGGCGCCAGACACCATCTGGGTGATGGCCGCGGCGAGAGACGCCTCCGTCACCTCGATGAGACGGCGGGCTTCGACCGCGATGGTGCCGATGCCGGCCGTGTAGGCGGCGTCGCCATGCCAGCCGTCGACGACGGCCCCGCAGTCGACGGAGACGATGTCGCCCTCCTCCAAGATGCGGTCACTGGGGATCCCGTGCACGACCACCTCGTTGGGCGAGGCGCAGATCACGGCCGGGTAGGTGCCGCCCACGCCCAGGAAGTTGGAGGTGGCCCCCCGGTCGGCCAGCACCTCACGGCCGAGGCGGTCAAGCTCGGCCGTGGTGATGCCCGGCCGCAGGGCCGCCCGCGTCCGCTCGTGCATCTCGGCCACCACCCGTCCCGCCTTCCGCATGGCCGCGATGTCGTTCCGGGATCGCCGCGTGATTCCCCCAGGCCTCATGACTAGGTGGAGGGGGAGGCGGTCCGGGCATCGACCACGGCGAGGATCCGGGCGAAGACCTCGTCGGTGGAGCCCAGGCCGTCGATGGCCTCCAGCAGCCCCAGGCCGCGGTAGTGGTCTACCAACGGGGCCGTGTCGCGCTCGTAGACCTCGAGACGCTTGCGGATGGCATCGGGCTGATCGTCGTCCCGCTGGCGGGGCGTGCCGCCGCACTTCGGGCAGGTGCCGTCGGCGATGGCCGGGTCGTCGACCGAGTAGACGGTGGCGCACCCGTCGCAGGTCCGCCGGGACGAGATCCGCTCGACGACGACCTCGTTGGGCACCATGAGCTCGACCACCACGTCGAGGGGGGCCTGGGCGGTGATGCGGGCCAGGGCCTCGGCCTGGCCGACGGTGCGGGGGAACCCGTCGAGGATCCAACCGCGCTCGGCGTCGGGTTCGTGCAGGCGTTCGTCGACGATCCCGATCATCACGTCGTCGGGCACCAGGTCGCCGGCGTCCATGATCTCCTTGGCCCGCGTGCCCAGAGCGGTGCCGTCGCGGACGGCGGCCCGGAGCATGTCACCGGTGGAGATGTGGGGCACGGCGCACAACGAGGACAGCCGCGTGGCCTGGGTGCCCTTCCCCGCCCCCTGACGGCCGAGGATCAGCATGCGGACCCCCGGGTGGGATCCGGTCTCGCTCCCGGGGCTCACGACTTCAGGAAACCCTCGTAGTTGCGCATCATGAGCTGGCTGTCGATCTGCTTCATCGTCTCCAGGGCCACGCCCACGGCGATGAGGATGGACGTGCCGAAGAAGCCGAGCTGGATGCTCGCCGTGCCCTCCAGGGTCTGGCCCAGGATGAAGGCGGGCATCAGGGCGACGAAGCAGATGAAGAGAGCGCCGGGCAAGGTGATGCGGTTGAGGATGCGGGCCAGGTAGCGCTCGGTCTGGGGACCGGGGCGGATGCCGGGGATGAAGCCACCCTGCTTGCGGATCTGATCGGCCTGCTTGTGCGGGTCGAACTGGATGGCGGCGTAGAAGTAGGCGAAGCCGACGATGAAGACGCCGTAGATGGCGAGGTACAGGGGGCTGGTGCCCTGGCTGAAGTGGTCGTCGACGAACTGCCGGACGTCGTAGGCCCAGTTGCCGCCGCCGTCGGCGCTCTGCTTGGCCGGCAGGACGGTGCTGATCATCACCGGGAGGTAAAGCATCGAGTTGGCGAAGATGATGGGGATCACGCCGGAGCCGTTGACCTTGAGCGGGATGTAGGTGCTCTGGCCGCCGTACTGGCGCCGGCCCACGACCCGCTTGGCGAACTGAACGGGGATGCGGCGCTGGCCCTGCTCGATGAACACGATGCCCACGAGGATGGCGGTGAACATCAGGCCCACCAGCACCATGGCGATGATGCCCGACTCGGCCCGCACCGACCCGAAGTTGGCAGGCAGCTGGCTGAC
>CAZXRA010000016.1:0-13300 GCA_964643485.1 uncultured Iamiaceae bacterium | reverse complement strand
GCGGGCCTCGTCTGCGTCGTGGTGGGCCTGTTGGAAGGGCGGGATCCCGAGGAGGTTCTGGCCGCCCTGCGGGTCTCCGAGGCCGGCCTGGTCATCACCTGCTCCCCGGCCTCGCCCCGAGCAATCCCCGCCGCCGCGCTGGCCGCCGTCGCCCAGCGCCTGGGGGCGGTGGCCGAGGCGGTGCCCGACCCCGTCGAGGCCACCCGCCGGGCCCTGGCCCTCGCCACCGAGGACGACCTGGTGCTCGTCACCGGCTCGCTGTACGTCGCCGGCCCCGTCCGGGCCGCCCTGGCCACCGACCTGGAGCTCGCCCCGTGACCCCCGTGACGTCCCTTCTCGATCCGGCAAAGCTCCGGGCCAACGACGCGTGCTGGTGCGGGTCGGGCCGCAAGTTCAAGCGCTGCCACGGACCGTCGATGGAGCGCGTCCGCCCCGCCGCTCTCAGCCCCACCCGGGTGGGGCCCGACGAGATCGAGCGGCCCCACTACGCCGCCACCGGGGGGAGGAGCCGGCGCGACGTCGACGACGTGCAGGACGCGGCGACCCTCGACGCCATGCGCCGCACCGGGGCGACCGCGGCCGAGATCCTGCGGACCGTCGGTGAGGCCGTCGCCCCCGGCGTCACCACCGACGAGCTGGACGAGATGTGCCACCGCCTCTGCATCGAGGCCGGTGGCTATCCCAGCCCCCTCAACTACGGGCACTTCCCCAAGTCGATCTGCACGTCGATCAACGAGGTCATCTGCCACGGCATCCCCGACGCTCGGGCCCTGCGTGACGGCGACATCGTCAACCTCGACGTCACCCTGTTCCGCGAGGGCGTGCACGGCGACACCAACGCCACCTTCCTCGTCGGCACCGTCGACGAGCTGAGCCGCCGGCTGATCCGGGTCACCCGCCAGTGCCTGGAGCGGGGCATCGAGGCGGTGCGCCCGGGCCGGGCCACCCACGCCATCGGCCGGGCCATCCAGGACCACGCCGAGGCCGAGGGCTTCTCGGTGGTGCGGGCCTTCACCGGCCACGGCGTGGCCCACGAGTTCCACACCGGGCTGCACGTCCTCCACTACTTCGAGCCCCGCGACGGGATCGTGTCGATGGAACCGGGCATGACCTTCACCATCGAGCCCATGATCGCCCTGGGCTCATGGGATCACCGGGTGTGGGCCGACGACTGGACGGCGGTCACCGTCGACGGCCGGCGCACGGCCCAGTTCGAGCACACCCTCGTCGTCACCGACGACGGGGCCGAGCTCCTCACCCTCCACCCCGACGGCGCCTGGAGCGGCTATCTCGGCGAGTGACCGGTTGGGGGGAGGGGGGGTCGGCTCGCTACCTTGCCCGGCCATGACCTCCCGGACCTTCGTGATGTGCAAGCCCGACGCCGTGGAGCGGGGGCTGGTGGGCGAGATCGTCGCCCGGATCGAGCGCAAGGGCCTGCGCCTCGTCGCCGCCGAGCTGCGGTCGGTGCCTCGGGACCTGGCCGAGGAGCACTACGCCGAGCACGCCGACAAGCCCTTCTACGGGGAGCTGGTCGCGTTCCTCACCCGCACCCCGGTGTTCGCCATGGTCGTGGAGGGCCCCAACGACGACACCTGGCATCTGTGCCGCACCCTGATCGGGAAGACCCAGGTGGGCGAGGCCCAGCCCGGATCCATCCGGGGCGATTTCGCCACCACCACCAACGAGAACCTGGTGCACGGCTCCGACGGCCCGGAGTCGGCCGAGCGGGAGATCGGCCTCTGGTTCGGCGATCGGGTGTGATCACCCTCTTGGCGTGAGGAACGGGGGTGAGAATACCCCTGACCAGGGGATCCACCACCTGGGGGTTGCAACGCGCTAGACGGGCGATTGTTGCGGTCGGGTGACAGCGCCTATGCTCGCCCGGTTCGCGCCCCGCGGCACCGCCCCCGGAGGTCCCGTGTCTGACAACCCCCTCTCCTCCCTGATGGGCCGCGACATGGCGGTCGATCTGGGCACCGCCAACACCCTCGTCTACGTGCGGGGCCGTGGCATCGTCCTCAACGAGCCCTCGGTCGTCGCCGTCTCCGTCAAGGACGGGCGGGTGCTGGCCGTGGGGGCCGAGGCCAAGCGGATGATCGGACGCACCCCGGCCCACATCGAAGCCATCCGCCCCCTGAAGGACGGCGTGATCGCCGACTTCGAGATCTGCGAGAAGATGCTCCGCTTCTTCATCCACAAGGTCCACCAGCGGCGCTTCGCCAAGCCCCGCATGGTGATCTGCGTGCCGTCCGGCATCACCGGCGTGGAGCAGCGGGCCGTCCAGGAGGCGGCCGAGTACGCCGGGGCCCGCAAGCCGGCCTACATCATCGAGGAGCCCATGGCCGCGGCCATCGGCGCCGGCCTGCCCGTGCAGGAGCCCACCGGCAACATGATCGTCGACATCGGCGGCGGCACCACCGAGGTGGCCGTCATCTCCCTGGGCGGCATCGTGGCCAGCCAGTCCGTCCGGGTCGGCGGCGACGAGCTGGACGACGCCATCGTCCAGTTCATCAAGAAGGAGTACAGCCTGGCCCTGGGCGAGCGCACCGCCGAGGAGGTCAAGATGGCCCTCGGGTCGGCCTGGCCCCTCGAGGAAGAGCTGCACGCCGAGATCCGGGGCCGCGACCTGGTCACCGGGCTCCCCAAGACCATCGTCACCTCCACCGAGGAGCTGCGGGAGGCCCTCGAGGAACCGGTGGCCGCCGTCTGCGACGCCGTCAAGGTCACCCTCGACAAGACGCCGCCCGAGCTGGCCGCCGACATCATGGAGCAGGGCATCGTCCTGGCCGGTGGTGGCGCCCTGCTGCACGGCCTGCCGCACCGCCTCGAGCACGAGACGGGCATGCCCATCGTGGTGGCCGACAACCCCCTCCACTGCGTGGCCATCGGATCGGGCCAGTCGTTGGAGGAGTTCGAAGCGCTGAAGGGCGTGCTGTTCTCGTCCAACCCGCAGACGATCTAGCTCCCAGGCACGGTGCCCCGGTCACGGCGTTTCGGACGCTCGCGCTTCACCCTCATCGTCCTCATCCTGGCCTCGCTGACCGTCCTCACCCTCGACTATCGCGACACCGGCCCGATCCGGGGCGCCCGCAGTGCGGTGGGCACCGTGCTGTCGCCGTTCCGCTCCGTCGGGGAGTGGGTCGCCTCACCCTTCCAGAACGGGTGGCACGGCATCACCGGCTACGACGAGCTGGAGGACGAGAACGCCCGCCTGCGCCGTGAGCTCGACGAGGCGCGGGGCGACGAGATCGAGACCGAGGCCATGGAGCGGGAGAACGCCGAGCTGCGGCGCCTGGCCGACCTCCCCGTCACCGCCGACATCCCCCGGACCACGGCCGAGATCACGTCGGGGCCCCTGACGAGCTTCGACACCACCATGGAGATCAACAAGGGTTCGGGCGACGGCATCCGCGAGGGTATGGCCGTCGTCACCGAGGCCGGCCTCGTCGGCCGCATCCACCGGGTCCAGGGCGGACGGGCCCGGGTGCAGCTCATCACCGATCCCGACTTCCCCGGCGTGGGGGTGCGGTTGGTCGAGAGCGGCGACGTGGGCCTGGCCAAGGCCGGCAGCGGTGGGCGCCTCCGCGTCGAGGAGGGCATCACCGACGACACCCGGGTGGCGCGGGGCGAGGCCCTGGTGACCAGCGGGCTGGATCGCAGCAGCTACCCGGCCGGCATCCCGGTGGGGACGGTGCTCGATGTGCAGCCCACCGGCGACCAGATCGAGCAGGCCCTCGATGTCGACCCGGCCGCCGACCTGGAGGCCGTGCGCTTCGTGATCGTCCTGCTCTGCGACGAGGACTGCGGCTAGTCGTGATCGCCGGCCGCGCCGCCCTCGTGGGCTTCGTCACCCTGATCCTCCAGGTGACGATGATCTCCCCGATCAACCTGGGGGGTGCCCGCCCGGACATCGTCCTGCTCTTCGCCATCGTGGTCGGCATGGAGACCGACCCCGAGCGGGGCGCCGTGGCCGGCTTCGCCATCGGCCTGGCCTTCGACCTCTTGCTCGACACCCCGGCCGGCCTCACCGCCCTCACCCTCACCCTCGTGGGCTGGGGGGTGGGCGCGGCCAAGGATGCCGTCCTGCGCTCGTCGTGGGTGATCAGCACGGCTCTCGTGGCGGTGGCCTCGATGGCGGGCACGCTCCTGTACGCCGGCCTGGCCGTGGTCTTCGGGGTGACGGTCGAGGCCGGGGAGCTCCCCGCTATCGTCGGCGTCGTCGCCGTGGTCAACGCCCTGTTGAGCCGGCCCATGCGGTGGGCCGTGCGCTGGGCCCACGGGCCCGAGCGGCGCTCCGCCTCCCGCGACCGATCCGTGTTCCGCCCGTGACCCTCCTCGCCCGATGAGCCGCAGCGACACCCGCACCCGCCACGCCGTGCTCGGCGTCGTGGCCCTCTCGCTGTTCGCCGCCCTCTTCACCCGGCTCTGGTACCTCCAGGTCCTCACCACCGACGAGTACGACCAGGCGGCGGTGTCCAACCGCACCCAGACGGTGATCCTCGAAGCGCCGCGGGGGAAGATCCTCGACCGCAACGGCAACGAGCTGGTCGGCAACCGGCGCACCATCCAGGTGCAGATCGACTACCAGGACTTCCACGCCCTCGATGCCCCGGAGCAGAGCGATCTCCTGCGCCGGCTGGCCACCGAGCTCACCGCCGACCAGATGCGCATCCACAGCCGGGACGCCAGCGCCAACGATCCGGGCGGCGACGGCCCGGTGGAGATGGGCACCGACGAGGAGGCGGAGGACGAGGAGGGCATCGGCGACGAGGAGGAGGCCGAGGAGGGTCCGTCGTCCCCCGAGGGAGACGAGGAGGGAGCGGAGGTCGAGGACGAGGAGACGACGACCACGTCCTCCGTCCCCGGCGAGGAGGTCGACCCGTCCACCCTGCCCCCCGATCAACGGCCCCCTCCGGCCGGGGTGGCCACCGGGGCCACCAACCCCGACGGACGAGGGGACCCCCGCCGCCGGGCCCCCACGCCGGTGACCGAGGAGATCCTGCGAGAGCGCATCGAGGACGAGCGCTACAGCAGGTTCAAGCCCGTGCCGGTGGCCAACGACGTGAGCGAGGATCTGGAGATCTACCTCCAGGAGAACGCCGAGCGGTTCCCCGCCGTCGTCGTCGAGCGGGTGACAGCCCGCGACTACCGCTACGGCGCCCTCCTGGCCCACGTGCTCGGCTACGTCGCACCCGTCAGCGGGGAGGATTTGGACCAGTACCAGAACGACGAGAAGCGCTACGAGAACGACGACGAGATCGGCAAGGTCGGCATCGAGCGGCAGATGGAGCGGAACCTCCGGGGCACACCGGGCCAGATCGTCTACGAGGTCGACGCCCGCAACCAGCCCATCCGGGAGGTCGAGGATCTGCGTCGCGAGCCCGTGCCCGGTGACGACGTCTACCTCACCATCGACATCAACCTCCAGTACGTGTTGGAGAAGGGGCTGGCCACCGAGATCGCCCGACGCACGGGCGAGCGCTCCAACGGGTGCCCCGAGTCGCTGTGCGAGCCGCCGGGTGGGTCGTCGGTGGCCGTCAACCCCCAGACGGGCGAGGTGCTGGCCATGGCCTCGTACCCCACCTACGACCCCAACATCTTCATCGGGGGCATCTCCACCCGCGACTACCTGGCCATGACCCACAAGGATCTGAAGGACGTCCACCACGACCCGCTGCTCAACCGGTCCATCGCCGGCCTCTATCCCCCGGGATCCACCTTCAAGCTGTTCAGCGCCTACGCCGGCCTGGCCACGGGGCGGATCACCCCGGACGAGCCCTACGACGACACCGGCATCTACAAGTACCGCGACAACTGCGACACGAGCGTCGAGACGAGCAACTGCTTCAAGCGCAACGCAGGCCGCAACCCCAACGGCACCGTCCGCCTCGACGGCGCCCTCACCCTGTCGTCCGACACCTACTTCTACCAACTGGGCCACCGGGCCTGGCTGGCCCGGGACACCATCGGGGAGGAAGGCCTCCAGAACCAGATGAAGCTGTGGGGCCTGGGCTCGCCCACCGGCATCGACCTCCCGGGCGAGCGGGCCGGCCGCATCCCCACCCCGGACTGGCTGTGGGACTACTCCCACGAGCTCAACGTCGACGACCCGGAGCTGGCCGACGAGGCCGGCACCTGGAACGCCGGCATCAGCGGCAACACGGTGATCGGCCAGGGCGACGTGGTGGCCACCCCGCTCCAGATGGCCAACGGCTACGCCACCTTCGCCAACGGGGGCACGGTGTGGCGCCCCCAGCTCGTCTACCAGGTGACCCCGTTCAACAACGACACACCGTCGTTCATCCTGCAGCCAGAGCCGGCGGGCACCGTGCCCTTCCAGCCCGGCTGGCACGAGGCCATGGCGGCCGGCTTCGAGGGGGTCACGGTGTCGGGGACGGCATCGGCGGCCTTCTCCGACTACTACGACGACTACGGCAGCTCCTTCCCCGTGGCCGGCAAGACGGGGACGGCCCAGACCACGGGCCAGAACGACTCCTCCCTGTTCGCCGCCTACGCCCCGACTCGCAACCCCACGATCGCCATGGCCACGGTGGTCGAGTTCGCCGGCTTCGGCAGCGAGGCCGCCGTCCCCGTCACCCGCTGGGTGATGGACGCCCTGGCCGAGGTGCGGGGCGACCTGGCCCGCCTGAACGAGCGCTTCCCCGCCCCCGAGGGCGGGTGGTTCGACGTGGAGGAGGCCCAGGAGGAGTTCGTCCCGACCGTGGTGGGCACGGCCGACTGATGGCCACCGTCCCTGTCACCCGCCGGCGCCCGCTCGCCTCGCTGCGCCACGACCCGTCGGCCATGTGGCACCACGTCGACTGGGTGCTGGCCGGTTGCTTGGTGGCCATCTCCGCCCTCGGCGTGCTGATGGTCTACAGCTCCACCCGGGGCTCGTCGGCGCCCTACGACAGCTCGTACCTGCAGAAGCAGGCCTTCTTCGTGGCCCTGGGCCTGGTGGCTGGGGCGGCCGTCGCCGTCGTCGACTACCACCGCATCGTCGACCGGGCCCCGATCGTCTACGGCGGAACCCTGGTGCTCCTGGTGGCGGTGATGCTCGTGGGCCGGGAGCAGAAGGGCACCCAGGGCTGGTTCCCGCTCGGGCCCTTCCAGCTCCAGCCATCGGAGTTCGCCAAGCTGGCCGTCGTCCTGGGCTTCGCCTTCCTGGCCACCCAGTTCCACGGCGACCTCGACCTGCGCCGGCTCGGCGCCCTCTTGGCCGTCGGGGTCGTCCCCATCGCCCTCGTGCTGCTCCAGCCCGACCTGGGCACGGCCCTGGTGTCGGTGGCCATCACCTTCGCCTTGCTGGTGGCGACCGGGGTGCGGGGCCGCTTCCTGCTGCTCTTGGGTGTGGGGGCGGTGCTCTTCGCCACCCTGGTCCTCTCCAGCGGGGTGCTCGAGGGGTACCAGCAGGACCGCCTCACCGTCTTCGCCAGCCAGGAGAGCACCACCCTCACCCGGGAGGACCAGGAAGGCATCGCCTACAACCTGGAGCAGTCGAAGATCGCCATCGGCTCCGGCGGCCTGCGGGGCAAGGGCCTCTTCAACGGGCCGCTGACCATGGACGACTGGGTGCCTGAGCAGCACACCGACTTCATCTTCACCGCCGTGGGCGAGGAACTGGGCCTCATCGGGGCCGGCGCCCTCCTCGCCGCCTACGGGGTGGTGGTGTGGCGCATCTGGCGCACGGCCCAGCTGGCCCGGGACGAGACGGGGACGCTCCTCTGCATGGGCGTCCTGGCCATGTTCGTCTTCCAGATCTTCCAGAACATCGGCATGACCATGGGCATCATGCCCATCACCGGCATCCCCCTGCCCTTCATGAGCTACGGCGGCTCCTCCACCGTCATGGCCTTCATCGCCATGGGCCTGGTCCTCAACGTCCACATGCGCCGCTTTCGCTGACCCCGCCAACTTTGAGCGATGTGGCACCACAGAGGTGCCACATCGCTCAAAGTTGGCTCGCCGAGCGGTCCGACGGCCCGGAACGCAGAGGTCAGGCCGCGCCGCGGCTCACCAGACGGTCGACCATGGCGCGCGTGGACTCGGGGCGGCGGGTGAGGGCGATCCAGCCGAGGCGGTGGACGACGTTCCCCATGGCGACGAGACGATCGTCTCCGTCGGCGTCACTGCTCACGTCGGACGGTTGGTCGTGGTAGCGGCTCCCGTCGAACTCGATCACGACCCGGGCTGGCCGGACGAAGGCATCGACGGTACGGATGTAGCCCATGTGATCTGCCATGGGCACCTCCCACTCGATGCCGGGCACGGTGGCCATGACCGCCCTTCCCACCGCCGTGAGCTCACTGGAGGTTGGGATGTAGTCGACGCCGCGGCTCTCCAGGGCGGTGCGCATCTTCCGTGTGCCCGGTCGTCCTCGGCCACCGAGCTCGATGGCGACGCGGTGCAGGGCGCCGACCGTGCAGAGCCGAGAGCGCAGTGCCTCCTCGATGGCTCGGTCCAGCAGGCGGGGGCTCGCTCGGCGAGCGAGGTCGAAGAGGGTGCGGGGCACCGTGGTGACGGGGACCCCACGATGGACCGTGACATGGTGGCCGGGGACCAGGGTCGACCGGTGGAGGCGGACCGCTCCTCGGGTGGTGCTACAGCCGTAGAGGCGGGTCAACTCGATCGCGCCCAAGGGCCCGTGGAGGCGCAGGCCCCACAGCCGAGCGGCAGTGACATGCGACGCCCAGGCGTCGTCGTCCAGACCCAGGATCGCTCCCAGCACTTGGGACTCGAACGAGTCGGGGGTTCCGGCGATGCGCCACACGCCCGGGCCGATGTCCACGAGCCGACCCCGGGACGACCACGCGCCGACCTGGCGTCGGGAGAGCCCGGCGGCATGCAGATCGGCCGTGGTGACGACACCGTGTCGTCGCTCGGCCACGGCCCGTAGCTGACCCCAGTCGGTCATGAGCCGTTTCATCCCATGAGCGACACGCACCGAAACCTCACGACGACCCTGCCCGTGAACTTTGAGCGATGTGGCACCTCTGTGGTGCCACATCGCTCAAAGTTGACGGGGGGGGGAGGGGGCGCATCGCGGACGGGATGGGGCTGATCGGTAGACTCCACCCGATCATGTCGTCTGTCTGGCCGGTGCTCGAGCCGATCTTGCCCCGGGTGTCCAAGCCGGCGCGCTACATCGGTGGCGAGGACGGGGCCCAGACCCCGGAGCACCGGCCCGAGAAGGTGGCGTGGCTGCTCGGCTACCCCGACACCTACGAGATCGGGCTGCCCAACCAGGGCCTCCAGATCCTCTACGAGATCCTCAACGAGCGATCCGATGCCGTGGCCGAGCGCACCTACGCCCCGTGGACCGACCTGGAGATCGAGATGCGGGCGGCCGGGGTGCCGCTGTTCTCGGTCGACAGCCATCGCCCGGCGGCCGACTTCGACATCCTCGCCTTCAACCTCTCGGCCGAGCTCACCTACACCAACCTGGTGGGCATGATCGACCTGGCCGGGGCGCCGATCCGGGCCGCCGACCGCGGCCCCCACGACCTTCTCGTCGGCGCCGGCGGGCACTGCACCTACAACCCCGAGCCCATCGCCGCCTTCCTCGACTTCGTGGTCCTGGGCGACGGCGAGGAGGCGGTCGGGGAGATCAGCGCCGCCCTCGCCCCCTGGAAGGCCCGCCGCCTCGCCGGCGAGCCCGTCACCCGGGAGGACGCCCTCGTGGCCCTGGCCGGCGTGGAGGGGGTGTACGTCCCCGCCCTCTACGCGGCCGAGCACGGCGACGACGGCCGCCTGCTCGCCACCCGCCCCGCCCACCCGGCAGCACCGGAGTCGGTGGAGAAGCGCACCGTCGCCGACCTGGGGGAGTGGCCCTACCCTCGCCGGCAGCTCGTGCCCCTCACCGAGGTGGTCCACGACCGGCTCAACGTCGAGGTGTTCCGGGGCTGCACCCGCGGGTGCCGCTTCTGCCAGGCCGGCATGATCACCCGTCCCGTCCGGGAGCGCCCGGCCGAGCAGGTGCGCACCATGGTGGCCGAGGGCCTGCGCCGCACCGGCTACGACGAGGTGGCCCTCACCTCCCTCTCCACCGCCGACTTCTCCGGCATCGAGGACGTGGTGGGCGCCATCGTCCGGGCCGGCGACGATGCGGCCGCCGACGGCGGCACGGGCCCGGGCTCGTCCCTCGACTGCGGCGGCGGCCTCACCTCCGACGTGAGCGTGTCGCTGCCGTCACTGCGGGTCGACGCCTTCACCGTGGGCATCGCCACCGAGATCCAGCGGGCCCGGCGCACCGGCCTCACCTTCGCCCCCGAGGGCGGTACGTGGCGCATGCGCCAGGTGATCAACAAGCTCATCAGCGAGGACGACCTCTACGGCGCCGTCGAGTCGGCCTACTCGCAGGGCTGGCGGCGCATGAAGCTCTACTTCCTGATCGGACTCCCCACCGAGACCGACGAGGACACCCTCGGCATCGCCGCCCTGGCCCGCCACGTGGTCGAGATCGGCCGGCGCCACCACAAGAACCCGTCGGTCACCGTGTCGGTCGGCGGGTTCGTGCCCAAGCCGTTCACGCCCTTCCAGTGGTTCGGCCAGAACACTCGGGAGGAGCTCGACCGCAAGGTCCGGCTGCTGCGCGACGAGCTGCGGCGCGACCGGGGGGTGCAGCTCAAGTGGCACGACCCCCGGGCCACCACCGTCGAGGGGATCATGTCCCGCGGCGACCGGCGCCTGAGCGCGGTGATCGAGGACGTGTGGCGCCACGGCGGCACGTTCCAGGAGTGGAGCGAGCACTTCGACCTCCAGCTCTGGCTCGACGCCCTGGAACGCCATGGCCTCACCGTGGAGGAGCTGGTCTACCGGCACCGCACCGAGGACGAGGCCCTGCCCTGGGACCACCTCTCCGCCGGCCTCCACAAGGACTTCCTCTGGCAGGACTGGCGCGACGCCCTGGCCGAGGTGGGCCTGGAGGACTGCCGGTGGACGCCCTGCTACGACTGCGGCGCCTGCACCGGCTACGGCATCGAGCACGTGGTGGCCAGCGCCGTCCCGCCCGCCGGCGGGAGCCAGGGCACGGGCCGCCCGGCGTCGGCCGTCCCCGTCACCCTCGGCCCCCGGCCCGACCGCCAGCCCGTCGGAGCCCCGGCGTGAGGATCCGCATCCGCTTCGCCAAGCTGGGAAAGGTCCGCTTCACCAGCCACCGCGACGTGGCCCGCATGTGGGAGCGGGCCCTGCGCCGGGTCGCCCTCCCCGTGGCCCGCACCGAGGGGTTCAACCCCCGCCCCAAGCTCCACTTCGGCCTGGCTCTCCCCACGGGCTACGAGTCCCAAGCCGAGTACCTCGACGTCGACGTGGTCCAGGGGACCCCCGTCGACGTGAGCACCCTCCCCGGGATGCTCACCCCCGCCCTGCCGGGCGGCCTCACCGCCACCGCGGCGGCCGCCGTCCCCCCCGGCACTCCATCGCTCCAGCACGCCGTCACCAGCAGCCAATGGGAGATCGAGATCCTCGACCTGGATCTCCCCACGGTCGCGGCGCGGACCGAGGCCCTCCTCGCCGCGCCCGAGCTGGTGATGACCCGCCAGCGCAAGGGCAAGGACGTCACCGACGACGTCCGGCCCCACCTGCACCTCCTCCGTCCGACGGCGCACCCCGCCGGTGGCACCCTGCTCGTCGCCGAGCTGGGCGCCCAGAACCGGGGCCTGCGCCCTCGCGAGCTCGTCACCCTGCTGGGCGACGGTGCCGGCGAGGGCCGGGTGTGCAGGACCCACCAGTTCACAGAGCACGACGGCGCCCGGACCGAGCCCTTGCGGGCCGACCCGGTCTCGCCTGCTCCGCACGCCCTGGGGCGTGCGTCATGAGAAGGGACCTCCTCCATGGCCGATGCCGACCACGTCGCTCCCGAGCGACACGACCTGCCCGAGCTGCCCGAGCGGCACCGGGAGAACCGTCCGTCGCCGGGCGCGGCTGAGGCCGCGCTCGTCCGCCGCCCCCAGATCGGCGATACCCGCCCCGCCCCGCCTGTCGAAGGCGGAGGGAACACGACCACCCGCTCCGGCGACGGTGCCGCCGGCGACGGCGACGGAGGTCCCCGCAAGCGCCGCCGCCGTCGCGGCGGCCGGGGTCGGGGCCGCGGCGGCTCGGGCCCGGGCGGGGCGTCCTCGTCGACCGAGGGGGCCTCCGACGGGGGCCGGACTGAGGGGCGTTCCGGCGGGGGCCAGGGCCGCAACCGCCAGGGTCAGGGCCAGAACAAGGACCGGGGCCAGGGCAAGGGGCGAGGCCAGGGACAGGGCGGGGGCCAGGGCCGCAACCGCGGAGGCCGGGCCTCGACGCCGCTCACCGCCGTCACCGACGCCGCTCCGTTGGAGCTCGACGACGAGGTCCTGGAGCAGCGGCGGGGCCGCGAGCGCAAGGGCCGCCCCGTCGGGCGCTACCTCATGGCCGTCCACGCCCGCCCCGAGGCCACCCAGATCGCCATCCTGGAGGGCCGTTCGCTCATCGAGCACCACGTGTCCCGCCCGGCCGACGACGTCACCCAGATCCACGGCAACATCTACCTGGGCAAGATCCAGAACGTGCTGCCCGGCATGGAGGCGGCCTTCGTCGACATCGGCACGCCCAAGAACGCCGTGCTCTACCGGGGCGACACCCGCCACGACCTCGAAGACATCGAGGGCGGGGCCAAGAACGCCAAGATCGAGGAGATCCTCAAGCCCCGGCAGGTGATCCTCTGCCAGGTCACCAAGAACCCCATCGCCCACAAGGGGGCCCGCCTCACCCAGGAGGTGTCGCTTCCCGGTCGGTTCGTGGTGCTCATCCCCAACAGCACCACCTACGGCATCTCCAAGCGCCTCCCCGACGACGAGCGCAAGCGCCTGCGCACCATCCTCGACCGGGTGCGGCCCAAGGGCCACGGGCTCATCGTCCGCACGGCAGCCGAGGGGGTCACGGCCGAGGAGATCGAGCGCGACGTCCGCAACCTCTCCGACCTGTGGGACAGGATCGAGAAGAAGGCCAAGAGTCTGAAGGGCCAGGGCGCCGCCCTCCTCTACCGCGAGCCCGACATGGCCGTGCGGGTCATCCGGGAGGAGTTCACCAAGGAGTTCCGCAAGGTCGTCATCGACGACCGGGCCCTCTACGAAGAGGTGCGCGACTACGTGCGCAGCATCTCTCCGGAGCTGGCCGAGCGGGTGGAGCTCCACGACCCGGCGACAGAGCCTCTGCCGCTGTACGAGAAGCACCACGTCCACGAGCAGGTGCACAAGGCCCTCGACCGCAAGGTGTGGCTGCCGTCGGGCGGCTCGCTCATCATCGAGCACACCGAGGCGCTCACCGTCATCGACGT
>CAZXRA010000015.1:0-18684 GCA_964643485.1 uncultured Iamiaceae bacterium | reverse complement strand
ACACCCCAGCCTGGGAGGTCACCGACCTCGCCCCCCTCTGGGAGCTGCCCGACGTCCGCGGTGACGACGCCGTGGTGCCTTACCGCCGCGGCGTGATCCCATTCCGGCGCAACCTCGGCGGGAAGCGGGTCGACCTCCCGTTCAATATCTACGGCGACACCGACAGCGACGGGGTCCCCGCCACCGACGGCCGCGCCCAGCTCTGGCTCAACCGCCGCGAGCTGGTCCGGACTGTCCTCAGACCGCTCCAGATCGGCACAGCGACCGGCGACCGGGTCGTCCGCTACTACGCCCCAGACGGCGACATTCTGAGCGGTCCCGGCAAGATCATCGGCGGCATGAGGCCCCAGAAGATCGGCCCGACCTCTATGCGCGGGAGCCTGGCCCTGGCCCTCACCGAGGGCGGGCTCCGATCGGAGACCGAGGTCGACGAGACCAGCGCCAGCGTCGCCGCCTCCGGCCTGCTCGACTTCACCGTCCCCAACCCGGGCGACGACTACCAGGACGCCCTCCGCCTCGACCTCACCGGCACCGCCACCAGCGTCCTGCTCACCAACCTCACCGCCGACGCCGCCGGCGAGGTCTACTGGGAATTCGGCGGCACCTTCGACGCTGGGGTCGCCGTCGACACCGCCACCTTCACCGCGGTCCGGGGCGCGGTCTCCGTGATCGGCCTGGTCACCTTCGGCGGCTTCGAGCGTTGGCTACCCCTGGTCCCCGGTGACAACGTCGTCCGGATCGAGCCCCTCGGCGGCACCGCCACGGTCCGCTTCCGACACTTCCCATTCCACCCCTAGGAGGTCCCCATGGATCAGAACGCCGCCTACCCCGACCCCGACCTGGTCAAGGGTTACATCGCCCGCCGAGGCGCCAAGACCTTCCACGTCCCCCGCCTCGACGGCTCCGGCGAATGCCCTTGCGGTCGGAACCTCGCCGAGCTGATCGAGGCCGGCTGGGCGCGGGGCCTGCTCCGCCAAGGCCTCACCCTCTGTAAGGTCGCCGCCGGCGCCGCGATCCTCGACCCGCCCGAGACCCCCGAAGACGACGAGTGACCTTCCCCCTCGGCCCCTACCGGGGCACCCTCCGCAAAGACCCCGCCGGCTGGCAAATCGAGGACGACGAAACCGCCGAGCGGGTCCTCCAAGCCCTCGAAATCCTCGGCCTGGTCTTCGCCGAAATCGTCCTCCACCGGGTCTCACGCCTGAGCCTCGACCCCCACGACTCAGACCTCGACCTCGGCCTCCGCGGGCTGGGGTCCCTCAGCGGCCGGGTCGCCATGAGCCGCCTTGCCTGGCTCGCCGGCGTCGACGAGACCGGCGCCCGACGTCGAGACAAGGCCGGCACCGCCGAGGCGGAGGCGGTCGGCGAGCGTATGCGGGCGATCCTCAACTGGCTGCTGGTCTGGAACCCGACCGACCCCGACCAGCCGCCCCAGCTCCGCCCGCCCTCAGCCCCGCCGGCGTCGGTCCGCCTCGCGATCGCCGAGCTGTACGCCGGCGCCATGTACCTCGACCGGCGAGCCCGGAGCCAAGGCACCAGCGGCCCCGGCGATCGCCGTAGCATGGTCCGCACCACGACCCGGAGGACCTCACAACATGGCCGGTAGCTACCCCGACGTTCCAAGCCGGCGCATGGCCTACGACGCCGACGGCACCGTCCTCCTGAACCGCCGCACCGACACCGCCTCATTTCCCTGGATGGAAATCGGCACCACCGAGCGGACCCAGCTCAACGAGGAAGACACAACCCAGAAGATCGTCCCCCAGACCGCCCCCTTCCAATTCAATGACAACGACGGCGAGCTGTGTTTCATCTTCCCCGAGCTTCGAGAAATCGACGGCCTCTTCGTCCAGCATGACGTGGGCACCGTCGACCGGATCAAGGCCGTCGACGTTTCCGCCGACACAACCAACGGGATCGGCGGAACCTTCTCTTCCCTGATCGCCAATTACACCGACGTCGCCGACGTGATCGACTCCTACCGGGACAACATCACCAGCCTCGCCAGCTCGAACAACCGGGCGGTCCGGATCAAATACGACGACCTCGGCGGCACCGACACCGAGTTTCGGATGATCCACCTTTACGGCGAGATCTCGACCGGGGAAACCCCCGACCGCCTGCTCTGGATCGACGAGGTCACCGGCCTCGAATTCACCAGCGACCTCGACTTCGGCGACGTCCCCCGCGGCGGGTCCGAAGACCGGGAGGTCCGGCTCCGGAACAACAGCGCCACCCTCACCGCCGACACCATCCAATACACCGCCGAGGATCTCTACCTCACCGCCGCCGCCTGGTTCACCGCCACCCTCCCGAGCGGCTCCACCTTCAATGCGACCCAACAGATCGCCAGCCTCGCCCCGGCGACGACCACCGGGATTATCACCCTCCGCCGGATCACCCCCGGCACCGAAATCCCGCTGCTCTACGCCGCCCGGGAGTACGCCGACGTCGGCTCCTGGGCCTGAGCCATGCCAGCCCCGACCGTCACCATGGTGGCCCCCCCGCCGCTGACCTACCCCGCCGGCGTCGACGGGATCGTCCGCCCCGAGGCCGTGATCCGCTGGACCGGCGGCGTCGGGCCCTTCGACGTCCTCCATGAATGGGACACCACCAACACCTTCCCCGCCCCGATCACCGACGCCAACGCCGGGGTCACGTCCCCCGACACCGGGGTCCCCCCCGCCGATATGGGCCCCGCCGGCACCGACTGGTTTTACCGGGTCCGGGTCACCGACACCAGCGACGCCACCTCGACCCTCTCCGCGGTCCAGACCCTCACCTGGTTCGATCAGATCGACGCCCGCCGCTACCTCTACCTGCTCGCCAACCTCGGCGTCGGCTTCGACCCGATCGACACCCCCGCCGGCGGCTGGGGCCCGGCCCCCGCCAACGACTTCCCCGACGGCCGAGCCCGAGACTTCCGCCGCTACCTCTACCTGCTCGCCAACCTCGGCGTCGGCTTCGACCCGACCGACACCCCCGCCGGCGGCTGGGGCTCCGCCGGCGCCCCCGGCGACGGCCTCACCCGAGACTTCCGCCGCTACCTCTACCTGCTCGGCTTCGTCACGACCGACACCCCAACCCCTCACATTTGGTACGTCTTCCCGAGCTTCGGCCGCGAGGGCTGGGAGTTCCGCATCGTCGGTTACGGCTTCGGCGACACCCAGGGCGCCCTCACCGGCACCGCCACCCTCAACGGCCTCGCCGTCGGCGTCATATCCTGGGAGCTGGTCGCCCAGACCTCCGCCGACCTCACCATTGACCCCGGGGTCGACGTCGCCGAGCCGATCCACCAGCTGATAAGGGCCACCGTCCCCGACGGCGGGACCTCTGGGCTGGTCGTCGTCTGTACGGACGGGCCGTAATGGTCGCCCGCTGCTCCAACGGCGTCGCCTTCGTCGTCCTCGAAGCCGCCCCCTCAGTCCGCACCGGGATCCGCGTCGAGATATATGACGGCGACAACCCAAACACCCTCCTCGAAATTCTCGAGAACAGCTTCGCCCGCCAATGGACCGACCCCCTCCGCGGTCCCGGCACCGGGAGCTTCTCGATCCACGCCACCGACCCCAAGCTGGTCGGCAACCCCGGCCTGCTCGCCTACGGCAACATCGCCCGCTTCTACCTCGACAACGTCGCCCGCTTCGCGATCACGATCGAACACAAGAACCGCCGCCAGCTCGGCGAGGGCGAAGACGTCCAGCGGGTCCTCAAAGTCTCCGGCCGCGGGGTCCTCGCCAAGCTCGAAGACTCCCAGGTCTACCGATCCGCCGGCCTCACCGGCGACGTCGAGCGGCCTTTCAACACCAACGCCGGCGAAGCGATCCGGGCCCTGGTCGCCGAAGGCCAGGCCCGCGGTGGCCTGGTCGGGATCACCACCAGCTTCGACGACGCCGACGACTCAAACAACGCCCCCTTCTCGGTCCCGATCGAGCTGACCGAGCGCGCCGGCACCGACCTGCTCCGGGTCGCCGAGCGTCACGGCGAGCTGGCCGTCGACGTCTTCATGTCCCCCAGCCTGGTCCTCAACTACTACAACGCCCGAGGCTTCGACCGCTCCATTCAGACGGTGAACGCGGGGCCGGTGATCCTCCAAGCCGGCGACAACATCACCGAGCTGGAAAGCGACGAGGACGGGGCGATCCGCAACGCTCTGCTGATCGAGACCCCGACCGCCTGGCTTGAGAGAACCGAGGGCGCCAGCATTAGCGCCCACGGCCGCCGGGAGGCCTTCCTCAGTCTCGGCAACGTCAACAGCTCCGACCAGGTCGACCGGGCCTCCGCCTCGGTCTTCCAACGCTCCGCCGAGCCCGCCGAGGCGAAGACCCTGGCGGTCACCGACAAGGAAGGCCAGAGGCCTTACGTCGACTGGGGCGTCGGCGACTGGGTCCTCGCCCCCGACGAGACCGGCGCCCTCGAACGCTTCCGGGTCCGGGCCATGACGGTCACCGAGACCGAGACCGGCCAACCCCAATTCGTCCCCGAGCTGGCGACGATCACCCAAGAGCTGGAAGAGCGCCTGCAGCGTTGGCTGGCCGCCATGGAACGCGGCACCATGGGCGGCACCGCCTCCGCGGTGGCCGAGCCCGTCAAGACCCCGACCGAAACCGCCGAGGCGATCAGCTCCGGGATCGGCGACCACCTGGCCGCCACCCCGCACGCCGACGAATTCAGCGACCTCGCCGACGTCGACCTCGCCGGCCTGGCCGACGAGGACACCGTCGCGTACGACGCGGGCGACGCCGCCTGGAAGCCGATCGGCCGGACCCTCGACGATCACACCGACACCGACCTGGCGGGAGCGACCACCGGCCAGGTCGTCACCCGGAGCTTCGCTGGCCTCTGGGTCCCGGCCACCCCGAGCGGCGGAGGCGGCGGCGGGATCACCCCGATCGATCCCGACGCCCCCGCCGACCTGGTCGCCTGGCTCGAAGCCGACGCGATCAGCGGCCTCACCAACGGCGATCCGGTCGCCACCTGGCCCGACAGCTCCGCCGCCGGCAACGACTTCACCGAGGGCACCGCCGCCAACCGCCCGCTCTGGATCACCGGCGCCCTCAACGGCCTCCCCGTCGTCCGCTTCGACGCCACCAACGACGGCATGCTGTCCGCCCTCGCGATCAGCTCCGGCACCTACACCTTCATCGCCGTTTACAAATACAATTCGCCGACCACCTCGGCCAACCGCCGAGTAATCCAGGGCTCCACAAACTGGCTCCTGGGCCCCTACGGCCGGCGCTACCAATTCCACAACGGCGGCTTCTCCGCGGCTGGGCCCGGCGCCGGGCTCCACCACCGAATCCACACCGCGGTCCTCGACAACGTCGGCCACCATTACGTCGACGGGGACTTCGCCGGCTCTGGGACCTCCGTCGGCTTCCCCGGCACCATCGGCCTCGGCATCAGGGGCGCAATCAATGAGCCGGCCGACTCTGACGTCGCCGAAATCATCATCTACACCCGGTCGCTCCCCCGGACTGAGCGGGTCGGCGTCGAGGAATACCTCCGCCAGAAGTACGACCTCTGAGCCGCCGCCCAACCCCCGCGGTCGGCGGCCGCTGGTAGTAGTCTGGGGTCCCTCATGGCCCCCCCTGATCCTCGCCCCCGAAGCGCGCCCCGCCGTCGGCAAGACCGGGTCCAAGTTCGGAAGACTCACCCGGGCCTCTACCGCTCGATAATGGTGCTGGCCGTCATGAGCCTGGCCCTCGCCCTCAACTTCTGGACCAGCTCCCCGACCTTCAACCCCTTCGACATAAACAAGAACCTGATCGGGGCGGTCTTCCTCATGCTCGGCGTCTGGCACCTGGTCTTCCTCAACCTGGTCCACAGCCTCCGCCTGGTCCGGATCGGGTCCGCGCTCTCGATCTTCTTCCTCAGCGCCTGGGGCCTGGGCAACGCCCAACAGTCCCTCGCCGGCAAGGCCAGCTTCCAGCTTCCCATTCTCTACCTGGCCCTCGCCGCCCTTCACTACTTCCAGCTCCTAGAGCCGCCGGTCAACCCCATGACCAAGAAGCCATGACCTGGGGAGAAGTCGCCAGCCTCGCCACCGTCGTCGTCGCCGCTGGCGTCGCCGTCTGGGGGTACAAGCGAGGCTCGAAATCCGACGCCGTCGCCGAGAAGTCAGCGGTCGCCGCCGAAACCCGGCTCGGCACCCAACAGCTGATCGACGGGCTCAAGATTCTCGCCGACCAATGGCGGGAGGCCTGGGAGGTCAGCCGGGAGGGCACCGCCTACCTGCAGGAGCGCCTCGACGAAGCCCTCGCCGCCCTCGCCGCTGCCACCGTCGACGTCACCGAGTGCCGAGCTGAGAACGCCCGCCTCCGGAAGCACTATGGCGATAACGGGGCCAAGCTCCCCGAGCCCCCGCCCTCGGCGGGCTAAGGTTTCGGTCCGAAAGCAGAAGGGCACCAATGGCGACCACGGCGGCGCTTCGGAAGAGCTTCCCCGAATTCATAACAAACGCGGCCATTCCCCGCTGTGACTTCTCGACCGCGGTCGGCGTCGTCTTCCCCGCCGGCGGCTCCGCCTTCCCCAAGGGCTACGTCACTCTCAAGGTTCACCCCAAGACCCGCCAGGTCTGGCGCGCGGTCGCCGCCGTCATGCTCGCCTACGGCTACCAATTCCGCGAGCTGGCCGGCGGCACTCTGGCCTGTCGGAAGATCACCGGCGGCACCGGCACCACCCTCCACGCCCACGGCATCGCCGACGATCACAACCCCTCAAAGAACGCCTACCGGGTCACCGCCGCCGGCGGCCTGATCCAATGGGGCAAACAGACCGACATGCCCGCGGCCATGGTCCGGGCGATCGAGGCGATCAAGCTCACCAACGGGCTCCACCCGATCGAATGGGGCGGGCGCTGGGTCAACATCAAAGACCCGATGCACTACCAGCTCGACGTCCTCGCCTCCCAGCTCCAACCCGTCAACCTCGCCACCCTTCCCGCGGGGTCCTGGGCGGCGTACCTAGAATTCGAGAAGACCCCCCTCCCGACCCCCGGCCCAACCCCCAGCCCGACCCCCTCGAAAGGTGACCCCATGCTCGGCCTCAACATCGGCAAGACCGGCGCCCCCCTAGTCGTCAGCCTCGAAGCGAAGACCCTCCAAGCCATGCTGGTCCAGCGGGGCTTCTCGGTCGGGCCCTCCGGCGTCGACGGCAAGGCCGGCAATGACACCCGCGCCGCCTTCCACGCCTGGAAGGTCGCCAACGGGATCACGGCGGCCACCGGGAGCGCCGGCGACGGGGTCCTCGGCGCCTATGAGTACGCCAAGCTCAACGCCGCCGGCGGCACCGGCGGCGGGATCACTTCGGCCCAGCTCACCGCCGCGGTCAATGACGCCCGCGAGGACGCCGGCGCCGCTCTCACCCTCCACGCCCAGACCCGAGCCGGCACCAAGGTCCACCCCCACGGTCACGACGAGGGCCAGACTGGCCCTGCCATCTAGGAAAGGACCCCGAGAAATGGACCCCGTACAGATACTCGCCACCCTGGCGGTCTTCGCCGTAGTGCTGAAAGGCATCGTCGACGCCGCCCGCCGGCAATGGCCCAGCCTCGACGGCCTGGTCGTCCAGGTCGTCGCGATAGTCATAGGCGCCGGCATCGCCTGGGTCTTCGACCTTCGAGCCACCGAAGCCCTGCTCACCCAGGCCGGAGCTGGCGGGGTTCGCATCCCTGCCCCCGCCCTCGACTACGTAATAACGGGAGCCGGCATGGCCTTCGCCGCCGGGTTCTTTGCGGAGTTGGCGGGCAAGTCCGGCGGCAACGCCGGGACGATCATTGAGGTCGACGAGAACGGCCGCGCCGTCCTCTAGGCTTCACCGAATCATGGCCGGCCTCTAGGGGCTTGCCTTGGTGCCTGCGGCGGGGTCCGGCTTCGGTCGGGCCTCCGCCGCGTCTGGGGTCGCGAAATCTTCCGACCCGCCCCGCTTGACATATCAAGCGCCCGCGATTAGTTTGGCACCTATGGGCACCAAGGAAACAACCCCAGAAGACCCCAAGGAGGTCACCATGGAAACCGCCACCAGTCGAGCCCTCAGCCACGGCCACGGCCTCGACACCATCGCCGGCTATCGGGTCGTCGTCACCGCTGACGATATGGGCCCCCACGTTTCGCCCCTCCCCCTCGACTTCCCCGAGCTGGTCGCCGGCTTCATCGGCGCCAACCAGTACGGCGCCGCCCGCGAGCTGGCCGCCAAGATCAGTCGCCTCGGCCGCTGGGCCGTTGTCGACACCCGCTACTCATGCGGCTGCTGGGGCGACGAGAGGGCCCTCAGCGAGGCCCCACGCCAGGACGCCGCCCGGCTCAACGCCCTCGGCCTCCCCGCCCCCTCCGCCCGGGTCATGGTCGAGACCATCGCCGCCCTCGCCGACGAGCTGGGCGACGCCGCCTCCATGAAGATCACCGCCCTCGACTCCAAGGCGGCCGCCCGCCAGGTCGCCAGCATCCTCACCCGCTGGGCCCCGCGGCTCCGCTTCCCGACCCGCTTCGAGCCCTCAAACTTCACCGGAGCCTGGACCGTCCGCCTCGGCCGTTGGGCCGGGAGCCAGCTATGAGCGCCCCGAGCGTCAAGATCGAAGCCGCCGAGGTCCTCCCCGGCATGGTCCTCCCGACCCTCGGCGGTCGGGGCCAGGTCGCCACCGTGATCGACAACGCCGACCCCGCCCGGCTCACCTTCCTCTTCTCGAATGGCATCGTCGCCACCAACGTCCGCCCCTGGGACACCTTCCCCCTCGACTCTGAAAGGAGCGCCCTATGACCGCCACCAAGACCCAGACAATCCCGACCGCCTCGATCCAGACCGGCGACAACGTCCGCGGGGACCTCGGCAACATCGCCGAGCTGGCCCGCTCGATCGAACGCCACGGCCTTCTCAACCCGCTCACCGTCCGGCGTATGAACGCCGCCAACGGGCCCGTCCCCCTCGGCAAGACCGCCGAGCTGGTCGCCGGCCACCGGCGCCTCGCCGCGGTCCGGAAGCTCGGCTGGGTCGACGTCCCCGTCACCTGGGCCCCCGCCTTCGACGGCGCCGACAGCGACCGGGTCGACTCTGAGCGCCTCGCGATCCAGCTGGTCGAGAATCTCCAACGCGAGGACCTCGACCCCCTCGACGAGGCCGCGGGCCTGGTCCGCCTGGTCGAGCTGCTCGGCTCCCAGAAGGCCGCCGCCGAGGCGATCGGCCGCTCCACCGCCCACGTCAGCAAGCGGGTCAAGCTCGCCAGCCTGGTCCCCGAGGTCTCGATCCTCGCCGCCTCGATCCCGATCGAGGACGCCGTCGAGCTGGCCGGCCTCCCCGAGAAGGCCCAACGGTCGATAGCTCGAAAGCTCGACCGCGAGGAAGCGCCCTCGACCTCGACGATCCGAGGCGAGATCGACTACGCGAAGCGGAAGGCCACCCGCGCCCGCCAGGCCGAGAAGGCGGCCGCCGCCTACGCCAAGGCTCACCCCAAGGCCACGGTCTCAGCCAAGGCCACCAAGGGCTGGCGGAGCCTCGAAGGCTTCGGCGGTCTCCGGATCGACCAGGACGCCCATGAGAAGACCGAGGCCTGCCACCGGGTCGTCGTCGGCTTCCCCGAATTCTGGGACGCCGAGCCCCGCGCCGTCTTCTACTGCGCCGAGCCTGAGCGCCACGCCCCCGAGGGCGACAGCCCGCTCAAGATCGACACCGCCGAGGACAAGCGCCAGGCCAAAGTCGACGCCGACCGTGACAAGGCCCGGGCGAAGCAAGAGGCCGACCGGAAGGCCTGGTTTGCCAAGGCCTCAACCGCCGCCGCCGACCTCGACCGGAACACCGCCCTCAAGGTCCTCAGCCTCTACATTCTCACCGGCGCCACCGAGGACGGCGACCTCGCCGCCCTGATCGAGGCGGTCGGGGTTCCGGTCCCCTCGGTCCCGGACCCGGCCCTCGGCTACCGGCACAGCTCGACCGAGGCCCGCGCCGCCTGGGAGGAATACGACGGGGCCATGGCCGACGTCCTCGACGGGCTCACCGTCGCCCAGACCTACCGCGCCGCCGCCCTCTTCGTCCTCGACAACACCGCCCTGAGCAATGCCCAATGGCAACGCCAACGCCCGCCCGCCCCCATGATCGCCGAGCTGATCGGCGTCGACCCCGAGCCCACGGAGGAATGACCATGACCGCTCCCAACACCAACTCCTGCGCCGTATGCGGCGGCGCCATGATCGGCGACGAAATCGCCCACGGCACCTGCGGCCATTGCGGCGGCCGGAGCCTCAACCCCAACCGCCGGCGAGAAATCGCCACGATCACCACGGCCACCGAGCCCAGCCCCGAAGAGCTGGACGGGATCGTCGCCGCCTACCGCGAGGAAGGTTACGAAGAGATCCAGGCGGTCCCGTTCCCGGTCAGCTTCGAGGCGGCCCATACCCCCTGGGAGACCAAGGTCTTCGCCGAGGGCAACCCCTACGCCAGGGCCCGGGCGTGACCTACCGGGTCGACCTCCACGGCGGGCCCCTCGACGGGGAAGTCGTCGACATAAAGAACCCGCCCGAGGGCAACGCCATTCTCGAGCTTGGCCCCGACGGGGCGCCCTACCGGGTCCTGATCGTCGACGAGCCCTGGGCCCCCGCCTTCGCCCGCGGCACCGGCTACGGCGAATACCAGCCGGCCCCGGGGTCGACGCCCTGGACTTTCAACCGAGACACCGGGAGCTGGGAGCGCGGCGACGTCGTCCCCGCGGGCGCCGGCCTCCGGCTGTCCGAGGCCGGCCTCGCCCTCCTGGTCTTCGCCACCCTCGGCGTCGGCGTCTTCGGGTTCCTCGCCCTCACCGCGGCCCTCGGCTGGGTCGCCTCCGCCCTCGCCCAAGCCGCCGGCGGCTGGCTCAACCTCGCCCTCTGGACCTCCGCCGTCACCGCCGTCCTCGGCCTGCTCGCCGCGGGCCTCAACCCCAACCTGGTCCGAGAGAAGGTCACCGAATGAGCCGCGAGCCGATCCAATACCTCGACGCCGAGATCCTCAACCGTCCGAAGGCCTGGCCCCGCACCGCCCTCACCGTCGACCCCGAGGGCAAGCCCCGCCCGGTCAACCCCCGCGAGTACAAGGCATGGAAGCGGGAGGTCGCCTCCAAGCTCCAAGCCCTCGCCCGCTTCCGGAGCTTCCCCGGCGAGGTCTCGGTCTCGATCGACGTCAAGCGTGACCGCCTGCAGGTCCGCGTCGCCGCCCTCGACGAGGACGACCCCCGCCGCCCCGCCACCGGGCTCACCGGCGACGTCGACAATTACGCCAAGGCGGTCCTCGACGCCCTCCAAGCCTCCGGAGTCCTCCCCGACGACGTCGCGGTCGCCGAGCTGACCGTGAGGTTCCGACCGTGACCCGACCGCCAACCCCCGCCGGCCTCGCCCTGCTCACCGCGGGGATACAGCCCAAGGACCTCGCCGAGGACCTGGGCGTGACACCCCAGGCCGTCAGCTATCAGCTCGCTGGCAAGACCGCCACGACCTCGCCGGCCCTGCTCGAAGCGATCAAGCGGCGCGGCGGCCGCCAGCTCGCCTCCGCGGTCGCCACCCTGATCGAGAAGAGCCGAGGGCGGAGGACGGCGTGACCCACGACGACGCCCGCGCGGTCCTCGACGCCTGGGCCGGCCCCGCCCTCGAAGCGAACCAATACGCTCAGACCTTCCTCGCCCTCGCCGCGGCCATGCCCGAGGACGACCCCGACAACCTCACCGCCGCGGTCGCCGCCCTGATCCGAGGGCTTCCCGCCCAATGGGGCGACCTCGCCCAGGTCCTGATCGTGACCGGCGACACCCTCCAAGCCCGCCAAGCCGAAATGGATCGAGACTTCGAGGCGATCGCCGCCACCATGAGCGCCGACAGCACCGACGTCCTCGACTTCCTGAACCAGGTCACCGGGCTCGGTCCCGAGGACCTCGACCCCGACCAAGCTCCCGGCGACGCTTCCCCCGAGGCGAGCGCCGGGCCGACTGAGGACGCGGGCCCAGCGGAGCCTCCCATCCGCCCCCATAGCGGGCCCGCGCCCTCAGCCTCAGAATCGCCACACAGCCCCCAGATCGCCGCTCCTGAGCCGCCTACCGCCTCCGCTGTCCGCCAGGGCCCAGAACCCCGTCAGCCTCAATCTGAGGCCTGGGACGCCCTCGCCGTATTTCTGGCCGAAACCGAGCCCCTCCACGACTTCGCCGGCCTGCTCGCGATCCTCGACGAGCTGGAACGCCTCATGGTCGCCGTCGGGCTCTGGGACCCGGGCCAGCTCGACACCCTCGCCGCCGAGGTCCTCCCCGAGGCCTGGCGCGCGGGGACGCTCACCCGGAAGCTCAAGAGCTTCACGACCCGGACCCTGATCGACGCCACCGCCGACCTCCACAATGACCCCGACGGCTACACCGCCGCCCAACGCCAAGGAAGAGAGACCCCATGACCGAGCGAAACCTCGAAGCCCGCCGCCTGATCGCCGACCAGCTCGCCGAGCTGGAGGACGCCTTCCGGAAGCTGGAACGTCGAGCCCAGAGCGTCAACACCCAGCTCCGGAACATCGCCACCGAGCGGGTCCGGCTCAAAGACGAGATCGCCGGCCTCCACCAAGCCCTCGAAGCCCTCGGCGGCCCCCTCCCCGCGCCCCCGGAAGGCGACCAGGAATGAGCGACGCCGCACCGATCGTCGAGGTCGGCCGCCTGGTCCGCCTCTGGGACCCGGTCCTGATCGCCCCGCGCGGTGACTTCTATCACTTCCCCCGGGTCCTCTTCCGGACCTGGGCCGGAGCCGCCGGCTGGGCCGACCAGCCGCTGTGCGGCGCCTGGGCCGACCGCTGGGTCGCCGTCGACCGGGTCTTCGCCGAGCTGCTCGACCGCGCCCCATGCCCCGGCTGTGTCACCCACGCCGAGGCCCCCCAACTCACGATCACCGACGCCGAGATCTCGGCGCCGGAACCCGACCCGGTCCCCGGGTCGCCGACCAGCCCGAAAAGCGGGACGAAAGGAAGCGAAGCGAAATGAAGAGCCGACTAGGGGTCGCCATGGCGACCGTCGGGATCATCCTGGCCCTGGGCCTCCCCGCCGCCGCCGGCGGGCGCCACTACTGCCAGGAAGGCACCAACAGCTACTGCACCACGACCACGACCGCCCCCGAGGAAGAGACCACGACCACGGCGGAGGAAGAGACCACGACCACGACCGAAGCCTCGACGACCACCACGGAGGAAGAGACCACGACCACGGCCGCCGTCGTCGACAGCTCGACCTCGGTCCCGGAGACCCCGACGACCACCGACCCGGCCCCCGAGGACCCAGGACCCCCGGTCCTGCCCTTCACCGGCCCCGTCGCCGTCGCCGGGCTGGGATCAACGGCCGCGGCCCTGATCGCCGGCGGGCTGGCCCTGATCCGCCGAGCCCGGAAGCTCGACGAGTGAAGGTCACCGTCACCCTGGAAGGCGGGCCCCGTCATGGGGGCCGCCTCGACGTTGCCGACGCCGGCTCTCTGATCCTGGTCCCCGCGCCCGAATTCGTCACCGACACTTCCGAGCCGGTCGGTGTCGCCCGCTACCGGGCCACGTCTGAGCTTCGGGGCGTCGGCCTTGCCAGCCTCTTCGGGGTTCAAGAGCGCCTCCAGGTCTACGTCTTCGCCGGCTGGGAGCCCGACGCCCTCGACGACTGGCGGGTCGAGCTGCTCGACACCTTCCGGGGCCTCCCCCTCACCGACGACGAGGGCCTCGCCTTCATGGTCGGCGACCTCAGCGTCGACCTCGGCCACGGCGCCGAAACCGTCGTGGTCACCGTCGACCACCCTTCGAGGGCTCAGATCGTCCCGATCATCGGCCAATGCTCCCCGCGGGAGGCCATGGCCCTCGCCGACGGGCTCTACGCTCAAGCCGCCGCGGTGATCGAATACCGCCGCCGCGCGGCCCTGGGCCTGGAAGACTGAATGCCACGCCGCTCAGCCAAGGCCAAGCCGGCGAAGATCGAGGCGCCGCGCCTGGTCATGGAGGGCGGGACCTTCACCGCTCACGCCGGGCTGACCGAGGTCTCCGCGGCGATCTACAACGTCGACGGCTTCGGTCCCCGAATCCTCCCCGTCACCTTCAACCCCAGCGGGTCCCCCACGCCTCCCAGCGTAAAGAACTGCCTCCACGGCCGCCCGATCTTCCCCCTCGCCCCCAAATTCGGCGGGGTCGCGGTCGGCGACGCTCCCGGCTACACCGCCCTCTGCCGCCTCTGCGGCTTCGAGGTCGACGCCCTCCGGAAAGGACGAACCCCCCAATGAATCAGACCCGGCTCCTCGCCACCGCCCCAACCGACCACGCCCGACCCCCCGGCCCCTCGGTGACCGCCGCGGTGATCGTCGACAGCGGCCAGCTCCAGACGGCGTCATTCGACGCCTGGCGAGACCTCACCGTCCTGGTCGGCTCCGTGATCCGCAAAAAGGGCGGCGACGTCCAAGCGATCGAATGGAGTGCCGAGCCCGTCGGTCCCCAAGTCCGCCTCGTCGCCCTGAATGGGGCCCGGCTGTGATCCGCCGCTGGACTGATCCGACCGACCGCCTGGTGGGAGCGATCAGCGATCAGATCGACGGCCACAACCGCGCCCGCGGCATCGCCGGCGCCCATCTGCTCCGGGTCCGGGTCGGGAAGATCGCCGAAGAGCTGGGCGAGGTCGAGGAAGCCCTGATCGCCTGCGAGGGCTCGAACCCTCGAAAGCCGGCCCGCCCCGCGGCGATCCTCGAAGTCGAGACCGAGCTGCTCGACGTCATGCTCTCCGCCGCCGGCGCCTGGTACCACCTTCACCCCACGCCCGACGCCTCGGTCCTCCACGCCTTCGCCGACCACGTCCGCGCCCGAGCTGAGCGGGTCGGCATCGAGGACCCCGGAGCATGAGCGTTTACCAAATGGGGCTGGTCTGGGGTCTCGACCTGGAAGGCTCGCTCAAGCTCACCCTCCTGGCCCTCGCCGACCACGCCGACCACCAGGGCGACAACGCCCGCCCCTCGGTCGGTCTGCTCGCCTGGAAGACCGGCAACACCCGGCGCACGATCCAACGCCACCTTCGGTCCCTGGAAGCTCTGGGCCTGATCGAGGCGGTCACGTCGCCGACCGGCGGCCTGATCCCGACCGGCCCCGGCGGCGCCCATATCGGGAAGGCGACCACCTACAGCCTCAACCTCGATAAGGGCGACAAATTGGCACCCTTCACCCCCCGGGCCTTTATCCCCAGAGAATCCACAACCGCGCCACCGGGCGCGGGGAAGGGCGACACCAGCCGCGGGGAACAGTGACACCCAAGACGCCCTAACCCTCTTAAACCATCAAGAACCGTAGTAGCACACAGCCTGGGGGAAACCCTGGGGAAAGGTCGACCCGATGAACAAAGACCCAGATCGCCGGCCTCCGGCCGACAGCTCCCCGCCTTCGGCCCAGGCGCCGGCTCCGCCGGCCCTCGAAGATTCACCGAAGGCCGAGGGTCCCGCCCTGGGCCCCACGGAGGACCTCCCCCTCTACACGATCGAGAACCTCGAAGCCTGGGCCCGGGAGCTGAGAAGCTACGGCACCGCCTTCCGCCTCACCCATGAGCCTCCGCTGATCGAAGCCCTCGACAACGCCGCCCGCTTCATGGAGGACACCGTCGGCACCCTTCGCCGGCAACGTGACGCCGCCCGACGTCGGAAGGCCAACAGCGTGATCCGATCGAAACGGGGTCGGTCCCGAAGGCGGCAACGGTGAGAGCTGCCGCCCTGATCGAAACCCGTCGCGGCGAGCCCCGCGGGCCCCGGATCGTCGTCCCCGACAACCCCTGGTCGGGCCTCTACCGCCGCCCCATGATCCGCGCCGCTGTCGCCTCGATCCTCGACGGGCTCGGCGACCGGGTCGCCTGGCGGGCGTACTGCGACGCCGGCCTCGACACCCCCGAACCCCTCGAAGCCCTCCGGGTCGCCAAGGCGGCCTTCGGTCCCGCGCTCAACCTTCCCCGCCGGAAAGCCGCCCCAAAGGCCCCCCAATGAGTCACACTTACGCCCCATGGAGACCGAGACCCGCCCCCGGAGCTGGTACACGACCCCCGAGGCCTGCCAGCTCGCCGGCGTCAGCTACCGCCAGCTCGACTACTGGTCGCGCCGTGGCCTCCTGGTCCCCTCGATCACCGAAGCGGACGGCTCCGGCTCCCAGCGCCGCTATTCGAGCTTCGACGTCGCCCAGGCCCGGGTCCTCGGCCGGCTGTCAGCTCTGGGGATCAAGCCCGGCCAGATCGAAGACCATGAGACCCTCGCCGACCTGGTCGACCATCTACTCGTCGAGCTTCACGCCCTCGAACCGCTCGCCCGATTCCTCGAAAGGAGCGACCATGCCACCGAAGATCACCGAGGACCTGATTGACGACGTCGCCCAGGCCTTCACCGGCCGGCTGTCAGCGATCGCCGACCAGGCCATGGCGATCCCCGAGGACCCCGACGGGCCCCGCTGCCAGCTAGACGAGCGCCCCGCCCCCTGGATCGCCCACGCCCGCTACTTCGCCGAGGACGGCGACACCGAGCCCCAGACCGTCAGCTTTCGGCTCTGCTCCACCCACGCCGACCGCTTCCACCTCGACTACAAACGCCGGCGCCTGGTCTTCGCCGGTCGGAAGGTCTTCCATTTCGCCCTCCAACAGCGCCCATGAGCGGGCTGGCCGTCTTCGCCTTCGCTGTCCTCGCCGCGGCTGTCTCCTGGGAGCGAACCCCCCAACGCTTCGGCACCCTCGACGAGGTCCGGGCGATCCTCGCCGCGGTCGCCGCCTACGGGATCACAACCGGCGCCTGGGTCCTCACCCAATGAGCCCCGACCGACCGGGCGACGTCGAGCGGTTCGATCGCTTCCGGGCGGACTATCTGAGACACCGACCGCCACGCCGCCACGCCAACGTCGCCTTCAACCCTCGACAAGCTGGGAAGCGCCAGGCCTTGGTCGAGCTGGTCGCCGCCGAGCTGCTCGAAGGTCTCACCCCATACGTCGACCGCCGACCCCGTCACCTGGCGCCCGGGTCGCAAACCCTCAGCATCGCCAGCCCCAACGTCGAGGAATCCCGCGCGGTCCTCGAAGAGGCGCGCACCCTCGCCGAGGCATGGGTCGGGCGCCGAGCCTCGCGACGTGACGGCCAACCCGGACGCCATGAGGCCGGCCATGCCTGGTAGAGGACTCCGGCCCTGCGCCGGCTCGCCGACGTGCCCCGAGCTGGTCTCCGGTCGCTACTGCCCCCAGCACGCCCGAGAGCGGGAGGAAGCCCGAGGCTCAAGCCACACTCGAGGATACGACGCGACCTGGCACGTCACCCGCGCCCGCTACCTTCGAGACCACGCCCCAAAGAACGCCGCCGGCGACCCGGTATGCGAAGAGTGCGGCCGCTCCGCCGCCGACTCCGGCGCCCCCCTTCACGTCGACCATATCGACGGGCTCGGTCCCCACGGTCCCCGAGGCCATGACGTCGACAACCTCCAAGCCCTCTGCGACGCCGACCACGGCACGAAGACCGCCGCCCAGACGAAAGGCCGACCATGAGGACGCTGCTCACCCTCGACGAGCTTCTCGCCGTGGAGACCAACGGCTGGTCCTGTCACTGGTGCGGCCGGGCCTGGCTCGACACCGTCCCCGGTCTGGCGGTCCCGATCAGCGACCCCGCCTTCGCCGGCTGTCGACACCCGGTCCTACATCGGGCCATGATCCAGGCGCCGGCATGAGCCGCCCCGCTCTGATCGCCCGAGACCCCAGGACTCTGCGCCGGGTCACCTTCGCCATGGCCGCCGGCTGGGATCACAACAGCGACCCCGAGGTCCTCAGCCGCTACCTGATCCAACAGATCGAGGCGATCGGCCGGGGCTGGAACCGCCGCTACGGCGTGCCCTTCCCCCTCGCCCGGATCGAATGGTCGGTCCGCTGGATCGAACATCCGGCCCAGCTCGGCGGCGGAGCGTGAGGCGGTCACGCTTGCCCGCGAGCTCGCGGATAACTGTGACACCGCGGCGGCTGTCACACTTCGAGCGATCGCCACAACCGTGACAGCTCGAACCCGACACCGAGCCACCGAGTGCCCCGAGCTTCGAGGCGAACGCTGCCCCCTCACCTGGGTCCGGCCTAAGTGCTACCAATGCGGCGGCACCTACCACGCCACCCGCCGGGAATATCAAGGCACCTGCTCTGACGCTTGCCGAAAGGCCAAGAGTCGAGCGATCACAAAAACGGAGGGTTAGGCCCCATGCTCGGTCGGCTTCGGCGCCCTCGCCAGAAACAACCCCCCCCCCTCGCGATTCTGCCCAGGCTCCCGACAGCCCAGGGCAAGCGGACGGCCAGCCTCGGTTTCGCCCAGGCCTGGCATACCCCCGCCCGCCCCGCCCCGCACCCGGTCATGGTCGAGGCCAGGGCCCGGGTCCTCCGCCTGCGCCAGCCTCGGCCCCTGCGCCTGGAACGTGGCCGGCTTCACCGTGACCACGACCACGCCACGACCGAGCGGGCCACCCTCGCCCAGGTCCGCCGCTATGTCCTCGACGCTGTCCCGCTGGTCTTGCCCCCGCCCTCACCATGGGGCCGGTACGCCATGGGCCACGCCCTCAAGCGGATCGAACGCGAGATACCTTCGACCGAATGGGCCGCCCTCTGGCGAGTCGGCGACATTCGCAAGAACCTCGACGCCTAGAGCCGGCCGGCTCGCGTTGGGGAGGGGCGGGTCCAATCCTGTGACGCTCGAACGCCAGAGAC
>CAZXRA010000014.1:0-4945 GCA_964643485.1 uncultured Iamiaceae bacterium | reverse complement strand
GCGGCGCAGGATGTCGCCGTCGAGGATCTTCTCGTGCAGGGTGTTGATGGCGTGGATGAGGGTCTCGGGCCCGGGCGGGCAGCCGGGGGCGTAGACGTCGACGGGCACGATCTGGTCGACGCCCTGGACGATGGCGTAGTTGTTGAACATGCCGCCGGAGCTGGCGCACACGCCCATGGACAGCACCCACTTGGGTTCCATCATCTGGTCGTAGACCTGGCGGAGCACCGGGGCCATCTTCTGCGAGACCCGGCCGGCCACGATCATGAGGTCGGCCTGGCGGGGCGAGGCCCGGAAGACCTCCATGCCGAAGCGGGCCAGGTCGTAGTGGGATCCGCCGGCGCCCATCATCTCGATGGCGCAGCAGGCCAGCCCGAAGGTGGCGGGCATGAGCGACGACTTGCGGGCCCAGCGGACGAGATCCTCCACCTTGCCGGTGAGGATGTTGTGGTCGAGGCCCTCCAGGCCCTGCTGCACGTCCCAACCCATCAGGCCGCCTCCTCCGTGGCCGGCGCCCGGCGCCCCTCGAGGCCGACGCGCCGGATGGTGGTGGCCGTCGTCCGGGCCCCCGACACGATGCCGGTGTCGACGGGCCGGTCCTTGCGCAGCGGCCCCCACTCGAGGGCGCCGTTGGCGATGAGGAACAGGAACGAGGCGAAGACGATGACGGCGAAGACGATCATCTCGACCAGGCCGAAGAGCCCCAGCTGCCGATGGATCACCGCGTAGGGATAGAGGAACACGACCTCGATGTCGAAGACGATGAAGATCATGGCCACCAGGTAGAAGCGCACGGGGAAGCGCTCCGGTGGCTCCCGCGACGGCACGATGCCGCACTCGTAGGGCGCGCTCTTGGCCGCGGTCGGCTTGCGAGGGGCCAGCAACCCCGACGCCACCCTGCTGACGACGGCGAAGAGGACGGCCAGGACGAACAGCGTGACGAGGGGCAGGTACTGGCCCACCGGTCAGCCTCCGGCAGCGGCGCGGGCCTGGTCGACCAGCTTGTCGCGGCGGTGCAGCGAGTTGCAGCAGACGGCGAAGAGGACGGCCGAGGCGAAGGTGAGGAAGATGGCGGGCTGGCGACGCGATCCCAGGTCGCGCACCATCACCACCGACACGACGGGCTGATCCTCGTCGGCCTGCGGGGTGGGCGGGGGCTGGCCGGGCACCGTCTCGCGGGGGACGACGCCCTGCACCTGCACCACGACCCGATGGGTGGGGTGCCCGAGAGGCCAGGTGGCGATGCGCTCGGCCTTGAACAGGGCCCGGCCCACGAGGGAGTCGTCGGTGCGATTGTCCTTGCCGCCCCGGCTCCACGCGTCGAGGACGACGAAGTCGGTGGCCGCCGCGAAGTTCTGCTCCTCGGTGAGGAAGGCCGACGCCGCGGCCACCGCCTCGCCGGTCTGCTTGTCGGCGGCGGCGAGCATGTGCCACCCGTCCTGCTCGGGGATCTCGTCGACCAGCTCGGGGTCGACGCTCAGCAGGTCGCCGAGCTGCGGAGCCCGGCGGGTGGGGTCGTCAGGGAACTGCTGCTCCAGGGCCGCGTTGCCGTCGATGAGCTCCTGGGGCTCGGGCAGCTCCTCACGGTCGGGCACCGAACGGGCGTCGACCGTCTTGGCCACCGATAGGTCGCCGTAGTTGACCTCCTCGACGTGCCAGGTCGGCACCCGTCCCTGGTAGCCGATCCCGTACATGGACCAGACCAGGCCCATGATCATCATCCAGCCGGCCAGGCCGGTGAGGGAGAGCAGGAAGCCGAGGCGGGCCCCGCTGTTGGTGGCCAGCAGCAGGTAGACCGAGCCCATCAGCACGGCGACGCCGACGGCGACGACGAGGACGCCCCGGAAGCCCGGGTGCCAGGTCAGGGCGGCGAGCATCAGTTCCACGGTCACAGGCCCCTGACGTAGCGGACGATCTTCTCGACGTCCTCCTTGGTGAGCATGCCCCCGACGGTGTCGGGGTCGGAGGCATCCTTGGCGATCACGCCCACCTCACCGGTCTCGGCCGCGTTGTCGACGGCCGCCGGCACCTGGCAGAACCCGGGCATCTTGCCGGTGCCCTGGGCGTTTTGCCCGTAGTTGACGCCGTGCTCCGAGCCGGTGCAGACGAAGTCGACCTGCTGCTCGAAGCCGGCGACGGGACCGGGGAAGCGAGTGGTGCTGACGCCGCTCCGCAGCGACGGGCCGTACGCACCGTTGCCGTCGGGGCCCTTCTCGCCGTAGCTCCAGCCCGTGGTGTGGCACCGGCCGCAGGCGAAGGCCCCCCCGGCGTAGTTCGAGTAGTAGCCCAGGTTGAACAGGGCCTCACCCTCGTTGGCATAGGGGACGCCGGCCTCCTCGGCCAGGCGCATCTCCTCCACCAGGGCGGCCTCCACCTCGGCCCGCTGCTCGGCCCGGGCCTCCTCGTCATCGAGGTCGACCTGGATCGACTCGATGTAGTCGATGAGGTTCTGGATCTGCTGGTCGTTCAGGGGGCCGCCCCCTTTCACGCCCCAGGCCGGCATGGGTGAGAAGGTCCGGCCGTAGACCAGGATCTCCCGCAGCTCCTCCCGGCTGAAGCGCTGGAGCACGGTGTTGAGGGCGGGGGCCTTCCACTCCACCTGCTTCACGAACTGGCCGTTGGCGTCGGTGATGGGGAAGGGCACGACGCTGCCCGTGGCCTCCATGCCACCGTGGCAGAAGGCGCAGTTGAAGCCGTCGTTCTCGGTGGTGTCGAACATCTTGGCCCCGCGCTTGACGAACACCTCCTTGAAGTTCTCCCGGGCCCCGCTCTGCCGGCCCGGCTCGGCCAGGCCGTAGAGGGGGAGGGCGACAGCGACGAGGAACATGCCGAGGAGCCCGACCGTGAGGGTGCGGTCGAGCTTCTTCCCCTCCAGCTCCTCGTCGGAGTAGTAAGGCTTGCGGTTGGGCGCGAGCTCGATCTCCGAGCCGACCTCGGCCCGCCCCTGGCGGACGTTGATCCACGCGTAGGTGAGGGCGACGACGACGGCAGCGAAGAGGACGACGCCGCCGATGGCGGTTTGGGTGCTGGCCAGCAGCATCAGTGCGCGGAACCTCCGGAGATGCAATGCGGACCCTCGGCCTCCTGGCCGGTGGTGTTGGTGCCGATGGCCGGGCCCTGGATGATGAGGCCCGTGTCGACGGTGAAGTTGCCGCCCTCGACGCTCATGGCGAAGCGATCGAGGCCACGGGGGGCCGGGCCCGCCTTCTTCTCACCGACCCGGTTGTACTGCGAGCCGTGGCAGCCGCACTCGAACCACTGGGACGCGGGGCAGTTGGGGACGCGGCAGCCGAGGTGGGGGCACTTCTGGTAGAGGGCCACCAGGCCCGCCTCCATGCCGGGCAGCTCGGAGGGGGAGTAGACCTTCCGGGCGTTGTCGAGCGAAGCCTCCGGGTACTCGGTGATCCACATGCGGCCCTCGGGGTAGTAGAGGAAGCCGTTGCCCTGCTCGACCTGGTTCTTGAGCTCGGCCACGCTGCCCACGTTGATCTTGGAGCCGAAGCCCGAGGTGCCCTGGGGCCAGAGGAAGGCCAAGGCGGCCGGGGCGAAGCCGCCGATGCCCAGGCCGAAGCCGGCGATGATGCCCCGGTTCATGAACTGCCGGCGGGTGACGCCCATGGCGTCCTCGTCCGGGGGCGTCCAGGCCACGGGGGCCGACGGAGCGGCGGCGACCAGGTCGCTGCCCCCCTGGCGGGCGGCGGCGGTGGCCAGCTCGATCTCCTTGCCGGTGGCCGGGGCCTCGTCGTCGGCCGGGGTGCGGGCCCGGCCGGCCTTGTCGCGGCTGCGGGTCTCCCGGGCGAGGTAGCCCACGGCGCGCTGGGTGTCACGGGTGCGCTGCACGGTGAAGAGGACCGCGGCGGCGGCCAGCACCAGCCCGATGACGGCGAGGACGATGACGAAGGACATCCGAACCTCCTACAGCTCGAAGAAGAGGCCGTCGTGCCAGGGGAACACGAAGTTCTGCCCGGGTCCCCGGAAGAACGAGCCGATCATGACCAGGACGGCCCAGAACATCAGGTGCACCGTGAACAGCGAGATGGCGAACTTGCGGTCCTCGGGCTTGTTGGACGGGTTGCGGTCGGTGTACGGGGCGAGGATCAGGGCGAAGATGCCCATGCCCGGGATGGTCACGCCGGCGACCATCGGGTGGAACATGGTGAGCAGCTCCTGCAGGCCCAGGAAGTACCAGGGCGCCTTGGACGGGTTGGGCGTCTGGTTGGGGTTGGCCAGCTCGAGCAGCGGGGCGTTGACGAAGATCGAGAAGATCAGGGTGAAGGCCGTGCACAGCAGGGCGGCCACGAACTCCACGGCCAGCAGGTGCGGCCAGGTGTGGACCTTGTCCTGCGGGGCGGCCTTGACGTCCTGGATGGAGCCGGACTTGACGACGGTGAGCAGCCGCTGGGTGTGACCGCCGGGGCCGGCGGCCAGGGGCGGGGCCGCGGTGGCCAGGTCGCCGCCGGCCGGGGCGGTGGCCACGGCGCCACCCGTGGGGGCCTCGGCCGTTGCCGTACCGCTGGCCTTGTCGCGGGCCGCCTTGGCCCGGTCGAGCAGGTGCTGGGGGATGCGGCTGTCGCCGCCGCCCTCGCCGCCCGACGCCGCCGGGGCGTCGTCGGCCGGGGCCTTGGCTGCGCTGGCCTTCTTGCGGGCCTCTTCCGCTCGCTTGCGGAGGTGTTCGGGGATCTCGGTCATCGTCTCGCCTCCCGACCTACAGCGGCCCGCTGATCCCGCCGTCCTTGCGCACCCGCCAGAAGTGGATCGCCATGAAGATGACGATCACGAACGGGAGCATCAGGACGTGCAGCACGTACCAGCGCAGCAGGGTGTCGGTGCCGATCTCGGCCCCGCCCAGGAGGGCGAAGCGGACCTGGTCGCCGAAGACCGGGGTGTAGCCCATCATGTTGGTGCCCACCGTCACCGCCCAGAGGGCCAACTGGTCCCAGGGCAA
>CAZXRA010000013.1:0-3465 GCA_964643485.1 uncultured Iamiaceae bacterium | reverse complement strand
GGGGGACGGCGCTTGTCCCCCCACCGCCGCGGAGCGCAGCCGGGGCGCCCCCGCCCGCGCGCGGAGCCCGCGCTACCACCGACCGGTGGGGCGACACGCGCCCCACCGCCCAGCAAGGAATCAGCCCAGGCGCTCGATGATCGTGGCGTTGGCGAGCCCCCCGCCTTCACACATCGTCTGCAGCCCGTAGCGGCCGCCGGTGCGCTCCAGCTCGTTGAGCAGGGTGGCCATGAGCTTGGTGCCGGAGGCCCCGAGCGGGTGGCCGAGGGCGATGGCGCCGCCGTTGACGTTCACCTTGTCCATGTCGGGCTTCAGCTCCTTCTCCCAGGCCAGGACGACGGAGGCGAAGGCCTCGTTGATCTCGACGAGGTCGATGTCGTCCATGGAGAGGCCGGAGCGCTCGAGGGCCTTGTGGGTGGCGGGGATGGGGCCGGTGAGCATGGTGACGGGGTCGACGCCGGCCAGGGAGAAGGTGTGGAAGCGGGCCCGGGGGGTGAGGCCCAGCGCCGCGGCCTTCTCCTCGCTCATGACAAGGACGGCGGAGGCGCCGTCGGTGATCTGGGAGCTGTTGGCCGCGGTGACCTTGCCGCCCTGGTCCTCGGGGACGAAGGCGGGCTTGAGCTTGGCCAGGCTCTCCATGGAGGAGTCGCGGATGCCCTCGTCGGCGGCGAGGATCTCGTCGCTCTCGATGAGGTTGCCGGTCTCCTTGTCGCGGGGCTTGGCCTGGACGGGGATGATCTCGTTCTCGAAGCGGCCCTCGTCGCGGGCCTTGGCTGCGAGCTGCTGGCTGCGGAGGCCGAAGGCGTCGAGGTCGTCGCGGGTGAGGCCCCACTTGTCGGCGATGACCTCGGCCGACACGCCCTGGGGGATGAGGCCCTTGTAGCCGTAGTTCTCCTCGGCGGCGTAGCGGGCCATGGCGCCGGGGCCGAAGGGGAAGCTGCCGGGGGTGATGGAGGCGCCCATGGGGGTGGTGGACATGACCTCGACGCCGCAGGCGACGACGACGTCGTAGGCGCCGGCGATGACGCCCTGGGCGGCGAAGTGGAGGGACTGCTGGGAGGAGCCGCACTGGCGGTCGATGGTGGTGGCAGGCACCTCTTCGGGCCAGCCGGCGGCGAGGACGGCGTTGCGGCCGACGTTGATGCTCTGGTTGCCGACCTGCATCACGCAGCCGGTGATGACGTCCTCGACGAGGGCGGGATCGAGCTGGTTGCGCTCGGCGAGGGCCTTGAGGACCTCGGCGAGGAGGTCGGCCGGGTGCCAGCCCGAGAGCTTGCCGTTGCGCTTGCCGCCGGCGGTGCGGACGGCGTCGACGATCACTGCGGTGGTCATGGGGAACCTCGGGGTGTGGGCCGGTCCGGGGACCGGGGCTCGACCGGCACCGGGCGGAGGCCCGGCCAGCGGACTAGACCGCTCGGTCAAGAGTCTGCTCGGGGGGCGGCCCTGATCGCAACCTCCCGCTGGGTCTGCTAGGTCAGGGGGGCACGCCGCCGCATCCAGGAGAGCCGCCGCATGACCACCAGCGCCGACATCGACGCCGTCGTCGAGGGGCAGACGATCCCGTCCCTCTTCCTCGGCACCCTGGCGCGCGTCCCCGACCGGGTCGCCCTCCGCTGGAAGGAGGGCGACGACTGGAAGGAGTGGACCTTCGCCGACGTGGCCGACAAGGCGGCCCGGGCCGCGGCCGGGCTGGCCGCCGCCGGCGTGGGCAAGGGCGACCGCATCGTGCTCATGCTGCGCAACTGCCCGCAGTTCCACGTGCTCGACCTGGCCGCCCTGCTGGTCGGGGCCACGCCCATCTCGATCTACAACTCGTCCTCGGCCGAGCAGGTGCAGTACCTGGCCGGCCACAGCGGGGCCAAGCTGGCCTTCGTCGAAGACGCCGGCTTCTACGCCCGCTTCGCCGAGGTGCGAGCCGAGCTCCCCGCCCTCACCGCGGTGGGCGTCGTCCGGCCCGAGGGCACCGAGCCCGACCTGACGTGGGACGAGCTGATGGCCCACGAGCCGATCGACCTGGCCGCCACGGCGTCGGTCAGCTCCCCCGACGACCTCGTCACCATCATCTACACCTCGGGCACCACCGGGCCGCCCAAGGGCGTGATGCTCACCCACTACAACGTGACGTGGACGGCCGAGTGCCTCCGTCTCGCCTTCCGGGTCGACGACCTCACCGGCAAGCGCCTCGTGTCGTACCTGCCCATGGCCCACATCGCCGAGCGGGTCACCAGCCACTACTCGCTGCTGGCCATGGGCTACGAGGTGACGTGCTGTCCCGATCCCGGGCAGATCGCCGACTACGCCCGCGAGGTGAAGCCCCAGATCATGTTCGGGGTGCCCCGCGTCTGGGAGAAGATCCACGCCCGGGTCATGGCCGCCCTGTCGGCCGATCCCGAGAAGGGCCAGAAGTTCAACGAGGCCGTCGAGGCGGCCCGGCCCATCGCCCTGAAGATGGCGTGGGACGAGGCCAGCGACGAGGAGAAGGCCACCTACGACTTCCTCGACCAGGTCGCCTTCGCCGGTGTGCGGGAGCTGCTCGGGTTCGACCAGCTGGAGATCGCCATCACCGGCGCCGCTCCCATCCCCCCCGAGCTGCTGTCGTGGTACCGGGCCATCGGCGTGCCCATGTCGGAGATCTACGGCATGAGCGAGAACACCGGCCCCATGTGCTGGGAGCCGTACCGCATCAAGCCCGGCACCGTGGGCCCGGCCGTGCCCGGCCTGGAGGTGGCCCTGGCCGACGACGGCGAGATCATCTGCCGGGGGGGCCTGGTGTTCCAGGGCTACCTCGACCAGCCCGACAAGACGGCCGAGGCCCTCGACGACGACGGCTGGCTGCACTCCGGCGACATCGGCGAGATCGACGACGACGGCTACTTCCGCATCGTCGACCGCAAGAAGGAGCTGATCATCACGGCGGGCGGCAAGAACGTCAGCCCCGCCAACCTGGAGGCGGCCCTGAAGACGATCCCGCTGGTCGGGCAGGCCTGCGCCATCGGCGACAAGCGGCCCTTCGTCTCGGCCCTGGTGGTGCTCGACCCCGACGAGGCGCCAGTGTGGGCCAAGCAGCACGGCCTCGAGGGGCTCACCCTGGCCGAGCTGGCCGACCACCCCGACGTGCAGGCGGCCATCACCGCCGGGCTCACCGAGGCCATGGAACCCTTCAACAACGCCGAGAAGGTGAAGAAGGTCAAGGTGCTGGGCGACGAGTGGCTGCCCGACTCGGAGTTGCTCACCCCCACCTCCAAGCTGAAGCGGCGGGGCGTCCACGCCACCTTCGCCGGGGAGATCGAAGCGCTGTACGCCTGAAGCGTGGTTGCCGCACGGTGACGAAGCGGTGGCATCCTGGAGGCTGACCGCCGCGCAGGAGGCTCCGATGACCCAGGCCACGACCGACACCTCGGCCACCGGGCCGGCATCGCCCACCTCGACCCTGCGGCCCAGCCGAGCCGAGCTCGACCGCCTGGC
>CAZXRA010000012.1:0-12366 GCA_964643485.1 uncultured Iamiaceae bacterium | reverse complement strand
AGCCCCCGGACCCGGTCGAGATGGTTCGGCAGCCACACCGCGGCGTCGCGCAGCTTCTTGCGGTGCGTGCCGTAGCGGCCGACCTTCACGGCGCAGCAGAAGCCCAGCGGCGCCTGCTCCGCCCACTGCGCCACGGTCGAGGGAGAAGGCAGGCGATAGTGGGTGTTGTTCAGCTCGACCGTGTCGAAGGCGTCGGCGTACCAGGCGAACCACGCCCGCTAGGGCAGCTCAGCCGGGTACACGACGCCCCGCCACTCCTTGTACATCCAGCCCGAGCAACCGACCCGCACCCGACCCTGCCGTCCGTCCGGCCCCGAGGGATGGGAGCAGGACACCGTGCGCTCAGGGCCGGAAGACGATCTTGACCACGCCCTCGTCCTTGGACTGGAAGCGGGCGTAGGCCTCGGGCGCCTCGTCGAGGCCGAGGTGGTGGGTGGCGAAGCCATCGACGCCCAGGGGGTCGGCGTCACCCTCCAACAGCGGCATGATCTCGTCGACCCATCGCCGCACGTTGGCCTGGCCCATGCGGAGCTGCACCTGCTTGTCGAAGAGAGTGAGCATCGGAAGCGGATCGGCCATCCCTCCGTACACCCCGATGAGCGAGATGGTGCCGCCTCGGCGCACCATGTCGATGGCGGTGTGGAAGGCGGCGAGGCGATCGACCCCGGCCGTGGTCATCAGCCTCTCGGCCAAGGGCTTGGGCAGGAGGGACGTGAGCTTCTGCGCCGCCTTCGCTCCCGGCGACCCGTGGGCCTCCATCCCCACGGCATCGACCACGGCGTCGGGCCCCCGACCGCCCGTCATCTCCCGGACCACCTCGCAGATGTCGTCGTGGTCATCCAGGTGGAGAGCGGTGATCCCCCGAGTCGCGGCCCTCTCGACCCGGTCCTCCTCCACGTCGATGCCGATCACCGTCTCCAGGCCGAGGTGGCGGGCGATGCGGGCCGTCATGTCGCCGATGGGACCGAGGCCCAGGACGACGAGGCTGTCCCCTGGGCCCACGCCGGCGTACGCCACCGCCTGCCAGGCCGTCGGGAGGACGTCGGACAGGAAGAGGTACCGGTCGTCGGGTGGCCCCGTCGGCACCTTGATCGGCCCGTAGTGGGCCATGGGCACTCGCAGGTACTCCGCTTGGGCTCCTGGGACCTGGCCGTAGAGCTTGGTGTAGCCGAAGAGGGCCGCCCCCATGCCGTGCTCGTGCACCTGCGTGGTCTCGCACTGGGTCTGGAGGCCCTGGCTGCACATGAAGCAGGAGCCGCACGCGATCTGGAAGGGGACGACGACCCGGTCGCCCGGCGCCAGGTCGGCCACCTCGGCACCGACCGCCTCCACGATGCCCATGGGCTCGTGGCCGAGGATGTCACCCTCGGTCATGAAGGGGGCCATCACCTCGTACAGGTGCAGGTCCGATCCACAGAGGCCGCTGGACGTCACGCGGATGATCGCATCGGTCGGCGCCTCGATGACGGGGTCGGGCACCTCCTCGACCCGCACGTCCTTCGGACCTTGCCAGACCGCAGCTCTCATGGCTCCTCCGATCGCTGGATGGCGCCGCTGCGCCGGGACCCTGGCGCCATCAGCGGGATCGGTGCCGGGGTTCGACGTCGCGCTCCCGGGCGAAGTTGTGACCCAGTTCCTCGACGATCCCGCCCGGCTGATGATCCTCCTCCGTGGTGACAGGGCCGATGGGCTCACCATCGGCCCCGATCCGATCGAGGCGCAGGGGACGGGCTGCGACCATCACCCGCTCGACCTCCGGCGCCCAGCGAGAGACGCGGACCACTTCGCCCCGTTGGGCGGCGGCCGGGACGTCCTGGTTCTTGACGGCCATGGCCGGCACGACGATCACGGCGATGGTGCCCCCGACCGCACCCCCGCAGACGGCCACGATCAACAGCCGCCACCACAGGGAGATGTCGTCGGGCAGCACCAAGGCAAACGGCAGGGCGATCAGCGCCCCGAGACCGGCGAGCACGGGACCGATCAACGAGGTGGCCTTCGTCGCCTCTTTGGAAGAGAGGACGCCCACCTGCGGCATCACCCAGCTCTCGGTCGTCTCCTCCCGCATCTCGGCGACGAGGGCCGTCCTCTCGTCCCCCTCACCGCCCACCCTGACCTCCGACTCCCGCACCCCGACGCGAGCCAGCTCTCGGACGAGGGGGTCCACCTGCTCAGGCGGGTAGACGCCGAGCAGAGCGTGGGCAGGCGTGCTCTGGTCGCTCATGCGCCGCCCCTGCCCCCCTCCACGGCGACGAAGCAGATCAGGGAGCGTCCGGCGCCACCCCGTTCCGCTCCAGGCGCATCGTGGCCCACACCACCTTGGACGACGGACCGGGCTCGGTCACCCCCCAGCTCTCGCACAGAGCGTCGACGATGTGCAGGCCGAGGCCCCTCGTGTGCTGGTCGTAGGGAACGATCTGCACCGGGCGTTGCGGCGCCTCGTCCGCCACCTCGATCCGCACGCAGCCATCACCCAAGTGGGCCAGCCGCACCACCGGCCGGCTCCCGGCGTGGAGGATGGCGTTGGTGATCAGCTCCGTGGCCACCAGCTCGAGGGTCGGCAGGTCGGTGAGGAGCCACGAGGCCGCGACCTCCCCGAGGTGCGCCCGGGCAGCGGCCACCGCGGCCAGGTCGTCGGCCACCACGATGACGGCCGATTCGCCGTCCTCGCCGTCCGGACTTCCCGTCGGCTCCCCATCGCTCATGAACGCCCCCTGCCCAGCCCGTCGAGGGTCGACACAAAGGACATGCTCGCACACCACCTCAGATGAGCAGGGTGAACCCCGCCTCGGGACGGCAGGGCGAACGTGCCTCGGGATCCGAGGTGTCGTTCCGGGCGGGAGGGGGAACCCTATCTCCCGTTCGTCGCCCTTCATGTCGGAGTGGACCCGCCGTGGAGCCGAGCGCCGGCTGCAGCTGCCCCCGACCCCCTAGGAGGCGTTCGATGTCATCCCCTCATACCGTCTGCCTGTCCGATCCCGCCGACGAAGACCAGGCCGACGAAGACCGGATGGTGGAGCGCACCATCCCCCGCCCCCTCTCGGCATCGTCGCCTGCGGAAGCGCCTCCGGCCTGCGACCCCGACATCTGGCGCCTACACGTCCAGCTCCAGCGGTCCGACGACCAGCACGTCCTCGCCGCCCTCGTCGACGAGTACCGCCCGCTCGCCCTCTCCCTGGCTCGGCGCATGCACCGCGGCGCTGAACCCCTCGATGATCTCCAACAAGTGGCCTTGGAGGCCCTGCTCCGCTGCCTCCGGAACTTCGACTGCTCCATGAGCACCCCGTTCGTGGGCTACGCCACCCCCGCCATCCTCGGGGCCCTGAAGCGGCACTACCGCGACCAGGGGTGGAGCCTCCGGGTGCCGCGGCGGGCCCATGAGCTGGCGGCCCCGACTCGGGAGGCCGGAGAGCGGCTCACCGCCCAGCTCGGCCGGGCCCCCACCCTGGTGGAGATGGCGACCGCGCTCGGCGTCGACGCCCGAGAACTGGAAGCGGCTGAGACAGCTCGGCGGGCTCGAGGGATGGTGCGCCTCGATGCCCCTGTCCGCACCGACGAGGGGACGGCCACCGGCCGAGACGTCTCGGTGATCGACGCCGGCTTCGCCGAGGCCGAGAGCCACGTGGCCCTGACGCGAGCGCTCGACGACCTCGACGAGCGCGACCGAGAGGTTCTCGGCCTCTACTTCTTCGCCGAGGAGACCCAGACCCAGATCGCCGAACGCTACGGCGTCAGCCAGATGCAGGTGTCGCGATGGATTCGCTCGTCCCTGGCTCGCCTACGGAGTCGAATGGAGGTCTCCGACCCCCCCGGGGCCCCCTGACGTCGGCGATCGTCCCGAGCCGAGGCCCTTGGCCACGATCTCCCACATCATCTCGTCAGTGCCGCCCCCGATGCGGCCCAGGCGCACCGCCCGTCCGAGCTCGCCCAGCGGTGACACACCTCGCATGTACCCGTCGCCGCCGAAGATGTGCAGGCACTCGCTGACGCACCTCTCACCGAACTGGGCCGCGGTGACCTTGAGCCCGGCGATGTCGCGACCCGATGCCGCGGGGTCGGCGGCCAACAGGCGCAGGTGAGCGGCCAGGGCCGCGTGCTCGGCGTGGAGGGCGGCCAGGCGCAGACGGATCACCTGGTGGTCCCACAACCGGGCCCCGAACTGGCGACGGTCGTGTGCCCTGGTGACGGTCAGGTCGATGGCCAGGCGACAGGCGGCCAGCACCTGGGCGGCGATCGACAGGCGCTCCTTGACCAGCCCGGCGGTGAGCACGGCCAACCCCAGTCCCGGTCGCCCGAGCAGGTGGTGGGCGGGCACCACGGCGTCGAGGCGGATCCAACTGGTGTCCAGGGCCTCAGCCCCGTCGACCCGGTGGGTCTGCATCACCTCGTAACCGTCCCGCGGGACCAGCACCATCCCGAAACGAGGGGCAGGGGCATCGCCCATGCGGGCCAGGGCCAGCACGAAGTCGGCCTGGGGGCTGAGGGTGACGAACTTCTTCTCCCCCGTGACGTGCCAACCGCCGTCCACCGGGCGCGCCGTCGTCGTGGCGGCCGACAGGTCCGATCCCCCCGACGGCTCCGACGCCCCGACGCAGCCCACGAGGGAGCCGTCGACGGCCCCGTCCGCATACGAGCGGAGCTCGACGGGAGCGAACTTCCGCAGCATGGCCGTCACCGACTCCACGTGCAGGCTCACGGCCACCGCGAGGTCGAACCGATGAGAGCCGACGAGCGCCTCGGCCAGGATCACCCCGAAGATGGCGTCGGGGCGAGCCCAGCGCTGGGCGAGGAGACCGTCGCCCCCGAGGGCGGCGATGACGGCGCGTGCCGTCGGCGGAGAAGCCTCGTCGCCCAACAACCCGGCGAGGACGGCAGCGACCCGCTCGCGATAGTCGGGCTCGGAGATGCCTGTCGTCACGCCGACGAGCGCGCCGCGGCCACGTAGCCGGCGAGGGCCTGCAAGGTGAGGGGGGAGGGCAGGTCGGGATCGTCGGTCAGTGACATGTCGAACATGTCCTCGAGGGCGACCGCGATCTCGAGGAGGTGCAAGGAGTCGAGGTTCCACCCCTCGACCAGGGCCTCGGTGCCATCGAAGGGGTCGACGTCCACCCGGACGGCCGAGGCCGCGACGGCACCCAGGATGGCCACGATCCTCTCCACCATGCGGTCGAGGATGTCCTGCTCCTCGGCCCCGGGCCCGCCGCTCCCGCTCATGCCCCTGGGCCGGAAACGGCCTCGGCATCGCGGCGCCGCCCGGTCGTGCAGTGCAGGAGGAGGGGCACCCCGACCTCGTCCCACTTCGCCCGGGAGAGGCGCAGGACGTAGAGATCCTGCGGGGTGCCGTTCATCAGGACCCGTTCCTGGAAGTGCCCCTCGACGTCGAAGAAGTGGCCGGCACCCGACTTGAACTGGTCGAAGCTGGGAGTGGCCGACTCGGCGTAGAGGTTCCGGAGGTTGAAGCGGGTGAAGAGGTAGTTGGCGAAGAGGAGGGCGGCCTCGTTCGGCCACGCCTTCATCTGGAACTCCGGCAAGAGGTACATCGAGGTGTAGGCGAAGCCGTGGAAGATGTTGGCGTGGCTGGCCGTGAGCAGGCCGATCTGCCTGCCCGTCTCCCTCGCCTCGATGGCGTAGACGACGAGGACACCGTCCCGCAGGCTGGCGGAGAAGGCGTCCGGTGTCTCCGCCGCCCCGTTCCAGTGCCAGGGGATCTGGGCCGTGACGGCCAGCCTGTAGATCTCGCCCAGGAGCTCGTTCGACGGCGGGCGCAGGGCCGTGTGGCGCGACTCGAAGGGGAGGAACACCCCGTCCGGTGACGTCATCGTGGGTCGACCCTCTCCCGCCTCGCGCTCCGCCATTCGCCGCCCTTCCGCCAACCGTGCCGGTCGGAAGGTACATCGCCGGATGAGGTTGCGTCGAGGGCTCGCGACAACCCGTCGACGCCGTCACCCGACGGTGCAGTTGGCCTTGGCGTGGATGCAGAGGTCGACGTGCCCGGCGAGAGCATCGGGATCCCAGCCGTTGAGGAAGTCACCGTGGGCCCCCTGCACCGCCCCCGAGTCGATCGCCGCCCGGGCGGCAGCGGCCCCGCCGACGGGCCACGACACGGAGACCTGGAGCTCGGTCATCAGCACCGGGTGGCTGGCCGGGCCGGCGCCGTCGACGCTGCGGGCCACGTGGCTGCGGTGGTCGGGGCTGTCCAGGTTGCGGCCGTCCCAGCAGTCCGGGAAGCGGAGCTGGAGAGTGAGGGGCGATCCCCCCCGGCAGTCGAGGGGCGGGATGGCATGGAGCCGACGAGGTCGCAGGCCGCACCCCCACTCGGCATCGGGCACCTCCCGAGCCGATCCGACCTCATCTCCGCCGGCCGCGTGGTGGTCGTCCCCCTCCGGGACATCACCGGTAGGCGTGACCGCGTGGTCGTGGCCCACACCAGTGCGGGCCGGATCGCCGGAGATCATGGCCAGACCGAGGGGCGGCGGGGTGACCTCCCGAACGTCGACGCCACGCCGGGCCCGGTAGTAGGCCCGCAGCATCGTCGGCGCCACGGGCACGCCGTCGACCGAGAGGGTGGGCACCCAGTAGGCGGCGGTGTCCTCAGCGTCCTCGCAGGTGGTCTCCGTCCCCCGCAGGGAACGGCCGGTGGACGAAGCGTCGGTGGCCACGCTCCCGAAGAACTCGTGGCTGTGGCTGGCCCCCGGCACGCCGGGGTGCACGATCGGGTCGTCGCCGGCCCGGTGGCTGAAGTGGCAGTCGACGGTGAAGACGGCGTCGTCGTCGGTCCGGGCGATCCAGTCCTCCTCCACGATCCGATCCTCGACGGCCCGGTCCCGGGCCGACACCGCCGGGGCCGGAGCGTCATCCCCGCTCCCAGAGGACGATGCCACGACGACCACGGCGACGACCACGGCGCCCAGGGCCACGGCGAGCGCCGCCCTCCGGGTCCACGAGGGCGACGGTGCCCTCACGATGCCGGCCTCACGGGCGTGTCACGGCGCCGCCGGCACCTCGACGGCGTCGACGTCGATCACGAGGGGGACGTCCACCGCCGGCCGGGCCGGCGCCGTCTCCGGGTTGGGCATCTCGGGCTGCTCGCTGTCGGGGGGATCGGGGATGTCGGCCTGGTCGTAGGGCACCGACGGGGGCTTGCCATCGCTGACAGCCAGGGTGGCCAGGTCGAAGCCCCCTCGGGTGAGGTCGCCGGTCCCGACGGCGGGACACGGGGCCTCGTCCTGCAAGTCCTCCGGGGCACTCGTCGAGAAGTCATTGCCGGAGAAGCAGTTGCCCCCCGTCTTGCTCCCCTCGCCGTCGAACCACATGGCCAGGTCGCCCAGGCCCGAGCCAGAGACGACGTTGTCGCGCACGACGTTGCCCGTGGCTTCCCACACGTACTCGGCGCTCTCCGGATAGGTGATGATGGCGATGCCCGACACGTCGTGCTCCTCCACCCGGTTGCGCTCGATGGTGTTGTTGATGCCCCCGGCGATGAGGATGCCGTTGCCCATGGCGGTCACGGCGATGTCGATGGCCGGCGTTTCGCCGTTGTTGTTGTCGTGGACGAGGTTGCCGACGATGGTGTTCTCGTCCTGCGGGTATTCGGGCTCGTACGACCCGCTGTTGGGCACGATGCCGGCTCGGTTGTAGCGCCAGATCGAGTTGGCGATCACCAGGTTCCCGCCGGCGTTGGTGCCGGAGTACCCGAGGCCGTTCCACTCCGAGATCACGTCGGTGATCACCGCGTCGCAGGGTTGGCAGCCGCCTATGTAGAAGCCGGCGTCAGGGCTCCCCGAGGCGTAGGAGTGGTCGATCTGGCCCTTGGTCGACTCGAAGGCGTAGATGCCGTAGTCGCCGTTGCGGTAGGCGGTGAGGTACGAGGCGCGGTAGCCGGTGGCACCCGTCCAGAAGAACCCGTTTTTCGTGTAGTTCTGGGCCGTCATGTTTTCGATGACCACGCCGTTCGCTCGCACCACCTGCACCCCGTTGGCCCGGGTGAACTCGCCATCGAGGATCACGCCCTGGCGGTCGAGGCCGCGGATGGTGATGCCATCCTTGCCCCGGGGCACCTGGACGGCCTCCTTGTAGGTGCCTGGCTCCACCAGGATGAGATCGCCCTCCCCTGCCGCATCCACGGCGGCCTGGATGGTGGGGTGGTCGTCGGGGACCCGGATCGTGGTGCCGCTGGCCGTGATGTCGAGCACATCGGGCGGCGGCGGGGGCGGAGGCGGCGCCTCGACGTCGCCCACCAGCACCGTGCCGACCATGCCATCGGACTGGTTGCCGTGGAGCGAGCAGTAGTACTGGAAGGCGCCGGCCTCGTCGAAGGTGGCCTCGTAGGTGGCACCGGGGCGGAACTCCGTCTCCCCGACGCCGTAGCTGCCCGCCCCGACCGGGATGATGTTGTGGTCGTTGCGACCCTTGTTCTCCCACGAAACGGTGCCCCCGGGATCGATGCGCACGACGTGGGGATCTTCCTCACCGAAGACGTTGTCGAGGGCGGCGACGGTGACCGTCTCGCCACCACCCTCCCCGGCGGCCTCTCCCTCGTCGCCGCAACCGACCAGGGCCGTAGCGAGCAGGACGGCAGCGGCGAGGAGGGCGCGCCCTCCGGCTCGGACCTTGCGTGGCATGCGCGTCCCCCTGGACTGGTTCGGACCACCCGATGTCGCCGCCATGATGCCACCTCCGTCGTCGGTGTGACGCCTGACGCTCACGAGCCCGTCACCGTCCCGTCACCGGGGTCGTCCCCCCGGAGCGGCCCGGCCGCACCGGTCGTAGCCTGGCCCCATGCTGCTGCGCCGCAAGATGGACATGGTCGACCCCGAGCGCGCCCTCGCCGGGCGGGAGGAGGCCATGCCCGTGGCCCCGGCCCACGCCGTGCTGGGCACCCCGATGACACCCCCCTTCCCGGCCGGCACCCGCACCCTCGTGGTGGCCCTGGGCTGCTTCTGGGGCGCCGAGCGCCTGTTCTGGCAAGTGCCCGGGGTGGTCACCACCGCGGTGGGCTACGTCGGCGGGTACACGCCGAACCCCACCTACGAGGAGGTGTGCTCCGGGCGCACCGGCCACACCGAGGCGGTGCTGGTGGCCTACGACCCCGAGCAGGTGACGTTGGAGGCCCTCCTCAAGGTGTTCTGGGAGGGGCACGACCCCACCCAGGGCATGCGCCAGGGCAACGACATGGGGACGCAGTACCGCTCAGGGATCTACGGGCTCTCGGCCGACGAGCGGGCCATGGCCGAGGCCAGCCGCGACGCCTACCAGGCCCAGCTCGACGCCGCCGGCTACGACGCCATCACCACCGAGATCGCCGATGGCGGCCCCTTCTTCTACGCCGAGGACTACCACCAGCAGTACCTCCACAAGGTGCCCAACGGCTACTGCGGCTTGGGCGGCACCGGCGTCTCGTGCGCGATCGGGATCCTCCCCGCCGACTGATCGGTTCTTGCACCGAGGTGTCGCCGTAGGAGCGACGTCCCGACGCAAGAACGTGGGGAGTGGCTTGGGCGGAGGGGGGCGGTCCGTGGACCCGTCGGGGGGGACTCGACGACCCGGAACGGGAAGGATCTCCGGCGGGCACCGGGGCTAGCGTCGACCCTTCGTGCTCACCGCCACGTTGCTCGCCCTCGGCTCGGCCGGCGTGCACGCGGCGTGGAACCTGCTCATCAAGACCAGCGACGACCGGGCCCTGGCCGCCTGGGGCCAGTTCCTGGCCGCCGCCGTGGTGTCGATCGCCGCTCTGGCCGTCGTCGGCCCCCCCGGGTGGGACGCCCTGCCCTACCTGGCCGCCTCCGGCCTCGTCCACGCCGTCTACCTCGAGAGCCTGGTAGCCGCCTACACCCACGGCGACTTCTCCCTCTCGTACCCGGTGGCCCGAGGGGGCGGCGCCGTCCTCGCCGCCCTGGCGAGCGTGGCCGTGCTGGGCGACCACCTGCCCGTCATGGCCTGGGTCGCCATCGGCATCGCCGGGGCCGGCCTCGTCTCCCTGCGCGCCGGCCGGACGACGCCCGCGGCCGACGACGTGGTCCTGGGCCCGGTCGAGCCGCCCGGCGCCCCCACCCCCCCGGCGACCCACGAGGGCCGGGCCCTCGGCTTCGCCCTCCTCACCGCGGCCTGCATCGCCACCTACACGGTGATCGATTCGGCCGGGGCCCGGGCCGTGGACAGCGCCCTCTCCTACGGCCTGGCCACGACCGCCGTCGCCGGCCTGGCCGTGACGGCGAGCAACCTGGCCCGCCGGAGCCGCCGGTCCCGGGCGGGGGCCCTGCGCCGCGACTGGCGCCGCCACCTGGCCGGGGGGGTGGGCACCACCCTCGCCTACACCATGGTCCTGGTGGCCGTGCGCCGGGCCCCGGTGGGCTACGTCACCATGCTCCGGGAATCGTCGGTGGTGATCGGCGCCCTCGCCGGCTGGCTGCTACTGCACGAGAGCCTGGGCCGGCGGCGCCTCGTCAGCTCGACGGTGATCCTGGCCGGCCGGGTGTTGCTGGTCGTCGCCGGTCGCTGACCCCCCGACCGTCGCGCACCAGGCCGAGCAGGCCGGCGAGCTGGTCCAGCTCGGCCTCGGGCAGGTCGACCCCGAAGCGCACCTCGGCCAGCAGCCGGGTCGCATCCCGGGCCAGGTCCCGACCGGCGGGAGTGATGCGGGCCAGGGTGCCCCGCCGATCGCGCGGGTTCGGCTCCCGGGCGACGAGCCCCCGCTGCTCCAGCTTGTCGACCAACTTGGTGATGCCCGTCGGGTGGACGAGCAGACGCTCGCCGACCTTGGTGATGGGCAGGGCCCCCTCCCGCGAGAACGACAGGAGCATCAGGATCTCGTAGCGGGCGAAGGTGAGGTCGAGGGGGCGGAGGGCCCGCTCGATGGCCGTGGTGACCACCTGCTGGGCGTGGATCAGCGACACGGCGGCGTGCATGGCGCCGTCCTCGGCCAGGCCGTGGGCCCGCCACTGCCGCCGGGCCTCGGCCAGGGCGTCGAACCCCTCCTCCTCGGCCATCGCAGGACGGTACCGCTCCGCCGCCACGGCCGGGAAGGTCGTCCCCGCCCGACGGTGCTACGAAGGGCCCGATGGACAGCACCGAGGTGGTTCGCTACGAGGTCGTCGACGGGGTGGCCTGGCTCACCATCGACCGGCCCGAGGCCCGCAACGCCCTGAACAGGGCGGTGCGCGAAGGCCTGTGGGCCGGGCTCCACCGCTTCAACGAGGACGGCGAGGCCAGCGTGCTCGTGCTCACCGGCGCCGGCGACAAGGCCTTCAGCGCCGGGATGGACCTGAAGGAGGCGGCGGCCACCGGCCTCGAGGTGCCGCCCCCCGACTTCCTGCCCCAACCCGGGCGCAACATCACCATCGACAAGCCCACCATCGCCGCCGTGAACGGCGTGGCCTACGCCGGCGGCTTCCTCCTCGCTCAAGGCTGCGACCTGGTCGTGGCGGCCGACCACGCCCGCTTCGCCGTCACCGAGGCCAAGGTGGGACGGGGGGCGCCGTGGGCCGCCCCCCTCCCCTGGCTGGTGCCCCCCCGCGTGGCCATGGAGCTGCTGGTCACGGCCCAGCCCATCGACGCCGAGCGGGCCCACCAGGTGGGCCTGGTCAACCGGGTCGTCCCCGCCGACCAGCTCCGCGACGCGGCCCAGGGGCTGGCCACGACCATCCTGGCCAACGCCCCCCTGTCGGTGCGGGCCGCCAAGCAGACGGTGCTGCTCGGGGCCCGGGCCCACCTGGGCGCCCTGGCCGACGAGGCCGACCGCATCTGGGAGCCCGTCTACATCAGCGCCGACGCCCAGGAAGGACCGGCCGCCTTCCGAGAGGGACGTCCCCCCCGCTGGCAAGGGCGCTGAGGTGGAGCTCGACCTGGCCGGACGGGTGGCCATCGTCACCGGGGCCAGCCGGGGCTTAGGCGCCGCCATCGTCGAGGCCTTCGTGGCCGAGGACATGGCCGTGCTGGCCGTGGCCCGCGATGCCGATGCCCTGGCCGGCCTGGCCGCCGACCTGGGCGAACAGGTCGTCGCCGTGACCTGTGACATGGCCGACACCGCGGCGGTCGAGGGCCTGGCCGACACGGCCCTCGCCACCTTCGGCGGGCTGGACGTGGTGGTGAACAACGCCGGCGTCGCCGCCTTCGGGCCGGTGGCCGAGATGGGCCTCGACCAGTGGCACGAGCTCCTGGCCGTCGACCTGCTGGCGCCGGTGGCCCTCACCCGCGCCGCCGGCCGCCGCCTCCTCGCCCAGGGCCACGGCAAGGTGATCAACGTGGCCTCGACCGCCGGCTTGCGAGGCAAGCCCACCCTGGCCGCCTACTCGGCGGCCAAGGGCGCCCTGCTCCGCTTCACCGAGGCGGTGGCCGGCGAGTGGGCGGCCAGGGGTGTGCAGGTCAACG
>CAZXRA010000011.1:0-32796 GCA_964643485.1 uncultured Iamiaceae bacterium | reverse complement strand
AGGCGATGCTGACGATCCGGGCGGGCGAGCGCGAACTGCACATGGTTCCCGGCGAATGGCGCAACCGGCCGGAAGAGGATGTGGATGTCGGCCGCCACCAGCCGCCGTCAAGCGCGCGGGTCGCCGACTTCATGGGTCATTTCGAAGAGCGGTTCCGGTTCGAGCCGATGGGCAAGGCCGCGCGCGTGATGGCGATCGCCGCCGCCCATCACCGTTTCAACTACATCCACCCCTTCCTGGACGGGAACGGGCGCATCGGTCGGCTCCTCATCCCCCTGATGCTGGTGCTCCGCGATGCGTTGCCGCAGCCTTTGCTCTACCTCTCGGCCTACTTCGAGCAGCACCGCAGCGAGTACTACGACTTGTTGCTCCGGACGAGCCAGACGGGCGACATCATCCCCTGGCTGCGCTTCTTCCTCCACGGCGTGCGACGCCAGGCTCGTGATGCCGAGGAGCGGACGGTCCGCCTCGTCGAACTGCAGCACGATCTCCGCAACCAGCTCCTCGACGAGGGGCGGCCGAACACCGTCGTGCGCCTAGCGGAGCAGCTGTTCGCGGTACCGGTCGTCACCGCGGCTCGCGTCGAAGCGTTGCTCGGTGTGACCCGGCCCACGGCTCACACCGCGATCAACGCCCTCGTCGAGCGGGGCGACCTCGTGGAGACGACCGGTCGGGAGCGAGGACGCATCTACGAGGCGCCTCACATCTTCGAGGCTGTGTACGGCGAGGTCGAGGTTCCGGGCCATACAGCCGACCAGATGTCGCTCGACCTCCACTACGAGAACTGAGCCAAGTAAAGCGAAGGGCCGTTTGCTTTCATAGCGGCCTTACCAAGGTAAGGAGGCTTTCGTTGGGTTCGGTGGGTCGGCAGCGTGCCCTCCTCGTGCCCGTGCGGGCGAAGAATCGCGGTCGACAGCGGCTGATGGCGGATAGCCGAAACTGCCCCTGACCTGGGGATCAGCACTCTTCACCTGGCGGCTGGTCGGGCTCATCGGGGTCTGCAAGCAGGGGGTCGTGGGTTCGAGTCCCATCGTCTCCACCACATTCCACGAGACCCCGGGCGCCTCGACCGAGCTGGCGAGCTTCGTGGGCGGTGTCAGCGTGTCCGTCGGTGGGTTCTGTGGTGGCGGGCGATGGCGTCGGCCATCTCCGCAGCATGGTCGCTCGCTGGCCAGGCCACCAGCATCCTGTCGGGCTCCGTAGAGGTGACGGCAGCACAGGTGGTCGAGGATGGAGCCTGCCCGGCGGTGGCCGTCAGGTCGACGTGGATGGCTTCCCCTCGGGTTCTTCGGCCAGCTCTCGAAGGAGATCGTCGGTCAGGGGAACGGTCCGACCGGCGGTGAGGTCGTCGGTCCCCTCATCCACTGTGGCGGTGGCGAGGTCGGCCCGGTCGCGGAGGACCCGCAGGACGTGAGCGAGGAGGTGGCGGTCGTCGGCGTGCTGGCGAACGAGATCGAGAGCCTGCTTTGCCGACGCGAGAGAGAGCACTTCAACGCGGGCCGGCGAGGCGTCACGGATGGGTTCCAGGACGCCAGCCTCCATCCAGGCCCGAACGGTTGGCTGGGAGAGGCTGAGCACCCGTGCCGCTTCGGAGACCTTCACTCCCCGTTCGCGAGAGGCCACCCGCCGGTGAACCTCATTCAGCGAACGACGCCGCTGGGGGGTCGTCCTTGTGAAGGGCCAGCTCTCGAAGGGCGATCAAGTCGTCCACGACCTCGATGATGGACATGAGCCGAGCCTCCACCCGTCCTGCGGAAATCAGTAGAAATCTGAAAGTGCGTGGGATGGGGCTAGCCGGGGTCGATTCGAGCAGGCGCTCTGCTCAGCCGTTCTTCTGGGCGACGCCAGCGCTGTCGAAGGTGGCCATCTCGCCCAGGATGCGGGCGGAGGCCTCGACGATGGGCAGAGCCAGGCAGGCACCGGAGCCCTCCCCCAGGCGCAGGTCGAGGTCGACCACGGCGGTGAGGCCGAGCGCGGCCAGGACGGCGGCTGCCCCCGGCTCCACCGACCGGTGGCCGGGGATCACGTAGCCCAGGCAGTCCGGCGCCAGCCGGGCCGCGACCAGCAGGGCCGCTCCGGCGATCACCCCGTCGACCACCACGGGAACCTGGGCCGCGGCCCCGCCCACGATGAACCCGGCCAGGGCGGCGATCTCCAGTCCGCCCACCTCGGCCAGGACGGTCAGCGAATCCTGGCCGGTGACCCGCGCCGCGGCCGCCTCCACGATCGCCGTCTTCCGGTCGAGGGCGGTGTCGTTGATGCCGGTGCCCCGGCCGGTGACCTCGGCCGCCGGGCGCCCGGTGAGGGCGGCGATCAGGCTGGCCGACGGAGTGGTGTTGGCGATGCCCATGTCACCGGTGACCAGGCAGCGGTGGGTGGCGGCGAGGTCGGCGGCGATCTCCACTCCGACGTCGAGGGCCCGCACCGCCTCGTCCCGCGTCATGGCCGGCCCCGTGGCCAGGTTGGCCGTCCCTGGCCGAACCTTCCGGTCGACCAGGCCGTCGGCGGCATCGAGGGGAGCGGCGACGCCCACGTCCACGACGACCACTGACGCCCCCTGCTGGCGGGCCAGCACGTTGATCGCCGCCCCGCCGGCCAGGAAGTTGGCCACCATCTGGGCCGTCACCTCCTGGGGCCACGGCGTCACTCCCTCGGCGTGGACACCGTGGTCGCCGGCGAACACCGCCACGGCCGCCGGCATCGGGACGGGGGGCGGCACGGCGCCGCTGATGGCGGCGAGCTGGGCCCCCAGGGACTCCAGCCGGCCCAGCGACCCGGGGGGCTTCGTCAGCCGCAGGTGCAGGGCCTCGGCCGCGGCCCGGGCTCCCGCGTCGGGCGGAACCAGGCGGGCGACGGCGTCGGCGAAGGCACCGGCAGGCAGGGCGGGGGCGGCGGTCATGGGTGGTCCTCGGGGTCGGAAGGGGAAGAGAGAGTGCGGGCGACGGCGACGGTGACGGCGTCCGCGCGGCGCTTGGGCACGACGAGCTCGGCGCCGGGACCAGCAGCCAGCAGGGCGGCGGCTTCGGCCACGCTGGGTGTGCCCAGGGCCTCGGACACGCGGGAGCGGGGGTCGGGCACGACGACGACGGCCAGAACCTCGGCTGGGTAGCTCACCACCGGCCAGGGGAGGTCGGCGAGGGCCGGGTGGTCCGCCCGGGACTCGACGGTGGCCACCGCGGACACGGCGGTGTCGGGGAGAGCGGCGTCGGCCAGGGCCTGGTGCACCAAGACGTCGACCTCCGTCGGAGTAGCACGGGGACGGAGACCGACCCCGATGACGTGCCCGCCCGCAATCGCCTGCCGTTCTGGCGCGGTGAGGTCGCGCTGCCACGAGGGGGCCGGGCCAGAACGGACCGGGACCGCGTCGGCGTCGGCGCGCTCAACCACCGGTGGGCCCCCAGCAGACGAAGACCGGGTTCTCGGCGGCCAGGCGGACGCCCAGGCCGGCCACGGGGACCCCCCGGGAGACCTGGAGCTGCACCAGGTTGCCGAGGCGTCGGTGGGCGGCGGTGGCCCGGTCGACGAGGGCGTAGGTGGCGACGACGATCCCCCCGGGACGCAACCGGTCGAGGGCGGCGTCGAGGACGTCGAGCCCGCCACCGCCGACGAAGACCCGGTCGGGGTCGGGGAGGTCGGTCAGGGCGTCGGGCGCCGCTCCGTGGATCACCTCGACGGCCACACCGTGGGCGGCGGCGTTCTGGGTCACTCGGGCGACCTGGTCGGCGTCGCGCTCGACGGCGATCACCCGCAGGCCGGAGGCCAGGTGGGCGCACTCCACCGCCACCGACCCGCTGCCGGCTCCGACGTCCCACAGGACGCCGGTGGGAGGGAGGGCCAGCTTGCTCAGGGCCACGGCCCGCACCTCGGCCTTGGTGATCATTCCGTCCCGGTGGGTGAAGGCCGTCTCGGGCCGGCCCCAGGCCAGGGTCGGCGTCGAGGCCGGGGGAGGGATGTCCGCACCTTCGGGGGTGAGGAGCACCACGACCGACATGGGGTCGAAGGTGCCGGCGGCCAGGTCGTCCAGGTCGGTGTGGGTGACGGCCTCACCCGGCTCGCCGATGCGGGTGACGACGGTGACGTCACGTCGCGGTGCGCCCGCGGCGAGCAGGGCCTTGCCCACCGCCTCGGGGGGGTGGTCGGGCGACGTGAGGACCGCGGCCGTCGGGGCGGTCAGAACGGCCTGCACCGCGGGACCCAACGGCCGGCCGTGGGCCGAGGCGACCACGGCGTCGTCCCAGCTCCGGCCCACGGCGGCGAAGGCCAAGGACACCGACGATGGCGCCGGGTGGACCGAGATGTCCTCGGTGCCGAAGCGCTCGCCCAGGACCCGCACGATCCCGAAGAAGCCGGGATCGCCGGAGGCCAGCACGCACACCCGTCGGCGGGCGGTGATGTGCTCGGCGATCTCGTCGATGACGACGTCGAGGGGCCCGGCCAGCTCGACCGTGGTCGCTCCCGCGGGCAGGACGACCTGTTCGAGGTGCCGACGGGACCCCACGACCACGTGGGCGGTGGCGATGGCCTCGATGGCGGCCGAGCCGAAGGCCTGACCGCCGATCAGGCCGACCACGGCGAGGCCATGGTCCGGGCCGGTCATCCGCCCTCCGCCTCGCGGAAGCTGTGGCTGAAGTCGGCGGCGTAGACGTGGCTGCGGCACGGCACCGGCGCCGCCCGCAGGGCCTCGCCCACCAGGACCATCACCGTGGTGGTGGCGCCGAGGGCGGCCAGGTCGTCGGGCAACGACCCGACGGTGCCGGTGACGACCCGCTCGTCGGGCCACGACACCCGGTGGGCCACCACCACAGGGGTGTCGGGGGAGTAGGCGGAGCCCACGGCCAGCAGCTCGTCCCGCAGCTCGACGGGGCGGGCGGCCGAGAGGAACACGGCCATGGTCGGGCCGGCCTGGGCGAAGCGGGCCACGCTCTCGCCGTCGGGCACCGACGCCGCCGTGCGGTGGGCCAGGCGGGTCATCACCACGCTCTGGGCCAGGCCGGGGACGGTCAGCTCCCGCCCGGCGGCGGCGGCGGCGGCGGCCATGGACGACACGCCGGGCACGATCTCGAAGGCCCGCTCGTGGGCCACGCACCAGTCGATCTGCTCGGCGATGGCGCTGTAGACGGTGGGATCGCCGGAGTGGAGGCGGACGATGGCGGCGTCGGGATGAGCCTCGTACACGGCCACCACGTCCTCCAGGGTCATGGCCTTGGAGTCGTGACGCTCCACGTCCGGCCGGCAGTGGGACAGCACCGCCTCGGGCACGAGCGACGCGGCCCAGATCACCACGTCGGCCTCGGCCAGGCGCTGCGCCCCCCGCAGGGTGAGGAGGTCGGGGGCGCCCGGTCCGGCCCCGACGAAGGAGATCACGAGGTCGCCTCCTCCCCGTCCTCTCGACGAGCGGGGACGACCACGGTGGCCAGGTACGAGGCCGGCCGGTCGGCGACAGCGGCGACGGCGACGCTGCGCCCACCGGGCAGCCCGAGCATCTCGCCCACCACGGCCCCGTCACCCCGCCCGTGAGCGGTGAGCCGGCGGGCCACGTCGGGCAGGTGGCGCCCGCCCTTGTAGACGACGACGGTGCGGTCGGGGTCGGCCAGCAGGGGATCGAGGCGGGCGGCGTCGGACCCCAGGGCCACCACGCCGAGCTGCTCGTCGCCCTCCACGAGCACGGTGGAGGTCTGCGCCGCCAGCTCCTGGAATCCCATGATCCCCGGCACCGACTCGACGGGCACAGCCGGGCGGAGGGCGCGCACCAGGGACGCCACCCGGGAGAACACCGAGTACACGTTGGGGTCGCCCAGCACCACGAAGGCCACCAGCGATCCCCGGTCGAGGTCGGCCACGAGCTGGTCGGCCCCGGCGGCCAGTGATCGGCCCCGGGCCCCCTCGTCGCCGCCGATCTCGATGGGCAGGCGGTCGACGCCGACCTCGGGGGCGGCCGCCCGCACCACGGCCTCGGCCCGGGAGATGGCGTCGGGCCCGGTCGAGGCGGCGTAGACGCGGTCGGCGGCGCGGAGCACGGCCAGGGCCCGCTCGGTCACCAGGTCGGGGGCGCTGGGCCCGACACCGACACCCACCAGCCGGGGCCCGGCGGTGACGGACACGGTGCGGGCCGGGGCGGTGTCGTCCTCGGCCGACCGGACCAGGCGCTCGATGGCCAAGCGGATGAGGTCGGCCTCGGAGCGTCCCCATCGGGCCGAGAGGGTGGCCAGATCGGCCTTCAGCTCGTCGGGGAGGTAGACCGAGCTCTTCCGCATCGGCGTAGGGTACGCATAGGGCACCCCGGTGTCAGGCGGCGCTGCTCAGGCGGGCGTGGCGGTGCGGACGAAGGCCTCGGCCGCGGCAGGGGTGGCGCCGAGGTGGACGTGCAGGTACGACGCCAGCAGGCGGGGGGTGGCGAAGCCGCCCGGGCCCCGACCGAAGCGGCCCTCCAAGGCCAGGGCGTCGCCCGTCGGGTCGATGGTGGAGTAGTGGAACTCGTGGCCCCGCAGCGCCGTGCCTGTCGGACCCAGGGGGGAGGCCATCGTCGTGGTGGCGGTGCGGTAGCCCAGGGCGAGCCGGCTGGTCATGGTGGCGTCGGCGTCGACCACGCCGGCCATGGGGTGCCCGTCGAGCTGCCGAGCCAGCCACAGCAGGCCCCCGCACTCGGCCCACACGACCAGTCCGTCAGCCGCCCGGCGTCGCAGATCGTCGAGGAGGGGGCGGTTGGCCGCCAGGGCTTCGGCGTACACCTCGGGGAACCCGCCCCCGGCGACAAGGGCGTGGCAGCCGTCGGGTAGGGCCGGGTCGTGGAGGGGATCGAAGGGGACGATCTCGGCCCCGGCCGCGGCCAGGGCTTCGAGGTTGTCGGGGTAGCCGAAGCTGAAGGCGGGCCCGGCGGCGACGGCGACCCGGGCTGCGCCCACCGGTGCCGGCATGGGTGGGGCGTCGACCGTCCTGGACGGCGCCGTGCCGGCCAACCGCAGCAAGGTGTCCAGGTCGCACCCCTCGGTCACCAGGGCGGCCAGGCGGTCGAGCGACGCCCGGACCTCGGCCGGCCGCTCGACCACGGGCACCAGGCCCAGGTGACGGTCCCGCCAGGTGAGGGCCTCGTCGCGGCGCAGGACCCCCAGCACGGGCACGCCGCCGGGGGCCAGCGCCTCGCGGAGGAGCCGTTCGTGGCCGTCGGATCCCACCCGGTTCAGGATCACGCCGGCGATGTTGGGTCGTCGGCCGGGCCGGGCCGGGCCGGACGGCGCCTGCTCGGTCGTCGCTCCGGGCAGGCCGTCTCCTCGGTGGACGGCCGGGTCGAGGGTGGCGTAGCCGTGGACGACGGCGGCTACCGACGTGCTCATGGAGGAGGCGTCGACCACCAGCACGACCGGCGCGTCGAGCAGGCCGGCCACGTCGGCGGTGGACGACGGGGTGCCGTCGGCCGCCCCGTCGAAGAGGCCCATGACCCCCTCGACCACCAGGACGTCGGCGCCATCACCCGCCCGTCCGGCCAGGGCCGGCACCACGTCGGCTCCGCACATCCAGGCGTCGAGGTTTCGCCCGGGTCGCCCCGTCGCCAGCGCGTGGTAGCCGGGGTCGATGTAGTCGGGACCGATCTTGGCCGGCGCCACCCGCACCCCCCGGGCGGCGAGGGCGGCCATGATCCCGGTGGCCACGGTGGTCTTGCCCACGCCCGAGTGGGTGCCGGCCACCACCAGCCGGGGCGGGAGGAGGGGCACGGCGGGTCAGTACTCGATGCCCTTGCGGGCGCCGATCCCCTCGTCCATGGCGTGCTTGACCTTGACCACCTCGCTGACCGTGTCGGCGATGGCGACGATCTCGTCGGGGGCGTAGCGGCCGGTGACGATCACGTTGGTGCGTTGCGGCCGGTTGGCCAACACCTCGACCATGGCGGCCACGTCGACCCATCCGTACTTCACGGCGTAGGTGGCCTCGTCGAGGATCACCATGTCGTAGTCGCCGCTGCTGATCTTGGCCGCGGCCACCTCCCAGGCGTGGCGCCCCTTGGCCGCCGTCTCGTCCAGGTCGGTGGACTCCCAGGTGAAGCTGTCGCCCAGCGTGTGCCACTCGATGCCGAGGTGGTCGGCCAGCTTGCGCTCGCCCGTCTTCCACTTCTCGCTCTTGATGAACTGGACGACGGCCACTGTCCACCCCCGGGCCCAGGCCCGGCCCATCATCCCGAAGGCGGACGAGCTCTTGCCCTTGCCGGTGCCGGTGTTGACGAGGAGGCGGGACGGCTGGGGCATCCGGTGGCTCCGAGGGGCGACGGGAGGGGACGGGGCCAAACTAGGCACCGTGCGCACCATCCTCGTCATCGGCATCGGCACCGGAAACCCCGACCATCTGACCCTGGAGGCGGTCGCCGCCCTGGCCCGGCTCGACGTGGTGTTCGTCATCGACAAGGGCACGGCCCCCGCCCTGCTGGAGCTGCGGGCCGAGATGCTCCGCCGCCACGCCCGGCCCGACCACCGGGTGATCGTGATCCCCGACGCCGAGCGCGACCGCGACCCCGGTGACTACGGGGTGGCCGTCGACGCCTGGCACGCGGCGCGAGCCGAGCGCATCGGCGCGGCCATCGCCACCGAGCTGGGCGACGATGGCGTCGGCGCCTTCCTCGTGTGGGGCGACCCCTCGCTCTACGACAGCACGCTGCGGGTGCTCGACCGCATCACCGCCGCCGGCGCTGTGGCCTTCGACCGACGGGTGGTCCCGGGGATCAGCAGCGTCCAGGCCCTGGCTGCCGCCCACCAGGTGCCGCTCCACGCCGTGGGGGAGCCAGTGCTGGTCACCACGGGACGGCGCCTGGCCGGCGACTTCGGCCCTGACGCCCCCGACACGGTGGTGATGCTCGACGGGCGCCTGGCCTTCACCGAGGTCGACCCCGACGGGGTGGAGGTGCTGTGGGGCGCCTACCTGGGCACTCCGGACGAGGTGTTGGTGGCGGGACCGTTGGCCGACGTGAGGGACCGGATCGTGGCCGAGCGGACCGCGGCCCGGGAGCGGCACGGATGGATCATGGACACCTACCTGCTGCGCCGTCGGGGCCTCCCTTCGACGTAGGGCGTGAGCTGAACCAACGGGTTCAGGGCATCGGCTGGCGCCCCCCGGCGCCACGTAGGGCACGGTGCCCTACCTCGGGTAGGGTCCGACGCCGTGGCCGCCCAGGGCTGGTGCCCCAGCACCCACCGCATCTACGCCGCCCCCGACGGGGGTTTGGCCCGGGTGAAGGTGCCCGGTGGGCAGTTGGATCTCGGCCAGCTTCGGGCCGTTGCTCGGGCCGCCGGCGCGTGGGGCAACGGGGTGGTCGACCTGACCACCCGGGCCAACCTGCAGGTACGAGGGGTCGACCCTGATGCGGCGCCGGCGCTGCGAGCCCTGCTCGCTCCGATCGGGCTGTCGGCACCGACGGCGACGATGGAGGACCGGCGCAACGTCATGGCGTCCCCCGCGGCGGGGCTCGACCCCGAGGAGATCCTCGACGTGAGGCCGCTCGCCGCGGCCATCGTCGCCGCTCTCGACGCCCTGCCCGAGGCCCTGCCCCTTCCCCACAAGGTCGGCGTCCTCCTCGACGGCGGCGGGACGCCGTCCCTGCGGGGGATCGCCACCGACGTCGCCCTCGGCGCCGTGCGGATGGGGGATGGCACCGTGCGCCTGGCGGTCGCCTTCGGCCGGTCCTTGGACAACGGGGCCGTGGCCACCATCGCCCTCGACGACGCGCCGGCGCTCGTTGCCGCCGCCGCTCGCCTGTGCGCCACCCCGCCGGACGGGGAGCCGCCGTCCCGCATGGCTGCCCTCGTCACCGCCCTCGGCCCGGCCGCCGTCCTCGACCACCTCGCTCCCTCGGCGGACCTTGGACCAGTGACGACGCATGTGGCGGTCTCGGGCCCAGAGTTCGGAGGAAGGGACGGAGGTCGGACGGCCGAGGAGCGACCGTGGGTCGAGGTGCGGGCCGCGACCGAGCCCGTCACCGCGGCGACGATCGAGGCGCTGGCTGACGCTGTCGAGGCGAGTGGCGCCACCGAGGTGCGCCTCACCCCGTGGCGCTCGATCGTCGTGGCCGAGCCGACCGACATCCCCCAGGCCGAGGCGTTGTTGCTCACCGCGGGATGGACGACCGAACCGGCGACCGAGCCCGTCACCGTCCGGCGCACGGTCGGAGCCGTGGCATGAGCGATGTCGGCGCCGGGACTCGCCTCGCCTACGAGCGCGATGGTGCCGCCATCTATGCGGCGTCCTTCGCCACCATCCGGGCCGAGGCCGACCTGGGTGGTCTCCCGGCCGATCTGGAGAAGGTGGCCGTCCGCATGATCCACGCCTGCGGCATGGTCGATCTGATCGATGCCATCGACTTCTCGCCGGGCGTGGGCGCCGTCGCCCGCGCTGCCCTCGGGGCCGGCGCGCCGATCCTGTGCGACGCCCAGATGGTGGCCCATGGCGTCACCCGGTCGCGCCTGCCGGCCGGCAACGACGTGGTCTGCACCCTGGGCGACGATCGAGTGCCGGGCCTGGCCGCGGCCCTGGGTACCACCCGCTCGGCCGCCGCCGTCGACCTGTGGGTCGACCGCCTCGACGGCGCCGTGGTCGCTGTGGGCAACGCCCCCACCGCCCTCTTCCGCCTGCTGGAGCTCCTGGAGGACGGCGTCCCCCGCCCCGCGGCCGTCCTCGGCATCCCTGTCGGGTTCGTCGGCGCGGCCGAGTCGAAGGAGGCTCTCAGCCGGTCGTCGCTGGGCGTGCCCTTCCTCACCGTGCACGGCCGCCGGGGAGGCAGCGCCATGGCTGCCGCCGCCGTGAACGCCCTCGCCTCGGAGGCGGAGTGAACGCCCCCGGCCGCCTCTCCGGCGTGGGTGTCGGCCCCGGCGATCCCGAACTGCTCACGCTCAAGGCGGCCCGCCTCGTCGATGCCGCCCCCGTCGTGGCCTACTTCGCCGCCGTCGGTCGGGAGAGCAACGCCCGCCGCGTCGTCGCCGGCCGACTCACCCCCCGCCATCGCGAGCTGCGCCTGGAGTATCCGGTGACCACCGAGACCCTCCCCCCCGAGGTGTCGTACGAGACTCTCCTCATCGACTTCTACGACGAGTCGGCCAAGCGCATCGCCGAGATCCTCGATACCGGGGCCGACGTGGTCGTGGTAGGCGAGGGCGATCCCCTCTTCTACGGGTCGTACATGTACCTGCACACCCGGCTCTCCGAGCGCTACCCCACCGAGGTGGTGCCGGGGGTGACGTCCATGGCCGCCGGTGCCGCCGCCATCGGGGCGCCCCTCGTCTGTCGGGACGAGGTGCTGTGCACCCTCTCGGCCGTGCTGCCCGTCGATGAGCTGGAGCGCCGCCTCCGGGCCGCCGATGCCGCCGTGGTGATGAAGGTGGGCCGCAACCTGGCCAAGGTGCGCGATGCGGTGGAGCGGGCCGGCCTGCTGGCTCATGCCACCTACGTGGAGCGGGCCACCATGGCCGAGGAGCGCAGCTGTCCCCTGGCCGAGGCCGAACCCGACGGGGCCCCCTACTTCTCCATGGTGGTCATCCCCAGCCGCATCGCCCCCACCCGATGACGGGCCAGACGCCGGGCCACCTGGCGGTGGTGGGCCTGGGGCCGGGAGCCGCGGCCATGTGCACCGACGAGGTGCGCCAGCTCCTCGCCGCGGCCAGCGACTGGGTCGGCTACGACACCTACCTCGACATGGCCGCCGTCGTCGTGACGCCCCGCCCGAATCAGATGCTCCACCGGTCGGACAACCGGGAGGAGGCAGCCCGGGCCCGCGCCGCCCTCGCCCTGGCGGCGGGCGGTCGGGACGTAGTCGTGATCTCCTCGGGCGACCCCGGGGTGTTCGCCATGGCCGCGGCGGTGATGGAGCAGCTCGACGAGAACCCGACCCTGGCCGGCGCGGCGACCGTGAGCGTCCACCCGGGCATCAGCGCGGCCCAGGCCGCGGCGGCCCAGGCCGGAGCTCCCCTGGGCCACGACTTCTGTGTCGTCTCCCTGTCCACCAACCTCAAGCCCTGGGCCGTCGTGGAGCGCCGCCTCGACGCCGCCGCCGGGGCCGACTTCGTGGTCGCCCTCTACAACCCCCGCTCTCGGCATCGGCCCGATGACTTCGGTCGAGCGGTCGAGGTGCTGTGCCGCCACCGGGACGATGCCACCCCCGTGGTGCTGGGCCGCGACGTGGGGCGCCCGGGGGAGTCCGTCCGCATCGTCACCCTGGGGGCTCTGGCCGACCCCGAGGGCCAGGCCCAGGTCGACATGCGCACGGTCGTCATCGTGGGCTCGTCCCAGACCCGGACTGTCGACGGTCCCGACGGCCGCCGCTGGGCCTACACCCCCCGCACCTATCCGGGCTGAGCGAGGACGTCGTCCAGCCAGGCCCGGGCTTCGTCCACCGAGCGGGCCAGAGGGCCCGGCGGGGAGGGGGGCCGGTCGACCACGATCACCGGCAAGCCGAGGGCGCGGGCGGCATGGAGCTTGGCCACTGTCGCATCGCCGCCGCTGTCCTTGGTGACCACCACGTCGACGGCGTGCTGTTCGAGCAGCGTCCGCTCGTCTTCCACGGTGAACGGCCCCCGGGCCAGGACGACCTCGGCGTGGGGAAGGGGCTGCGGATCGGGTGCTTCGATGGCCCGCACCAGGAACCACGTGTCTAGGCAGGTGGCGAACGGGGCCAGCTCCTGGCGCCCCGTCGTGAGGAAGGCCCGCCGGTGGGGGCGCACGGCCTCGGCCGCGGCGGCCAGGTCGGGCACCCGGACCCACCGGTCGCCCGGCCCCTCGGTCCACCCCGGGCGCTCCACCCGCAGTCGAGGGATCCCGGTGGCCTCGGCGGCGATCGCGGCGTGCCATCGCATCCGTGCCGCGAAGGGGTGGGTGGCGTCGACCAGCAGGTCGACCCCCTCCTCTCGCAGGTGGGCAGCCAGTCCCTCGGCTCCTCCGAAGCCCCCGATCCGGGTTCGTCCGGCCGGGGCACGGGGAGCGGCAGTGCGCCCGGCGAACGACGTCGTGACCTCGACATCGTCCCGCCCGGCGAGATGTTGGGCCAGCGCGGTGGCTTCGCTCGTGCCCCCGAGCAGGAGGACGCGATGGGGAGGAGGGGACACGACGCGGACGGTAGCGGTGCCGTCCCGGGCGGGGTGGCGGTGGGCGGTGGCGGCTACCGTGCCGGGCGAGCGAGGGAACACCGGTGCGAATCCGGGGCTGTCCCGCAACTGTCACCGGGGAGCGCACCCGACGAAGCCACTGGGCATCCGCCTGGGAAGGCCGGGGAACCACCGATCCGGGAGCCAGGACACCTCCTCCCCACGGACCATCTCGACGCGGGAGACGTCACCGTGATCCTGTTCATCACGTCCACCGACACGGAGCTGCTGGCCCTCCGGGCCGCGGTCGAGGGCTTGCCCGCCGACTTCGGCCGGGTGCGGGGCGCCAACCCGTGGACCCTGGAGGAGACCCCCGACCTCGACGGCGTGCGGGCCGTGATCGTCCGCCTCCTCGGCGGCCGGCGGAGCTGGGAGGCGGGCTTCGACGCTCTGCGGGCCCGCTGCATCGAGCAGGGCGTCGCCTTCCTCGCCTTCTCGGGCGAGGCCGTACCCGACGCCGAGCTGACCGCCCTGTCGACCGTGCCCGGAGCCATCGTCACCGAGGCCTTCGCCTACTTCGTCCACGGTGGCCCCCGGAACCTCGAGAACGGCCTGCGCTTCGTGGCCGACACCGTCCTCCTGGAGGGGTACGGCTTCGCGCCCCCTGAGGAGGTCCCCGAGTACGGCGTGTGGCGGGCCCCGACCGGCGACCGGGCCCGTCCGGTCGTCGGCGTCGTCTTCTACCGGGCCCACCTGGTGGCGGGGAACACGCAGTTCGTCGACGACCTGTGCGATGCCATCACCGCCGCCGGGGGCGACCCCCTCGCCCTCTGGTGCTACTCCCTGCGCGGTGAGGCGTCGGCGCCCATCGTCGACGCTCTCCGGGCCCATGGTGCCGAGGCTGTCGTCACCACCGTGCTCGCCGCCGGGGGCGTGGCCGCCGGCGCCGGGATCGTCGGCCAGCCCGGCGGCCTCGACGGCGAGGCCTGGGACGCCTCGGCCCTGGCCGCCCTCGACATCCCGATCGTCCAGGCGCCCTCATCGGGATGGTCGCGGGCCCAGTGGGAGGTCTCCGACGCCGGTCTCGGCCCCTACGACGTCACCGCCGGGGTGGCCATCCCCGAGCTCGACGGCCGCATCGTCGCCCCCGCCTTCGCCTTCGCCGAGGTGGTCGACGACGGTGACGAGTTGGGCTCCTCGGTCAAGGCCTACCGCACCGTCCCCGACCGGGTCGCCCGCGTCGCCGGCATCGCTCTCCGCCACGCCCGCCTGCGCCGCACCCCGGCCGCCGAGCGCCGCATCGCCATCGTCCTCTCCGCCTACCCCACCAAGCGCAGCCGGCTGGGCAACGCCGTGGGCCTCGACACCCCGGTCTCCGCCCTGCGCCTCCTCGCTGCCCTGGACGAGGCCCGTTACGCCGTGAGCGACGTCCCCGACGACGGCGACACCCTCATGGCCCGCTTGGCCGACGGGCTCACCTACGAGGCCGAGATGTTCACCCCGGCGCAGCTGGCCCAAGCCGTCGGCAGCCTCGACGGCGAGCGCTACGCCGCCTGGTTCGCCACCCTGCCCGACGACGCTCGGGCCGAGATCGAGGCCACCTGGGGCCCGGCCCCGGGCCACCATCGCCTCCACGACGGGCGCCTCGTCTTCAGCGGCATCGAGCTCGGGAACGTGCTGATCGCCATCCAGCCCCCCCGAGGCTACGGGGACGACCCCGTGGCCGTCTACCACTCGCCCAACCTGCCCGCCGCTCACCACTACCTGGCCTTCTACCGGTGGCTCGACGAGGGCTGGGGCGCTGACGCCATCGTCCACCTGGGCAAGCACGGCACCCTGGAGTGGCTGCCGGGCAAGGCCGTCGCTCTCTCGGCCGGGTGCGGACCCGACGCCGCCCTGGGCAGCGTCCCGCTCTTCTACCCCTTCGTCGTGAACGACCCCGGTGAGGGCGCGCAGGCCAAGCGCCGGGCCCACGCCGTGGTCATCGACCACCTGCTGCCCCCCATGACCCGGGCCGACACCTACGACGAGATGGCCCAGCTGGAGCAGCTCTTCGACGAGTACGCCCAGCTCCAGTCGCTCGACCCCGCCAAGCTGCCCGCCCTGCGGGAGCGCATCTGGACCGTGCTCACCGCGGCGTCGATCGACCGCGACCTGGGCCTGGAAGTCGTCCCCGGTGAGGACGACTTCGACGACGTGATCGTCGACGTCGACGGCTACCTGTGCAGCCTCAAGGACGCCCAGATCCGGGGCGGGCTCCACGTCCTCGGCCAGGTCCCCGAGGGGGAGATCCTGGTCGACCTGGTGCTGGCCATCACCCGCCTGCCCCACGGCCGGGTCCCGTCCCTGCGGGCCACGGTGGCGGACGAGCGGGGCCTCGACCTGACCGACGACCGGAACCTCGATGCCGTGGAGGCCCGGGCCCGCGAGCTGCTGGAGGCCGCCGCCGGTCGGGGCTGGACGGCCAGCCCCGACGACCCCGAGACCGTGCGCTGGGCCTGCGAGTGGCTCGTGCCCCGCCTGCGGGAGACCGACGACGAGATCACCAACCTGCTGGCCGGCCTGGCCGGCCGCTTCGTGCCCGCCGGGCCCAGCGGGTCGCTCACCCGCGGCGGGGCCCACGTGCTGCCCACGGGTCGCAACTTCTACTCCCTCGACCCCAAGGCCCTACCCAGCGAGCTGAGCTGGGAGGTGGGTGTCCGCCTGGCCGACGAGCTCCTGGCCCGGCACCGGGCCGAGGAGGGGCGTGACCCCGAGACCGTGGGCCTGGTGCTGTGGGGCACGGCCGTCACCCGCACCCAGGGCGACGACGTGGCCGAGGCCCTCGCCCTCATGGGCATCCGCCCCGTGTGGGAGCAGGAGTCGCGGCGGGTTGTCGGACTGGAGCCCATCCCCCTGGAGGAGCTGGGCCGGGCCCGCATCGACGTCACCCTCCGCATCTCCGGGTTCTTCCGCGATGCCTTCCCGAACCTGGTCGAGCTGCTCGACGACGCCGTGGCCCTGGCCGCCTCCCTGGACGAGCCGCCGGAGCAGAACCACGTGCGGGCCCACGGCGCCGACGACCCTCGCGTCTACGGGCCCGGGCCCGGGTCGTACGGCGTGGGCATCCTCCAGCTCCTGGAGCAGCGCAATTGGCGCTCCGACGACGACCTGGCTGCCGTCTACATCGCCTGGTCGGGCTACTCCTACGGCCGGTCCGGCTTCGGGGTCCGCAACGAGGAGGCCATGCGCCGCCGCTTCGCTGCCATCGAGGTGGCGGTCAAGAACCAGGACAACCGCGAGCACGACATCTTCGACAGCGACGACTACCTCCAGGAGCACGGCGGGATGGTCGCCACCATCCGCTCTCTCACCGGGCGCGACCCCAAGGCCTGGTTCGGCGACTCGGCCGACCCGGCCCGGCCCGTGGTGCGCTCCCTGGCTGAGGAGGCGGCCCGGGTGGTGCGCACCCGCGTCGTCAACCCCCGGTGGATCGACGCCATGCGCCGCCACGGTTACAAGGGCGCCTTCGAGATGGCCGCCACCGTCGACTACCTGTTCGGCTACGACGCCACCGCCCAGGTGGTCGACGACTGGATGTACGAGAAGGTGACGGCGTCGTACGTGGCCGACCCCGACGTGCGGAAGTTCTTCGAGGAGTCCAACCCGTGGGCCCTGCGCCAGATCGCCGAGCGCCTCCTGGAGGCCGCCGAGCGGGACATGTGGGCGGCCAGCGCCGAGGCCCTCGACGTGCTGCGCAGCACCGTCCTGGAGGCCGAGGGGTGGGAGGAGGTCCGCCGATGAGAGAGGGTGCATTCGCAGGACCATCGGGACCGGTGGGGTCGGGGGACGTGGACGTGAGCGCGCTGCCGTTCTCGGCTGTCGTCGGCCAGGACGAAGCCAAGTTGGCCCTGCTCCTGGCCGCCCGGGAGCCCCGGCTCGGCGGGGTGCTGCTCCGGGGCCAGAAGGGCTCGGCCAAGACCACCCTGGCCCGGGGCATCGCCGCTCTGCTGCCCGGCTCCGCCCCCTTCGTGGAGCTGCCCCTCGGCGCCACTGAGGACCGGGTGCTGGGCACGGTCGACACCGCCCACCTGCTGACGACGGGCGAGGCCCGGGTGCGACCCGGCCTGCTGGCCGCGGCCCACGGCGGGGTGCTCTACGTGGATGAGGTGAACCTGCTGGCCGACCACCTGGTCGACGCCCTGCTCGACGCCGCCGTCTCAGGGGTGGGCCGCATTGAGCGGGACGGCATGTCGCACGTCTACCCGGCCCGCTTCGTGCTCGTCGGGTCGATGAACCCCGAGGAGGGCGAGCTCCGGCCCCAGCTCCTCGACCGCTTCGGCCTGGCCGTCGAGGTGGTGGCGCCGGACGATCCGGCGGTGCGGGCCGAGGCCGTCACCCGCCAGCTCCAGCGGGAGCGGGCCGGGGCGAGTGACGACGTCCACGCCGAGGCCGAGGCCGCGCTACGGGCCCGCCTGGACGTCGCGGCGACGGCCGACGTGCCGCCCGAGGTTGTCGACCTGGCCTGCCGGGTCGCCGTCGAGGTGGGGGCCGAGGGACTGCGAGCCGACCTCATGCTGAGCCGGGCCGCCGCCGCCCTGGCCGCCTGGGAGGATCGTCCGGCGGCCACGGCCGACGACCTGCGTCGCGTCGCTCCGCTCGTCCTGGCCCACCGCCGCCGGCGCACCCCGTTCGAGGAGCCCGGCATCGACGACCGGGAGCTGGACGACGCCTTCGACCGGGCGGCCGAACCGCCTCCTGCCGACGGGGACGCTGGTGACGACGGCGAGGCTGCGCCCGACGTGGTGGTGGCCCCCGGGGCCGAGCAGGCCCCGCCGCCCCTACCGCGTCCCTCGCCGGCCGACGTCGGCCGCGCCGGCCGCCGGGTCCCGGCCCCCGACGAGCGGGGTCGGGTGGTGCGGGTCGTCCCTGCCGGTGACGGCGACGCCGTGGCCGCCATCCCCACCGCCCTGGCCGTGGCCGAGCGACGCGCCGCCGTCCCCGGGCCCGACGTCCACCCCGACGACCTGCGGGCCACCGTGCGCCAGGGCACCACGGCCCACTTGGTGGTCCTGGCCGTCGACACCTCCAGCTCCATGGGGGCCGAGCGGCGCATCGCCGCCACCAAGGGCGCGGTGCTCGGCCTGCTCACCGACGCCTACCAGCAGCGCGACCGAGTGGCCCTCGTGGCCTTCCGGGGCACCGAGGCCGAGGTGGTGCTGCGCCCCACCGGCTCGGTGGAGGTGGCCCGGGCTCGCCTGGCCGAGCTGCCCGTCGGCGGGACCACGCCGCTGGCCGCCGCTCTCCGCACGGTGCGGGAGCTGGCCGAGCGGGCTCTCCGCACCGGCGACCTGTCCCCGGTGGTCGTGCTCGTCACCGACGGGCGGGCCACGGCCGGCGGCGACGACCCCCTGGCCGAGGCCCGCACCGCTGCCGGCGAGCTGGCCACTCTCGGTGTCCCGGCCCTGGTGGTCGACGCCGAGGACGGCATGGCTCGCCTGGGCCTGGCCCGGGAGCTGGCCGGCCTGCTCGGCGCCGACTACGTCCCCCTGGCTGCCGTCGACGCCGACTCCGACACCTTCCCCCAGGCCATCCGGTCCCTCACCCGCTGACGACCCCGTCCCCTGTCCCAACTTTGGACGGAGTTCGGGCGTGGGGAACGAACTCCGTCCAAAGTTCGGCGGGAGGTCAGGGGAGGGCGGGGCCGACCGGTGACCCGGCGGAGGCGACGAGGGACCAGACGGCGTCCAGGTCGAGGTGGGCCTCCAGGAGGTCGGCCACGGCGTCGAACTGGGCCTCGCGGGCGGCGGCGAACGACACCCCGGCGGGGACGAACGTCTTGCCGGCCCGGCGTCCCACCTCGGTGAGGAAGGCGGCCCGGAAGGCGTCGCCCTCGAACAGGCCGTGGAGGCTGGTGCCCAGCACGTGAGCGTCGTCCAGGTCGACGGCCCCCTCGTCCTCGATCGCCCCCTCCGCAGCATCCAGATGGACCCAACCGGCCGCCCCCGGCCCTCGCTTGGGGCGGCCGTGGCGGATCTCGTAGCCGGCCACCGCCTGGCCCATGGCCGTCCCCGTCCGCCGGCGGGTCACCTTGTCGGGGGCGAAGACGGTCGTCACGTCGAGGAGGCCCAGGCCTGCCACCCGGCCGGCTCGGGACTCCACGGCGTCGACGATCACCCGGCCCAGCATCTGGTAGCCGCCGCAGATCCCCAGCACCAGGGCGTCGACCGAGGCCACAGCATCGGCCAGGCCCCGCTCCCGCAGCCAGGCCAGATCGGCCACCGTGGCCTTGGTGCCGGGCAGCACCACCAGGTCGGGCGACCCCAGCTCGGCGCGGGAGGTGACCAGGCGCACCGTCACTCCCGGCTCGCAGGCCAGGGCGTCGACGTCGGTGACGTTGGACAGGCGCGGGAACCGCACCACGGCCACGTCGATCCCGTCGGCCCGGGCCGGGCCGGCCGACGGACGAGGCCGGTCGAGGGCGAGGGAGTCCTCGGCGTCGAGGTCGAGGCCGGAGACCATGGGCACCACGCCCAAGGTGGGCACGCCCGAGCGGGCCTCCAGCTCGGCCAAGCCGTCGCCCAACAGCGCCGGGTCGCCCCGGAACTTGTTGATCACGAAGCCCCGCACCCGGGCCCGGTAGTGGTCGGGCAGCAGGGCGACGGTGCCATAGAGGGCGGCGAACACCCCGCCCCGGTCGATGTCGCCCACCACGATGGCGGACAGGTCGGCCTCCTCGGCGATGCGCAGGTTCACGATGTCGTGGGCGAGCAGGTTGATCTCGGTCGGGCTCCCCGCCCCCTCGGCGATCACCACGTCGAAGCGGCGCCGCAGGTCGGCCAGATCCTCCAGCACCAGGGACAGAAGCTCGGGCTTGCGCTCGTGGTACTCGGCCGCCGTCATGTCCCCCAGCGGCCGACCCCGGACCACCACCTGGCTCACCCGGTCGCCGCTCGGCTTGAGCAGGATCGGGTTCATGGCCACCTCGGCCGGCACCCGGGCCGCCTGGGCCTGGGCGAACTGGGCCCGCCCGATCTCGTGGCCGTCGGCGGTGACGGCGGAGTTGAGGGCCATGTTCTGGGCCTTGAACGGAGCCACCCGTACGCCCTGCCGGGCCAGCAGGCGGCACAGGCCGGCCACGACCTGGCTCTTGCCCACGTCGGAGCCCGTGCCGCACACGAGGAGGCCACCCTGCACGCCGCTCGTTCTAGCCGGGACGGACCCTGGGCAGGATGGCCCGGCACTGCTACGGTCCGGGCGTCGATGACGAGGGAAGCCGGTGCGAACCCGGCGCGGTCCTCGCCACTGTGACCGGGAAGTGAACCCGACGACGCCACTGGGCATCCGCCTGGGAAGGCCGGGGGAGCGGTGATCCGGGAGCCAGGAGATCTCCCATCGGCACCCCTCCCGCCGTCTCTCCACGAAGGATGGAAACACATGGCAACCGAGACCCTCCCCGTCAGCTCCCCCGAGGCCATCGCCGTTCCGGCCTGGGCCTGGCTCCTGGTGGCCGTCGCCGCCTTCGGCATCTACCTGATGACCCTCGACAACACGGTGCTGGCCGGCATGGCCGAGTCGACCCACGAGTTCTTCCACGACGCCCGCCACTTCGTCGGGGCCCCCTGCCACTGATGACCGCGCCCCCGGGCGCCCGTCTCGGGAGAACATCGTGAAGACCTACATCCTCCGCGGCGCCTGCGCCGGCGTCATCGCCGCGCTCGCCACCGCTCTCACCCTGCTCCTCCTCGGGGAGCCCTCCATCCGCGACGCCATCGCCCTCGAGGAGGCGGCTGCGGCCGCCGCCGGCGATGTCGGCGAGGACCCGCTGTTCAGCCGCAACGTGCAGGTGCTGGGCGGCTCCCTCGGCGTGATCCTCTACGGCACGTTCCTGGGCACGATCTTCGGCATCGTGTTCGCCGCCGCCCGCCACCGCCTCGGCACCGTGCCCGACTGGAAGCGGGCCCTGCGCCTGGCCGGCCTCGGGTTCCTCACCGTCTACCTGGTGCCGTACCTGAAGTATCCGCCCAACCCGCCCGCCGTCGGCGATCCCAAGTCGGTCAACGAGCGCACCATCTCCTACCTGTGCCTCGTCGCCCTCGCCCTGATCGTCACCGTGGTGGCCTTCCGGGTCGGCGCCTGGCTCCGGGGCCGGGGCTGGCCCGAGCACCTGCGCCAGCCGGCGGCGGTCGCCGTGTGGGTGGCGTTGATCGGCGTCGCCTTCGCCCTCCTGCCCGGCAACCCCGACGAGATCGCCGTGGGGGCCAAGCTCATCTGGCGCTTCCGCCTGGCCAGCCTGGGCGGCCAGGCCGCCTTCTGGTCGGTGGCCGGTGTGGTCTTCGGCTGGCTGAGCCTGCAGCACGGCGGGCGCAAGGTGTTCGCCACCTCGGAGTCCGGGGAGCCCGTCTCCGCCGGTGGGTGACGTGCCGACCGGGGCCGCCGGGCTCACCCTGGTGCTCGGCGGCACCCGGTCGGGGAAGTCGGCCTTCGCCGAGGAGATCATGGCTCGCCTGCCGGGCCCGCCCACCTACATCGCTACCGGCTCTCCGGACGACGACGACATGGCGGCCCGCATCGCCGGGCACCGGGCCCGGCGGGGGCCGGACTGGGCGACGATCGAGGCGGGCACCGCCCTGGCTCGGGCCCTCGCGACGACGGAGGACGGCCCGGTGCTGGTCGACGCCCTGGGCACGTGGGTGGCGGCGCACTGGCATGTCGATTCGTCGGCGACGGGCCGCGCCCCGTCTCCGCCGGGCGCGTCCACCGGAGCATCCGACCCATCGGGGCTCCCGGCGAACCCGTTCGCGGTGGACGTCGACGGGTTGGTTGCGGCGCTGGTGGCTCGGACGGGCCCGACCGTGGTGGTGTCGGACGAAGTGGGCCTGGGCGTGCACCCGTCCACCGACGTGGGCCGCCACTTCCGCGACACCCTGGGCCTGGTGAACCAGGCCGTGGCCACCGTGGCCGACGACGTGTGGCTGGTGGTGGCCGGCCGGGGCCTGCGCCTCGAGGCCCCGTGAGGCCGCGATGAGGTCCGCCGTCGCCTTCCTCACCGTGCTGGGCGGATCGGCCCGCCCCGACCGCCGCACCCTGGCCTGGTTCCCCCTGGTCGGCGCTCTCCTCGGCCTGCTGTTGGGCGGCATCTGGTGGGGGGCGGGGGAGATCTGGCCCCCGCTCGTGGCCGCAGCCGTGGTGGTGGCGGCCGATCTGGCCCTGACCGGCCTCCTCCACATCGACGGCCTGGCCGACAGCGCCGACGGCCTGCTTCCTCCGTTGGCCTCGACCGAGCGGCGGTTGGAGGTGATGGCCGACCCCACGACGGGCGCCTTCGGCGTGGCCGTGGTCGGGATGGCCCTCGTCCTCCGCACCGCGGCCCTGGCATCGGTCGTGCCCCATGCCCTGGTCCTGGCCGGCCTGTGGGCCGCGTCCCGCGCCCTCATGGCCGTCGCCGCCCTCGCCCTGCCCTACGCGCGCCCCGGCGGGCTGGCCTCGAGCTTCATCGGCGAGGAGACCGCCGTCAGCGACCGGGCAGGGCCGATGAACGTTTCCGAGCCTCCGGCCCGGGGATGGCCGCGCCCGCCTGTCCTGGCCCTCGGGGCCGGTGGTCTCGCCCTCGCCCTGCTGCTCGCCGGCTCGGGGACCGGGGGCCCAGGCATCGCCGCCATGGTGGCCCTGGTGGCGGGAGGGGCCGCGGTCCTGGTCCTGGCCCGGCGCCGTCTCGGCGGCTTCACCGGCGACGTCCTGGGCGCGGCCGCCGTGGTGGGCGAGACGGCAGGCCTGCTGGCCCTGGCCGCCCGGTGGTGACGATGGCCGCCTGCCGGGCCGTCCTGGTCACCGGACGGCCCCGACGGGCGAGGTCGGGCGACCCGGAGGGACACAGCCCGGTCTCGGCCCGTCCCGTTCGCTGGATCGCCCCGACGTGGAGGGCCTCGTGATGGGAAGGGCAGGGACCGCCCTCCTGGGCTCGGCCTTCGGGGTCGTGGCCGACCGGCTCGTGGGCGAGCCGCCCCTCGACCCGCACCCCGTGGCCCGCTTCGGCACCCTCATGACCCGCGTGGAGGAACGGCTGTGGGCCGACTCTCGGTCCCGGGGCGTGCTTCATGCCGCGACGGGGGTGGCCGTGGGCGCCGCTGTCGGTCTCCCGGGAGGACGCTCGTTGGCGGGCACGGCGAGCGCCACCGCCCTGGCCGTGGCTGGCCGGGGCCTGGCCGAGGCGGCGACGACCGTCGGGGACGCCCTGGAGCGCGGTGATCTGGACGCGGCCCGGACCGCTCTGCCCGCCCTCGTGGGCCGCGATCCGAGCAGGCTCAACGAAGCGGAGCTGGCCCGGGCCGTGGTGGAGTCGGTGGCCGAGAACACGGTCGACGCCGTGGTCGCCCCCGCTCTGTGGGGGGCGGTGGCCGGGGCTCCCGGAGCGTTGGGGTACCGGGCCGTGAACACCCTCGACGCCATGGTCGGGCACCACAGTCCCCGCTACGAGCGCTTCGGGTGGGCCAGCGCCCGCCTGGACGACGCGGCGAACTACGTCCCCGCCCGGGTCACCGCCCTGTTGGTGATGGGGTGCCGGCCGGCGCGGGCGGCCGAGGTGGCCCGCACCGTCCGGCGCGACGCCGCCGCCCACCCGTCGCCCAATGCCGGCGTGGCCGAGGCCGCCTTCGCCGCTGCCCTGGGCGTCCGGCTGGGAGGCGTGAACCGCTACGGCGAGCGTGTCGAGGAACGGGCCGCCCTGGGCGACGGTCGCCCCCCCGTCGGCGCCGACATCGCCGCCGCCTGCCGCCTGTCCCGCGACGTGTCCCTGGCCCTGGCCGCCGTCCTCGCCGCCGCGTCCGTGGCGCCGTGGCGGCGTCGGCGATGAGCGGCGTCGCCCTCCCGCCGGGCGACCACGGGGGCGAGGGGTCCCGGCTGGCCGCCGTCCTCGGCGTGCCGGTGGAGCAGGTGCTCGATCTGTCGATGAGCCTCAACCCCGTCGCTCCCCATCCGGCGCCGGTGGTGGCCCGCCACCTCGCCGAGGTGGGCCGCTACCCCGACGCCACGGCGGCGACGGCGGCCCTGGCCGCCTCGATGGGGGTCGATCGGGCCCGGCTGGTGCTCACCAACGGGGGGGCCGAGGCCATCGCCCTCGTCGCCGCTCACCTGGGCCGGGGCTGGGTGGACGAGCCCGACTTCTCCCTCTACCGCCGCCACCTCCCCGTCCTCGACCCCGAGGGACCCCGGTTCCGCTCCAACCCCCACAGCCCCAGCGGCCTTCTCGCCCCGCCCGACGAACGAGCCGCGGTGTGGGACGAGGCCTTCTACCCGCTGGCCACCGGGACGTGGACCCGGGGCGACGCCGACCGGGGGAGCTGGGTGGTCGGGTCGCTCACCAAGCTCCTCGCCTGCCCCGGCCTACGGCTGGGCTACGCGCTGGCCCCCGACGAGGAGGGCGCGGCTGCCATCCGTCGCCGCCAGCCCGGCTGGTCAGTGGGCGGCCTGGCCTGCGCCGCCCTCCCCGCGCTGCTGGCGACGGTTGACCTGCCGGACTGGGCCGCCCGGGTCGCCGCCCTGCGGGCCGACCTGGTGGATCTCCTGGCGACCCACGGCTACGAGGCCGCCCCCTCCGACGCCAACTGGGTGTTGGTCGACGCGCCAGAGCTGCGCGCCGCCCTCGCCGCCCATGCCATCGCCGTGCGCGACTGCACCAGCTTCGGCCTCCCCGGCACCGTCCGCATCGCCGTCCCCGACGCCGCCGGCCTCACCCGTCTCGCCGTCGCTCTCAGGTGAGGAGGCGCACCCGTGCACGGCGGCCCCGGGACTGGGCAAGGCGGGCATCGATGGTGACGAGGTCGCAGGCGAGCAGTTCGGCAGGGGCAGCGCCTCGATCAGGCTGTGAACACCCGGAGCGAGAGGGCGAGGAGGGGCTCGTGCAGGGCCCGCACCGCGGCCACGTCGCCGCTGACGAGGGGCACCGTCACCATGGTGCCCACGGCGGCCACCACGGCCTGGCAGGCGAAGCGGTCCTGTTCCTCTTCGATCTCCAGCAGGACGGCCAGGGCGTCGACCATGCGGGCCTGGACGGCGGCCCGGCGCTCGATGGCGGCGGGGCCGGCGGCGTAGGACTCCACCAGGAACAGGCGGGCGAAGGTGGGCTGACCGGCCAGGGCGTCGAGGTAGGTCGTGAGGACCCGCTCGATGCGCTCGGCCCGCGAGCCCCGCCGGTCGATCCTGCCCTCCACGGTGGCGAGGAGGAGGTCGGCCGCGGTGTCGAAGGTCTGGAGGAAGCAGTCGAGCTTGGAGGAGAACTGCTGGTAGAAGGTCTCCCGCGACACGCCGGCGCGAGTGAGGACGTCGGCCACCGACGTGGCGGCGTAGCCCTTCTCGGCCATGGCTTCGGCCAGGGCGAGCATCATGCGGCCCCGCTGGGCGGCCTGCACCTCCTCGCGGCTGAGGTGGTGGCGCCCCCGGGGCAGCGGTCCGGGCCGGTCAGCCACGGCGTGACCGGCGCCGATGCCGGTCGGGCTGCACCCGCAGGGTGGCGATGGTGGTGGCCAGCATCCGGTAGTGGGCGGCGAGCAGCACCAGCTCGATGGCCTCCCTCTCGTCCAGGTGACGGCGCAGGTCGGCCCACGTCGCATCGCCCAGGTCGCCGGTGGCGGTCAGCTCGTCGGCGGCGGCGAGGAGGGCGTGCTCTCGTGGGGTCCACGCCGCGGCGTCGAGGTCTCCGGCCAGGCGCTCGACCTCGGCGGCGGTCACCCTGGCCCGGCGGCTCAGCCCCACGTGGTGGTCCCACTCGTAGGTGCAGCCGGCCTGGTGGGCGACGCGCAGGATCACCAGCTCGGTTTCCCGCCGGGGGAGGCGCCCGCCGGGCATGAGGCGGCCGGCGAAGCGCAGCCAGCCCCGGAACAGGCGCCGGTGACGGCCCAGGGTGAGGAAGAGGTGGGGGGGCGAGGTGCCGCCCACCCAGCCGGCGATGTGGCTGAAGGTCCAGGTGAAGACGCCGACGTCGGCCCGGGCGCCGGGCGCGATCCGTGGTTCGGTGGCGGCAGGGGCGGTCATCGTTCCCCGCCCGGCTGAGGTGTGGTCAGCTCGACCCGTTCCTCCCGGGCGATGCGCAGGGCCTCCGGCAAACGGGACCGGAGGGCTACGTCGATGACGGGCTGCACCGCCATGCGCAGGGGGAGGATCGGCGCGGCCCAACGGGGAGCCACGATGATCCGGGACCGACGGGCGATGCCCCGCTCCAGGGCGTCGATGCCCGCTCGCAGCGGGGTGACCCGGGTGATGGTGCGCCCGCCGGTGAGTCGGGCGGCGGCCTCGGTGCCGAAGCCCCGGCTGGTCATGTCGGTGTCGAGCTCGGCGAAGTAGGCCACGCCGACCCGGGCCCCGGTGGCGCGCATCTCCACCCGCAGGGTGTTGCCCAGCGCCTCGACGGCGGCCTTGGAGGCGCTGTAGGCACCCATGAGCGGGGGCTGGACGGCGGCGCCGACGGAGGCGACGGCCACGGCGTAGCCGTCCCGGTGGCTCACGTGGGGACCGGCGGCCCGCAGGGTCAGGTACGCGCCCATCACGTTGACGTCGAGCGTGCGGCGCATCACCTCCGGATCGCCGCCCACGAGGGGGAGCTGGGCAGCGATGCCGGCGTTGGCCACCACGACGTCGAGTCCCCCGAGGGCGTCGGCGGCCCCCTCCACCGCTGCCTCCACCTGTTCCTGGTCGGTGACGTCACACGTCCACCAGGGGGCGTTGCCGCAGGAGTGGGCCACGCCGGCCAGCAGGTCGGGTTCCAGGCCGGCCAGGGCGACTCGGGCGCCCCGCTCGTGGAGGCGCTGGGCCAGGGCGGCGCCGATGCCCCGGGCGGCGCCGGTGATGACGACGCGGCGTCCGGCGAGCGAGGGCCCCGGGCGGCTCACCCGCCCGCCCCCCCGCAGGAGTCGACGGGTTCGTCGCCAGCCAGGCGGGCCTCCATCCACGCCGTGGTCTGCTCCGATGTCTCGGGGATGATGCTGCCGTGGTCGGCGCCTTCGACGACCAGGAGCTCGGTCACCTGCCCAGCGCCGCACAACCGGTCGAAGAGGTCGCGCACCCGCTCGATGACGACTCGGTCGTCGATCGTGCCCGACACCAGGAACAGGGGCACGTCGTCGACGGCGACGTGCCCGACATCGTTGGCGAGGATGAGGGATGCCGCGGGCTCGGTCGTGCGGGGGTCATCCGTGAAGAGCGACTCGAAGCCGACGCCCAGGAACGATTCGGTGATCTCGTCCAGGCACCCGGTGCGGATCGTCTCGGCCGCGGCGGCGGCCTCAGGGGTGAAGTAGTCGGCCGGGTCGATCTCCGGGTACTCGTCGGAGGCGCCGACCAGGCCCAGGGCGGTGACGATGCCGGTCACGATGGGATCGATGCCGCCGTAGACCTCTTCGAACACGGCCCCGGGGGCCAGGGCCACGGTGCCCAGCAGCTCCAGCTCGGGGGCGTAGCCGCCGGCCAGCTCGTGGGCCGACATGGCCCCGTGGCCGCCCTGGGAGTGCCCGATGGCGAGCCACCGGTCGCCAGCGTGGGCATCGGGAAGGAGGCGGGCGGCCCGCACGGCGTCGATCACGCTGTGGCCCTCGCTCGGCTTCGACAGGTAGGGGTGCAGCTCCCCGACGGGGCCCAGGCCGATGTAGTCGGTGGCGACGTGGACGCCTTCGATGCCGAAGCCGGGGGCGGGGTCGCCCTGACGGCTCGGGGCGCACGGGGAAGCCAGGCCGGAGGTGCCGTGGGCCCAGGACACGACGGGCCAGCCGTCCTCGGGGGCCTCGGCGGTGGGGTGGGTGACGATGCCGGTGACGGCCCGGTCGCGGTCCTGGGCGTCGCGGGAGTGGTACATCACCCGGAGGGTGCGGGCCCCGTCGGCCTGGCCCAGGTCCATGACCCGGATGAGCTGGCCGGGCTCGCCGGGCGGGAGGGGGTCGGGCACCTCGTAGAAGCCGTCGTCTGGGCCCGAGTACTGCTCGGGTGGCGGTGCCTCACCGGGGTCGGTCGTGGGCGTCGCCCCGTCCTCGCCGGCGGAGGACGGCGGCGTGGTGGCAGCCGGTGCTCCGGTGTCGTCGTCGGAGCAGCCGGCGCCGCCGAGGAGGAGGCCGAGGGCGGCGAGCAGGGCGGCCGCCCGCCGTGGGAGGGGTGGTGCCATGGCGGGACCGTACCAGACCCACGAACATGAATGTTCGTGGGTCTGTCTACAAGCCGACCATGGCGGTGTGGGCGGCGATGTGGCGGGCGGCGGCGGCGCGAGTGGTGGCGCCGTAGGTGCGGGCCGGGGGCAGGGCGGCCCGGATCCGCTCGATGGCGGCGGGGTCGACGTCGCAGGCCCCGGTGATGGGCTCCACGCCGTAGAGCTCGGCCGAGGTGAGGCCGAAGATCTTGCGCTTGATCTCGTCGGTGAGCTCCGGATAGCCGTGGCGCTCCTGCAGCTCGGGCGAGATCTGGAACGTGCGCAGGGCCTGGATCTGGTCCTGGGGCGTGCCGAACCAGATGGAGTCGGTGCCCCAGACCACCCGATCCTCGCCCACGTAGAGGAGGAGCTTGCCCAGCACGTGGGCCGCCATGGTGGGATCACGCATGATGAACCACCACGTACCGCCCAGCTCGGCGTAGACGTTCTCGTTGGGGCCGATGTCGTTGTCGGCCAAGGAGCGGACGAGGCGGTCGACGCCCTGCGGATCGGGGTCGTCGGGGTCGTAGGGGCCGACCCCTTCGCCGCCGGGCTCGAAGCCGGAGTGGTAGACGACGAAGCTGATGTCGGGGTTGCGGGCCGCGGCGGGCCCGATGTCGACAGGCGAGGCCAGCTCGGGGGTGGCGCCCACGATGGACGAGATGCCCTTGTGGGTGCAGATGATCGGCGGCCCGATCTCCCGCACGTGGTCGATGAAGCGCTGGCCGATCTGGGGGCGGGACGGGTCGTGGTCGTCGAAGAAGAAGTGATCGGCCGGCGGGGTCATCGTGTAGATCTTCCAGGCGGCGATGTCGTAGCGGTCCCGGGTGTCGGTCATGGCCAGCAGGGCCTCCTCGATGGGCCCCTGGTGGGGGTAGGCCCCGCCGTGGATGAGCACCCGTCCGTCGCAGCCGAGACGGGTGGCCACGTCGACGGCGTGGGTCATGTCGTCGGGGTCGAGGAAGCCGCCCACCAGGGCGGGGAGGGCGGAGAGGATGGCCATGGAGGTGTCGGAGCGGGCGAACATCTCGCGGAAGTAGGCGTCGACGGTGAAGCAGGCCCGGGGGTCGCCGTCGGCCGCGCCTTCGGGGCAGGCGGCGTGGGGGAAGGCCGAGGTCCACTCCCCGCCGGGGACGGCCAGGTTCTGGTTCACGTAGTGCGATTGCACGTCGAAGATGAACTCGTCGCCGCCCAGGGCGTCGATGGCCGCGTCCTCGTCGATGGTCGACTCGGGCGGGATGTCGAAGGTGCCGCCGGGGGCCTCGTTCCGGCTGGCCCGTTCCTCCTTGGAGCAGGCGGCCAGCATCAGGAAGGTGGCGGCCGCCCCCATGGAGCCGCTGAGGAAGCGGCGCCGGGAGATGCCCAGGCGGCGGGCGTTCTCGTCGGCCAGGGCGTGGGTGCGGCGGATGGCCTCGGCCACCGTCGGCGTGTGGGGCAGGGGCAGGAACTCGCCGTTGGAGACGGGCCCCAGCTTCACCGGCAGCGGATCGGGATCGACCATGGCGTCCTCTCCGGCCCGGCGCCTCCGGGCACTCCTTGCAGCCATCATGCAGGAAAAGACAGGGACGTTGCTCGACCACCGGGGCCAATGCGGTGACCTGTCGTCGACACGACGCGGACCGTGCCCCACCCGCCGGGTCTGGCGACTAGAACCGCGCCATGGCCCACCCTCGCCGCTTCCGCTTCGCCGTCGAGCTCCACCACCCGTTCTCCGGCCGATCGTGGCTCGACACCGCCCGCGAGGTGGAGCAGCTCGGCTACTCGACCGTGTTCGTGCCCGACCACTTCGACGAGGGCCCGGGGCCCATCGCGGCCATGGCCGCCTTCGCCGCGGTGACCACCACCCTCAACGTCGGGGCCCTCGTGCTCGACTGCGACTACCGCCACCCCGTGCCCCTGGCCCGGGAGCTGGCCACCATCGACCAGATCGCCGAGGGCCGGTTGGAGGTGGGCCTGGGGGCGGGCTGGAAGCGCTTCGACTACGACGCCTCCGGCATCCCCATGGACCGCCCCGGCGTCCGGGTCACCCGCCTCCAGGAGCACACCGCCGTCCTGAAGGGCCTGTGGGGCGAGGGCCCGTTCAGCTTCGCGGGCGAGCACTACCAGGTGACCGACCTCGACGGCACCCCGGCCCCGCACCGCCTGGGCGGGCCGCCCATCCTCGTCGGCGGAGGTGCCCCCCGGCTGCTGCGTTGGGCCGGGGCCACGGCCGACATCGTCGGCGTCAACGCCTCCATCCACTCCGGCGAGGTCGACGAGGCCGCGGCCCAGGACGCCATGGCCGACCGGATCGACCAGAAGGTGGCGTGGGTGCAAGAGGGCGCCGGCGACCGCTTCGCCGACCTGGAGCTCAACGCCTGGCTGGCCGCGGCCGAGATCACCGAGGACCAGGCCCTGATCGAGGGCATCGCCGCCCTGTTCGGCTCGGACGCCGCCTCCCTCCGCCAGTCACCCCTGGGCCTGGTGGGCAGCGCCACCGAGGTCGTCGAGATGATCCACGAACGACGGGAGCGCTGGGGCTACTCGTACCACGTGATCCCCGGCGACAAGGCCCACGACTTCGCCCCCATGGTCGCCCAGCTCACCGGCACCTGACGGGTCGGCGTCAGCGGTACTCGGGATTCTCCGGCCGGGCCGGCAGGTCGGAGTGCCCTCCGCCGTCCCAGACCGGGCGCTGGTTGCCGTGAGCGGGGATGCCGCCCGCGTTCTTGAGCATCCGGGCCAGGTGCAACAGGTTCCACGTCATGAAGGTGGTGTTGCGGTTGGTGAAGTCGTTCTCGGGACCGCCCGACCCCTCGTCGAGGTAGGAGGGCCCGGGCCCGGCCTCGCCGATCCAGCCCGCGTCGGCCTGGGGCGGGATGGTGAAGCCCAGGTGCTGCAGCGAGTAGAGGACGTTCATGGCCACGTGCTTGATGCCGTCCTCGTTGCCGGTCACCAAGCAGCCGCCGACCCGCCCGTAGTACGCCCACTGGCCCTTGGCGTTGAGGTCGCCGGAGCTGGCGTAGAGGCGCTCGATCACCTTCGTGCACACCGACGACTTCTCTCCCAGCCAGATGGGGGTGCACAGGACCAGGATGTCGGCCGCCATCACCTGGGCCTGGATGGTGGGCCACTCGTCGGTGTCCCAGCCGTGCTCGGTCATGTCGGGGTAGACGCCGGGGGGGACGTCGTGCTCGACCACCCGGATCAGGTCGACGGCGACACCGTGGCGGCGCATGATCTCCATGGAGAGCGAGGCCAGGCCCTCGGTGTGGGAGCGCTCCGGTGCGCGCTTCAGGGTGCAGGACAAGAAGACGGCCCGGAGGTCGCTCAGGTCAGGGGCGGGCTCGATTTCGACGTCCATCAGAACGGCATGTGCTTGGCGCTGCGGAGGAGGGCGGTGAGGCGCTTGACCGTGTCGCCGGGCTCCGGGGCCACCTGGATCTTCTCGGCCAGGGCGGAGCGGACGGCGACGGTCTGGCTCTCGGTGTACTTGAGCAGGCCCTCCTTGCCGTGGCGCCGCCCCAGGCCCGACGCCTTCATGCCGCCCATGGGGCTACCGGTGGCCGCCCACGCCGACTGGTAGCCGTCGTTGACGTTCACCGTGCCCGCCTCGATTCGCTCGGCCAGGCGGCGGCCCCGCCGCACGTCGTCGATGTAGATGCTGGCGTTGAGGCCGTACTCGGTGTCGTTGGACCGCTCGACCGCCTCGTCCAGCGAGTCGACGGGGTAGATCGAGACGAGGGGGCCGAAGGTCTCCTCGGCGTAGACGTCCATCTCCGGGGTGACGCCGGTGAGCACGGTGGGTTCGTAGAAGAACGGGCCCAGGTCGGGGCGGGCCTTCCCGCCGGCCACGGCCTTGGCCCCCTTGGCCTCGGCGTCGGCCACGTGCTCGGTGATCTTGTCGAGCTGGTCCTGGGAGATGAGCGAGCCCACGTCGGACCCGAAGTCCTGGCCGGCCCCGAGGCGGAGGGCGGTGGTGGCCTCGGCGAAGCGGGCCGTGAACTCCTCGGCGATGGGGCGCTCGACGTAGAGGCGCTCGATGGAGATGCAGAGTTGGCCGGTGTTGGAGAAGCAGGCGGCCAAGGCACCCCGCACGGCCCGGTCGAGGTCGACGTCGGCCGCCACGATCATCGGGTTCTTGCCACCCAGCTCGGCCGAGCACCCGATGAGGCGTTGGCCGGCCTGGGCCGCCACCCGGCGCCCGGTGGCGGTTGACCCGGTGAACATCACGAAGTCGGTGAGGTCGATGATGGCCTCGCCCACCACCGAGCCGGGGCCGGTGACGATCTGCACCAGGCCGCGGGGCAGGCCGGCCTCTTCCAGGAGCTCGAAGGCCCGGATGGTGGTGAACGGCGTCTGCGAATCGGGCTTGAGGACGAGGGCGTTGCCGGCCATGAGGGCGGGCAGGCCGTCGCCGATGGAGAGGGCCAGCGGGTAGTTCCACGGGGCGATGAGCCCGACGACGCCCTTGGGGAGGTGGCGCTCCCAGGCCCGCACCAGGCCGGGCAGGGCGGTGCGGCGGGGCTTGTCCCGCAGGAAGCGGGCCAGGTTGCGGGCGTAGTACTGGCAGTTGAGGACGGTGTCGGCCACCTCCTCGAAGGCCGAGCCCCGGGCCTT
>CAZXRA010000010.1:0-3148 GCA_964643485.1 uncultured Iamiaceae bacterium | reverse complement strand
GCTCGGACAGGTCAAACTCTGAGAGGGCCACCGGCGGTGTCTCCTTGTTCGTATCCCGGCTAGGACACGTCGAGGATCTCGCCGGTGGCCCACCCAAGTGGTGGACCCCACCGACCTACACCACCCCAGGGGACACGATCCTACCGTCCGCGCGTCCGTCGACGTCGCCGACGGACGTACGGGACTGCCGCGCGTAGAGGGGACAGTGGGTAGTCAGGCGGCGGTTGCCGTCTGTGGGGTCATGATCATCTCGTATTCGATGGGGGTCAATCGGCCGAGGCGGGCTTGGCGTCGGCGGCGGTGGTAGGTGCGCTCGATCCAGGTGACGATCTCGATGCGCAGCTCGTCGCGGGTGGCCCAGGTGCGCCGATCCAAGACGTTCTTCTGCAAGAGCGCGAAGAACGATTCCATCGCAGCGTTGTCGCCGGCTGCGCCGACCTGGCCCATCGAGCCGACCATCTGATGGCGGGTGAGAGCCCGGTGCACCTTGCGAGCGCGAAATTGACTGCCCTGTCCGGAGTGAACGATGCAGCCGGCGACGTCGCCGTCTCGGCGGGCGACGGCCATCTCGATCGCGGCGACGACGAGGCGGGCCTTCATGCGCTCGTCGATGGCCCAGCCGACGATCCGGTTCGAGAACACGTCCTTGATCGCGCAGAGGTAGATCTTCCCTTTACGCGTCCGATGTTCCGTGATGTCCGTGAGCCACAGCTCGTTGGGGGCCGTCGCGGTGAAGTCCCGGCGCACGAGGTCGTCATGGGCTGGGGTGCCGGGCTTGGAGCCCTTGCCCCGCTTGGGTTTGCCGAACACCGACCACCACTGGTGATCACGGCAGATCCGCCACACCACCCGGTCCGACACGTCGTGGTCGCCTTGGCGGACCTCATCGGCGAGGAACCGATACCCGAACTCGGGGTCGTCGCGGTGGGCGTCGAAGATCGCGTTGGCCAACCAGGCTTCGTCGAGCTGGCCGTCGGTGAACGGCGTGTTCAGCCAGCGGTAGTAGGCGGCGCGAGCCAACTTCAGTACCCCGACACGACACCGTGACGGGGATCCCGTCGTCAGCGAGCTCGCGCACGAGCGGGTACATCAACCTTTTGGGAGGCTCGCCTGGGACAGGTACGCGGCTGCTCGGCGCAGCACCTCGTTCTCCTGCTCGAGCAGCCGGACCCGACGCTTCAACGCCCGGGTCTCGGCCGACTCCGCCGAGCTCACACCGGGCCTGTCGCCCTCGTCGACGGCGGCCTGGCGGAGCCACTTCGACAACGTCATCGGATGGATCCCGAAATCGGCGGCGACCCGCTCGAGGGTCACCCCCTCCGGGCGACCACGCGCGACGCGCACGACATCGTCACGGAACTCCTGCGGGTAGGGCTTGGGCACGTGAACATCCTCTCAGGCCACCCTCACGGGCAAGCCAGCTCAGATGTCCCCTCTACGCGCGGCAGTCCCAGATGATCGAAGAGAACGAACTTCGGCGTCTGCTGCTCTCCTGCGGTGAGCGTCTGGCCGATGGATTCGCGCTGCTTCCCCCGGTTCAGAAGGCGAACGTCTACGCCGAGTGGGGCCTCAAGGTCATGTACCACGCGGATCGGGAGCCGCGGTCCTTCTCTGCGAGCATCACCCTGGCTCGTCCATGTACCACGGTTCGTGTCGGAGGGGGGACTTGAACCCCCACGCCCTTGCGGGCACTAGCCCCTCAAGCTAGCGCGTCTGCCAATTCCGCCACTCCGACGTGGCCCTGGGACTGACCCCCAGGAGTCGGTCAACGTACCACGGCCACCCCGGAGGGCCGAAAGGCGATCGGGCCACCACCGAGCCGCCTGAGGCCTACTGTCCCCCTGTGGCCGAGGCTCGCATCAGGGGGTACGAGCGGCGCGACCGGGAGGCCGTTCGGCGCATCTGCTTCACCACCGGCTACATGGGCGACCCCATCGCCTGGCAGTGGCGCGACGCCGAGAGCTTCGCCGACCTGTTCAGCACCTGGTACGTCGATCACGAACCCGAATCGGCCTGGGTCGCCGAGATCGACGGCCAGGTCGCCGGTTACCTCCTCGGCTGCCGGGACACCACCCGGGTCCCCTCCCCCGCCCACCTCATCTCCCCCCACCTGCTCCGGCGCGGCCTCCTCGCCCGTCCCGGCACCGCCCCCGTCCTCGGGCGGGCCCTGGCCGACCTGACTCGGGCCGCCGCCCACCGCAACCTCCCCGCCCCGGCCTTTGCCGACACCCGCTGGCCCGCCCACCTCCACATCGACCTGCTCCCCCACGCCCGGGGCCTCGGACTGGGCCGCCGACTCGTCCAGCTCTGGCTCGACGTCCTCCGCGTGGAGGGCATCCCCGGCTGCCACCTCGGCACCTGGGCTGAGAACCACGGCGCCATCGCCTTCTTCGAGAGCCTGGGCTTCACCACCAAGGGCGGCCCCGAAGCGATGCCTGGCCTGCGCAGGCGCGACGGCAGCCGTGGCCACACCCAGCTCATGGTCCGAGACCTCGGATGACCAGATGACGCGCCCCGACGCCCTGATCCTGCTCCCCCGGCCCCGCCGGCTCGAGTCGCTCGCCGGTGCCCCCATCGATCCGAACATCCGACCGACAGCAACACTGGCCACCGACCTCCCGCCCGAGGGCTTCCGCCTGACCATCGATGACGACGGCATCCGCATCGACCACGGCGACGATGCCGGCCTCCGCTACGCCACCGCCCTCCTCGCCCAGATCCGCGACCAGAGCCCCGATGGCCTCCCCCCGCTGCGCGTCGAGGACCACCCTGACATCCCTGTCCGGGCCTACATGCTCGACATCAGCCGGGACCGCGTCCCCACGAGAGCCACCCTGGAGCGCTTCGTCGACCTCCTCGCCCTCGCCCGCTACACCCAGTTCCAGCTCTACACCGAGCACACCTTCGCCCACCCCGGCCACGACGCCGTGTGGACGAACGCCTCCCCCCTCACCCCCAACGACCTCACCTGGCTCGATGCCCTCTGCGCCGGCCACGGCATCGAGCTGGTGGCCAACCAGAACTGCTTCGGCCACATGGAGCGCTGGCTCGCCCACGAGGCCTACCGCCCCCGAGCCGAGTGCCCCGACGGTTACGACCGCCGCGGCGTGGGGCCGCCGCGCGGGGGGGGGGGGGGCGCGCGGCCCGC
>CAZXRA010000009.1:0-6687 GCA_964643485.1 uncultured Iamiaceae bacterium | reverse complement strand
CCCCTCCTCGAGAGCAAGCTCCGCGTCCCCCGACCCCGTCGGAGCGTCGTGGTCCGCGCCCGGCTCGAACAGCGCCTCGACCGCGAGGCTCTGCCGCCCCTGGTGCTCGTGTCCGCACCGGCGGGGTTCGGCAAGACCACCCTTCTCACCAGCTGGCTGGCGCCCGACGACCCGAGCCCGGGCCCCGTCGCGTGGCTGTCCCTCGACCGGCGCGACAGCGACCCGTCGGTGTTCTGGACCTACGTCATCGCTGCGTTGCGAAAGGTTGCTCCCGATGTCGGGACCGACGCCCTCGCCACATTGCAAGCGACGCCATCGTCGTTGGATGTCGTCGTCTCCGCTCTGCTCAACGACGTCGCCGCCCTCCCCGACGATGTCGTCCTGGTGCTCGACGACTACCACGTCGTCGAGTCCCTCGACGTGCACGAGTCGATGCAGTTCCTGGTCGACCACCTCCCGGAGCAGCTCCACCTCGTCCTCGCCAGCCGGGCCGATCCCCCATGGCCGCTGGCTGGCCGACGAGGGCGCGGCGAGCTCGTCGAGATGCGGGCGGCCAACCTGCGCTTCACCGCCGAGGAGGCGGCGACGTACCTCAACGACACCATGGGCCTCGATCTCGCGGCAGCCGACCTCGCCACCCTCGAAGGCCGGACCGAAGGATGGATCGCTGCCCTGCAGCTCGCCGCCCTGTCGCTCCAGGGCCGGGACGACCCGTCGGCCTTCATCGCCGGGTTCGCCGGCGACGACCGGTTCGTCGTCGACTACCTCGTCGACGAGGTGCTGGACCGACAGCCCGACCCGATCCGCATGTTCCTCCTCGAGACCTCGATCCTGAGCCGACTGACCGCCTCTCTGTGCGCGGTGGTCACCGGCCGCGGCGACGCCACGACCACCCTCGAAGCCCTCGAACGTTCGAACCTCTTCCTCGTCCCCCTCGACGACCGCCGGCGGTGGTACCGGTACCACCACCTCTTCGCCGACGTGCTCCGGGCCCGCCTCACCGATGAGCACCCCGAGCGAGTCGCCGACCTCCACCGCCGGGCGAGCGATTGGTTCGAGGCCCACGGCGACCGACCCGAGGCCATCCGCCACGCCCTGGCCGCCGAGGACGTCCCGAGGGCCGCCGACCTCATCGAGCTGGCCCTCCCGGAGCTGCGCCAGGCCCGCCAGGAGGCGACACAGCAGGCGTGGCTCGATGCCCTCCCGCCCGAGGTGTTCGGAAACCGTCCCGTGCTCACCCTCGGACTGGTCGGGGCCCACATGGTCCGCGGTGACGTCGACGGCGTCGCTGCCCTCCTCGACGACGTCGAGGGATGGCTCGACCCGGATCGACCGAAGGACGACATGATCGTCCGCGATCACGCCGAGCACCGCCGCCTGCCCGCCCAGGTCGCCATGTACCGCGCCGGCCTCGCCCTGCTCCGCGGTGACCGGGCCGGCACGATCGCCCATGGGAGGCGAGCCGCCGCCCTCAGCGACCCCGACGACCACATCGGTCTCGGCGCCGCCGATGCCCTCATCGGGCTCGCCCACTGGGCCGGCGGCGACCTCGAAGCCGCCGAGCTCCGGTACACCGCGGCCATCGCCGCCTTCGAGCGGGCCGGGCACTTCTCCGACATCCTCGGCTGCTCTCTGGGGTTGGCCGACATCCAGCTCGCCCAGGGCCATCTCGGCGCGGCGCGGCGGGCCCTCACGGCCGGGCTCGAGCTCGCCGCCACCCACGCGCCTCTGCGCGGCGCCCCCGACATGCACGTCGGGCTGAGCGAGCTGCACCTCGAACGGAACGAGCTCGACGCCGCGGCCGAACATCTCCGAGCCAGCCTCGACCTGGGAGAGCACCTGGCCCTGGCCCAACACGCCCACCGCTGGCGGGTCGTCGAGGCCCGTCTCCGCACCATCGGCGGCGACCACGTCGGCGGCATCGACCTCCTCCGGGAGGCGGAGCAGCGTTACGACACCGACTACTCCCCCCGAGTGCGGCCCGTCACCGCCACCACGACCCGGATGCTGCTCGCCGCCGGCGACCTCGACGGCGCCCGGGACTGGGCCGACCGCTCCGGCCTGACGGCCGACGACGATCCCGACTACCTCCGCGAGTACGAGCACCTCACCCTCGCCCGCGTGCTCCTCGCCTCCGGCCGCGCCGCCGACGCCACACACCTGCTGCAGCGCCTCCTCGCCGCGGCCGAGGCCGGCCGCCGTGACGGCAGCGCCGTCGAGGCGCTGCTGCTGCTCGCCCTCGCCCACCAGGCCGAGGGCGACACCCAACAGGCGCTGTCGGCCATCGAGGACAGCCTGACCCGGGCCGCAGCCGAGGGGTACGTCCGGGTCTTCCTCGATGCCGGCCCACCGATGACGACTCTGCTCGATGCCGCGGTCCGCCATGGCCGGACCGCCGATCGCGCTCGAACCATCCTCGAGGCGGGCGTCGGCTCAGGGCCGACGCCAGCGCGCCAGGGCATCGTCGACGAGCTGAGCCGCCGGGAGCTCGACGTCCTACGGCTCCTCCGCAGCGAGCTGACCGGACCGGAGATCGCCGCCGAGCTCATGGTGTCGCTGAACACCGTCCGGACCCACACCAAGAACATCTTCACGAAGCTCGGCGTGACCAACCGCCGGGCCGCGGTGCGCCGCGCCGACGAGCTCGGGCTGTAGCCCTGGGCACGATCACCACGTCGTTCACCACATGTGGTGATGACCACTCACCAGGTCCGTTCGTACGGTCCCTCCGTGAGCACAGAGGACCGCACCACCGAGTCGAGAACCGGCGTTCCGGCCGCTGAGCCCACGACCACCCCGCAGTACGAGATCCGCGTCAGGGGACATCTCGAACCGCGGTGGGCGGCCTGGTTCGACGGGCTGAGCCTCTCCATCGAGAGCGACGGCACCACCGTCATCCGGGGACCGGTGGTCGACCAAGCGGCACTGCACGGCCTCCTCCAGAAGCTGCGCGACGTCGGCCTCCCCCTGGTCTCCCTCACCCCACTGCCGCCCGACGCATCGACAACCGAGGGCCCTGTGCCCCGACACGAAGGGAACCGACCATGACCACCACGCCCACGCCCCCGATGGATCCGACGAGGAAGGCGGCCCTCGCCGCCGGCCTCTTCTACATCGGCACGTTCGTGTTCTCGATCCCCGCCCTCGGGCTCTACGGCGGCGTCCTCGACGACCCGAACTTCGTGCTCGGCGCCGGGAACGACCAAGGCGTCCTGTGGGGCGGGCTGATCGAGATCCTCACCGCCCTCACCGGTATCGGCACCGCCGTCGCCGTCTACCCGGTCGTCAAGCGCCACGGCCCCGGACGCGCCGTCGGGTTCGTCGCCAGCCGGACTCTGGAGGCGGCGACGATCTTCACCGGCGTCATCGCCGTCCTGGCCGTCTACTCCCTGCGCCAGAACGGCGGCGACGCCGCCACGCTCACCACCACCGCCGACGCCCTCGTGGCGGTGAAAGACTGGACCTTCCTCCTCGGTCCCGGCGTCATCCCGGCCGTCAACGCCCTCTGCTTCGCCACGGTCCTGCGCCGCTCCGGGCTGGTGCCCCGATGGATCCCGACCCTCGGCGTGATCGGTGCCCCGATGTTGCTCGCCTCGTCGACCGTCACGCTGTTCGGCGGCTGGGAGCAGGTCTCCTCGGCGGCGTTGCTCATGGCCCTCCCGATCGGGGCCTGGGAGCTGTCGGTCGGCGTGTACATGGCCGTCAAGGGCTTCCGCACGCCGGCGGCGACCGACGACGGCGCCGATGTCGCTCCGCCCGCTGCGGTGCTCAGCCCCGCCGTCGGCTGAGCCCGACCCGGACACCAGGAGGTGGGCCGCGCCCTCGGGCGGCGGCCCACCGCCGCGTCCGGCGGCGTGCCAGCATGGCCGCCATGGCCGACGACCGCCTCTACTTCCGCCAGCTCCTCGCCGGGATGGACGTCGCCGAGGACGACCCGATCGCCCAGCAGATGGTCAACTTCGTCTACCTGGTCGGCGACCGAGAGACGGGCGAGGCGGTGGCCGTCGACCTGGCCTACGACGTGCCCGGCCTGCTCGACGTGCTGGAGGCCGACGGCATGCGGCTCGTCGGCACCCTCGCCACCCACTACCACCCCGACCACGTCGGCGGATCGCTCATGGGTCACCCCATCGCCGGCCTGGCCGAGCTCCTGGACCGCACCCAGGTGCCGGTGCACGTGCAAGCCGACGAGGTGCCCTGGGTGAGCCGGGCCACGGGCGTGGGTGAGGAGCACCTGGTGGGCCACGCCAGCGGCGACACGGTGATGGTGGGCGAGATCCCCATCACCCTGATCCACACGCCGGGCCACACCCCGGGCAGCCAGTGCTTCCTCGTGGAGGGGCGCCTGCTGGGCGGCGACACCCTGTTCCTCGACGGGTGCGGGCGCACCGACCTGCCCGGCAGCGACCCCGAAGAGATGTACTTCTCCCTCACCCAGCGGCTGGCCCAGGTCCCCGACGACACCGTGCTCTACCCCGGCCACCTCTACTCCGAGAAGCCGTCCGCCCCCATGGCCGAGGTCCGACGCCGCAACGTCGTGTTCCGGCCCCAGACCCAGGAGCAGTGGATGATGATGTTCGCCCGGTAGGGGCGGCCTCACCGGGGGGTGCCGACCACCTCGATCCCGTCGGCCCGGAGGTGGAAGGGCACCGAGGTCACCACGGTGTTGGGCCGAGCCCGCAACCGGGCCCGCAGCACCAGGGCGCTCTGATTGTGGAGGAGCTGCTCGTACCAGTGGTCGAGGACGAACTCGGGGAGCACCACGGTGAGGAAGTCGTCCTCCACCTCGATGTCGTACTCGTCGACGAAGCGCATGATCGGCCGGGACAGCTCCCGATACGGCGAGTACAGCGTTCGCAGCTCGACGGGGATCTCGTGCTCCTCCCAGGCCCGGGTGATGGCCTCCTGCTGCTCGGCCGAGGCCACCACGGACACAGCGAGCAGGCGGTCGGGGCGCAACGACCGGGCGTAGGCGATGGCCTCCAGCGACCCCTTCGTGACCCGGCCCACCAGGACGACCACCGTGTGGGTGCGGCGCCGGGCCTTGTAGCCCGGGGGGACGGCCAGGGCCCGATCGACGCGGGTGTAGTGCCGGTGGACCGACCGGAACGCCACCACGATCACGGGGATGACCACCACCGGGATCCACGCCCCCTGGGCGAACTTGGTGACCACCACGACCACCACGACCAGCCCCGTCGCCACGAAGCCCACCGCGTTGATCACCAGGCCCCGCTGCCAGCGCGGCTCCCGCTCCCGCAGGTGGTGGCGGACCATGCCCGCCTGGCTGAGCGTGAACCCGGTGAACACCCCCACGGCGTAGAGGGGGATGAGCAGGGTCACCTGGGCCCGGAAGACCACGATCAGCACCCCGGCCATGGCGGCCAGGATCAGCACCCCGTTGGAGAAGACCAGGCGATCACCCCGCGTGGCGAGCTGTCGGGGCAGGAAGCCGTCGCGGGCGATGATCGAGCTCAGCCCGGGGAAGCCGTTGAAGGCGGTGTTGGCCGCCAGGATCAGGATGGCGAAGGTGCCGAACTGGAGGGCGTAGAAGAGGATGCTCCCGTCGCCGAACACCGCCGCGGCCAGCTGGGCTAGGACGGTGCGGCCCTCCTCGTCGGCCACGGGGTGGTAGCGGTGGGCCAGGGTGGAGATGCCGAAGAACCCCACGGCCAGGATCGCGGCCATGAAGCCCAGGGTGATGCGGGCGTTGCGGGCCTCGGGCTTGCGGAAGGCGGGCACGCCGTTGGAGATGGCCTCCACGCCCGACAGCACGACGGCCCCCGAGGAGAAGGCCTTGAGCACGATGAAGAGGGCGGCGCTGGACGCCAGCTCGTGCTCCTCGGCGAAGTGGCGCACCGCCTGGCGCGACGCCTCGGTGTCGACGGGGACGACCGTGCCGAAGAACACCTGATAGAGGCCGGCGCCCAGCAGGACGGCCAGCAGGGCGACGTACACGAAGGTGGGCGCGGCGAAGATCCGCCCCGCCTCCTTCAGGCCCCGCAGGTTGCCGATGGTCAGCAGGACGAGGAAGCCCAGGGCCAGGCCCACCCGAAGGGTGGCGTCGTCGTTGAAGTCGAAGGCCGAGCCGATGGCCAGCACCCCAGCCGAGATCGACACCGCCACGGTCAGCGTGTAGTCGACGAGGAGGGCGGCCCCCGCGACCAGGCCGGCGCCCACGCTCAGGTTCTCCCGGCTCACGACGTAGGCCCCGCCCCCGTTGGGGTAGGCCCGGATCGTCTGGCTGTAGCTGGTGGCCACGATGGCCAGCAGCACGGCGGCGGCGATGGCGATGGGCACCAGGTAGCTGTGCGATGCCGGGAACGTCACCGCGACCATGAGGATGACGAGCATCTCCTGGGTCGCGTACGCCGTCGACGAGATGGCATCCGAGGCGAAGACGGCCAGCGCCGTCGGCTTCCCCAGGCGCTGGTGCTCCTCCACGTTGGATGCCAGCGGGCGGCCGACGAGCAGCCGCTTGAAGACCGATGCCATCGCACCTCGCAGGGAGACCTCCCGGGTCGTCCCGGGACCGGCGCGGCAGCCTAAGACCACGGCCGGCGCGGACCCAGCGTCCGGCGGGCCCGGGCTGCGACCGCCGGCGGGCGGTGGAGGCCGACGGGGGGGCGGGGGTAGGGTCCGCGCCCGCCATCGGTCGCTCGGCCGAGGAGACCGGAGGTGACCAGT
>CAZXRA010000008.1:0-6761 GCA_964643485.1 uncultured Iamiaceae bacterium | reverse complement strand
TGTTCAGCAAGGTTTGGTCTGGGAGGGTGTCGGGTGGTGTCATCACGGTCGCGTGTTGCTGTGGTGTCATCGCTGTTGGTTGTTCTTCGACAGGGGGGATCCCTCAAGATGTTGTTTCGACGTGTGTGGACTTTGGTGGCGACGGTCCTCGCCTCCACTCTTGTCATCGCTTTTGCCCCCCCCCCCCAGCCGTAATCGGGGCTCCCGGAGGGGGTGAAACCCGGGCCAATCAGCCCTTCAACCTGGCCCTCACCCAGGGCTCGTTGCTGCTCAACGGCGCCGCGGAGTCCTATGCCTTGACCACCCCGACGGTCATCTCTGGTGACCATGACACCGGCGATGTCGTGGACGGTGTGGCCCCCACGGGTGCGGTGTCGAACGGCACGTTGACAACGCCGGTGATCTCGTTCGAGACCGTCGCGTTGGGTCTGCCGGTGTTCGTCGACGCAACCCTGACGCAGGTGACCCCGGCCTCGGGCACGGGGGTGATCGATGCCGACGGGAACGTGCAGTTCCGCACCGCGATGGCGGTGCGTCTCGACATCGAGGTGCCCTCCGCGAACCTGAACGCCCGGTGCGAGACGAGCCCAGTGGAACTGGTACTCGACTCGACCGCGCCGTACAACGCGTCGACCAAGCGGGTGACGCTGCGGGACGCGGACTTCAGCGTGCCGGCGGTGCCGGTCACCGACTCGTGCATCAGCATCGTGGCCAACAACGTCAACGACCTCCTCTCCGGCGGCGGGCACTCGCTGACCACGACCTTCGGCGGCGACCTCACCCTGCCCCCGAAGGCCGACTGCCCCACCGAGACCGAGCTCACCGTGAGCCCCGCTGGTCAGGCCCGTTTCGGCACGGAGGTGACCTTCACCGGCACCGTGGCCCGCGACCCGGCCGGCATCGGCACCGACGACTGCGACGGGGTGACCAACGACGCCATCCCCACCGGTCTGATCGAGTTCCGCGACAGCAACCGCATCCTGGGCACCGGCGCCGTCGACCCGCTCACCGGGGTGGCCACCTTCACCACCGACGACCTCCCCGCCGGCACCTTCGACCTCACCGCCGCCTACCGCAGCTCGCCCCCCTTCGCAGGCTCGACATCGACGGTCACGCCCTATCGGGTGACAGCCGATCCGGCCATCACCGCCGATCTCCCCGGCTTCTTGCGGATCGGCGCGACACCCACCGAGTTCGACGTCACCGTCACCAACAGCCCGCTGGGTGATGACATCGCCAACGGGCGCTTGACGCTCACCGTGGCCGCACCGCATTCAGCGGCGCATGTGACGGTGGAGTACCGGGAGGACAACGGCACCTGGACCTCGGTCCCAGTGACACCAGCGGGGACAGCGGCCTTTGCCCGGATCGATCCCCTCGTCGGTCGGGCCATCCCCAAGGGGGCAGAGGTCACGCGCCGGGTGCGGGTCGCCGCCCCGGCCCCCTCTGCCGCGGGGCCGTATCAGTTCATCTTCGAGCTCATCGGGGTCGATCCGGTCACCGGCTTGCCGGCCCCCCAGGTCGCTCGTGTCGTCGACGCCGACCCCGTCACGCCGGGGACGTTGGGCACCGCCCGAGGCGAGGTGGCCGTCGTCGGAGCGACCCGCCTGACCCCGCCGTGGTCGGCCACCGGTGGCATCCAGCCCCACACCATCCGCCAGGGGCAGACGGTGCGGATCGACGGCGTGGAACCGAACCCCTCCACCATCGGGGCGATCTTCCCCACCGGTGTGATGCGTGTCCTCTTCGACGGGCAACCGGTGCCGGTCCGCCTGGACACCACCCCGACGTCGTTCGGATACCTGCCCTTCATCGATCGACAGACAAGCTTCGGCAGCTCTCCGGAGTTCGTCGTGCCGGTCGACGCCCCGTTGGGTGACCGCGCCGTGACCCTGGTCTATGAGGGTGACCGGTTCTTCGCTCCGGCCCAGTTGTCGTTCACCGTGCGGGTCCTGGCCGCCCGGGGAGCGACCTACACCTGTGCCAGCTCCCTCCTGTCCGCCGATCGCTTCACGGTCAACGTCGAGGCCTCGGCCGTCGTTCCTTCCGCTGGCCATCCCGGCGACGATGTCGACCTGGGGGCTCTCGATGTCTCGCTCTTCGTCGATCGAGGCGGGTCGTTCCCCAGCTTCAGCGTCGCCTTGGCCCCGACGAACCCTGTCGGGGTGCCGATGGGGTTCGTGACGGTCCAGGCGATCGACATGGAGCTCGCGGGCGGCCAAGGCACCGGGACAGCCGGAGCGTTCACGGCGGCCAACACGTTCCCGATGTTCGACTTCACCCGCCCGGAAGACCCCGCCCCCGACGCCGTGTTCGGTTTCGACGACGAGACCGCATCGGTCACCCTGCAGGGGGCACCCGGCGATGAGGTGCCCGTGACCCTCGACCGCATCCGGGTCACCGGCACCGCCTTCCTCAGCAGTGTGGTCGAGCTCGACTGCGTCCCTCTCGGTGACCCCGTCACCCTGGGGACCGTGAAGCTGGCCGGCGCCGCCCTCACCGTCGACGCCCCCGAGCCCGCACGCGTCGGTGACATGGTCACCCTGACCACCCAGGTGCACCCCATCGGCGCCGCCGGACTGGTCGAGTTCTTCACCGGCGACGACAGCCTCGGCCTCGTCGCCGTGGACAGCCTCGGCATCGCCACCCTCCAGACCGACGAGCTCCCCGTCGGCACCCACCAGCTGAGCGCCCGCTTCTTCGGCGGCGTCACCGCAGTGTCCTCGACGACCGAGACCGTCGAGCTGGACGTGTTGGTGGCGACCGAGTGCGCGGCCTTCGCCGAGGACGGCAACGGCGCCATCGTCCGCCTCGTCTACATGGAGCTCCTGGGTCGCTGCCCCGACCAGGCCGGCTTCGACTACTGGGTCGACCGCCTCGACGACGGCACCACGGCCGAGGCGTTCGCTCGGGCCATCGCCCGCACCCCCGAAGCCGTCGGCCAAGTCGTCGACGACGCCTACCAGACCATGCTCGGACGGGCCCCCGATGCGGCGGGCCGGGCGTTCTGGGTCAAGCGCCTCCAAGCATCAGGCCGCTACGACGGCCTGCTCGCCGACCTCGGCGCGTCAGGTGAGTTCTGGTCCAAAGCCGGATCTTCGAACACCGGGTTCGTCACCCGGGTCTACGAACGGCTCCTGAACCGGGCCCCCGACCAGGGCGGACTCGACCACTGGGTTGGCCGTCTCGAAGACGGCACCTCCCGTCGGGCGTTGATCCTCACCCTGGCCAACCTCGACGAACCCCTCGGCCGCCTCGTCGCCCTCACCTACGACGAGATCCTCAGCCGCAACCCCAACGCCACCGAACGCACCAACGGCATCACCCACCTGCGCACCACCGGCGACCGCTCCGCCCTCTACGCGCAGCTCATGGGCCGCTCCGAGTTCGACGAACGAGCCCAGGGCTTCCCCAACCCCGAAGACTGATCCGTCCCTCTGGTTGTTCATCGGTGATCTGCTGATCGCCTCCGCTGTTCCTGCCGGGAGCGGAGCGATCGGCATCGTTGGCCGGCCGTGCCCTTCCCCCCGGGCACGGCCGGCCTCGCCGCGCTCGTCACCGAAAGAATCCGCGAACGGTCGTTGACACCACCCCTCCCGCGTGGGACCGTCGCAGCAACCCACACAAGCAGTGGCCCCGGCGGTGGTTGCACACCCCGGGGCCCGGCCAGAACCCGATGGAGGTCCTGACGATGTCCGAAGCTACTCACCCCTGCCCGCGCGCTTTCCCTGATGCGGCGCCTGACCCGGCCGGTTACCCGCTGGGGGTCGAGGTCGAGCCCGATACCGGGCGCTTGATCCTCACTCCGGACGAGGCCATCCGGCTGGTGCTGGCCCTCAAGCACCTGGCGTCGTTCGTCCACTGGGCTCGCTGTGCCCGGTTCTACGACGAGGCCATCGCCGACGAAGCCGAGTGGATGGCCGAGACCCTGGGCGACTTCGCCCGCACCGCCGGCTGAGGGTCATTGGGCCGGTTCAGCACAGGGTGCGTGCCCGGGGGCACGCACCCGGTCAGGCCGGTAGGAGGTTGGCGTGGCGCAGTTCGTCGATGACCTGGTCGGGGACTCCGAGGACTTCGAGGTGGACGATGTCGCGCCCTGAGTTGCCCTTGATGATGTCGACCACCCGAGCCAAGAACGGATCGTCGCTGTCGCCAGCCACGATCACTCCGCCGATCACGATGCGGGCGGCGTCATCGGCCTCGTCGAGGAAGGTCCACACGAAACCGGTTGCGTCGATCTGGTGGACGTCGGCAGGCAGCGTGACTCGGGTGGTCATCAGGGAGTCCTCATGTAGTGCGGGTTCACGTGCTCGGGTCCGAGGACGGTGAGCAGGGCACGAACGTGAGTCTCATCGTACTCGGGCAACACGATGCTGACGTGAGGCGCAGCGCACCTTTCGAGTCTGTCATCGGGCGACGTCGGCAGGGCTCGGACTCCGGTCGAGATGCCCGCAGGAATCCGAGAGCTGGCTCGATTGTTGAGCGACTCGGTAGGGTTTTCCTGCCGACGACGCGAGATCGAAGAGGATCGTCATGCCGAGCTTCAGGGACATGCTGGCCGCCGCCAAGGCCGAGATCCGCGAGGTCACCACCGCCGAGGCCGACGAGCTGCGCCACGAGCCGGGCGCCGTCGTCCTCGACGTGCGAGAAGCCGACGAGTACGAGCAGGGCGCCATCCCCGGGGCCGTCTTCATCCCCCGGGGCACCCTGGAGACCGGCATCGAGGGACGCATCCCCGACAAGGACACGCCCCTGGTGGTCCACTGCGCCGGCGGCGTCCGCTCCGCCCTGGCCGTGAAGAGCCTCCAGGAGCTGGGCTACACCAACGCCGTCTCGGTGGCCGGCGGCTTCAACAAGTGGAAGGACGAGGACCGGGAGTGGAAGGTCCCCCAGACCCTCACCCCCGAGCAGCGCAACCGCTACAAGCGCCACCTCCTCCTGCCCGAGGTCGGTGACGCCGGCCAGCAGAAGCTCCTCGAGGCCAAGGTGCTCCTCCTGGGCGCCGGCGGCCTCGGTTCCCCGGCCGGCCTCTACCTGGCCGCCGCCGGCGTGGGCACCCTCGGCATCATCGACATGGACGTCGTCGACGACTCCAACCTCCAGCGCCAGATCCTCCACAACGTCGAGCGCATCGGCGACCGCAAGGTCGACTCGGCCAAGAAGACGCTCACCCTGCTCAACCCGGACGTCAACGTCGTCACCTACGACACCCGCCTCGGTGCCGAGAACGTGATGGACGTGCTGTCGGGCCCCGACGGCGACGGCTGGGACGTCATCATCGACGGCACCGACAACTTCCCCACCCGCTACCTCGTCAACGACGCCTCGGTGAAGCTGGGCATCCCCGTGGTCCACGGGTCGATCTTCCGCTTCGAGGGCATGGTCACCGTCTTCGACCCCAAGGAGGGGCCGACCTACCGCGACATGGTGCCCGAGCCCCCGCCGGCCGAGATGGCCCCGAGCTGCGCCGAGGCCGGGGTGCTGGGCGTGCTGCCCGGCATCATCGGGTCGCTCCAGGCCATCGAGGCCATCAAGCTCCTGCTCGACCTGGGCGACTCGCTCCGGGGCCGGCTCCTGGCCTACGACGCCCTGGAGACCACCTTCCGGGAGTACAAGGTGCGGGTCGACCCCACCAACGAGATCACCTGGGCCAACCGCGACCGCATCCAGGTGGCCGAGGTCGAGGGCCTCTGCGCCCCCCTGCCCCTGGCCCCACCCCCCGCCTGATCCGTTCTGAGCCAGGAAGGCGCCCAAAGGGGCGTGTCTGTGGCTCAGAACCGATGGTGGTGTGACTCCCTGCCGTTCTGAGCCAGGGATGTGCCTAAAAGGGCGTGTCTGTGGCTCAGAACGGGGGGGCTCGTAGTCTCGGCGCTGATGGACCCGGCGCCCACCCCTGACGTCGGGCCGGGTCGGGACGGGGCGAAGCGGCGGGTGGCCGGGCTCTCCACCGCCGCCGGGCTCCTGATCGGGGGCCTGGCCGCCGCCTTCGTCGTCCGGGAGCTCACCTCCGAGTGGGGCGAGGTGCGCGACGCCTTGGAGGCGGCCTCCCGCCCGTGGATCGGCGCCGGCCTGGTGCTGGCCCTCCTGGCCATGACCGCCATCGGCTGGATCTGGGCCGACGTGCTGGCCCTGCTGGGCGTGCGGGTGGGCCGGGCCCGGGCCGTGGGCTGGTACTACATCGGCGAGCTGGGCAAGTACCTGCCCGGCGGGGTGTGGCCCGTGCTGGGCCGGGGCGAGATGGCTCGCCGGGGTGGCGTGCCCGGGCCCCGGGCCTACGCCAGCGTGGCCCTGTCGCTCGTCACCCTCTACCTGGCGGCCATGCTCGTGGCCGTCGGCCTCCTGCCCTTCGCCCTGGGCGACGACGGTCCCGGCGGCGCCGTGGCCGTCCTCCTCCTGCTCCCCCTGGGGCTGGCCGCCCTCCACCCCCGGGTGATCGAGCCTGTGCTGGGGCGGGCCCGGCGCCTCACCGGGCGACCGCTGGCCCTCACCCTCCCGGCCTGGGGCGACACGGTGGCCGTGGTCGTCCGCTACGTGCCCACCTGGCTGCTGGTCGGCGGGGCGACGGCCGCGGTGGCCCACGCCGTCGACCCCGACGCGTCACCGGCCCGCATCGCCTTCGCCGCCGTCCTGAGCTGGATCGCCGGCTTCCTCGCCGTGCCCGTCCCCGCCGGGGCCGGGGTGCGGGAAGCGGTCTTCCTGGCCGCTTGCGGCCTCTCGCCCGAGCTGGGAGCCACCGTGGCCGTGGCCACCCGGGTGCTGTT
>CAZXRA010000007.1:0-2657 GCA_964643485.1 uncultured Iamiaceae bacterium | reverse complement strand
CACCGCCACCTGCACCCGGAGGACCGGGAGTCGACTGTCGCGGCCCTCGCGCAGGCGTTGACCCGACCGGCTCGAGGTCGTAGGTTTGCGGGCCCACAGTGGCGTAACTACGGCGCTGTCATCCCTCACCCCCCCCGGAGGATGAGCCCATGGACGGCTTCAGCGGAAAAGCGGCGGCCGAGATCGTGGGCATCACCTACCGGCAGCTCGACTACTGGGCCCGCACCAACCTGGTGCGGCCGTCGCTGGCCGAGGCCCGGGGGAGCGGCTCCCGCCGCAAGTACAGCTACCGCGACCTGCTGGAGCTGAAGCTCATCAAGACGATGCTCGACTCGGGCATCAAGCTGGAGTCGGTGCGCGACGCCTTCGCCTACCTGCGCACCAACCTGGGGGAGGACGTGGCCTCGGCCCGTCTGGTCATCGCCGGGGCGTCGGCGGTGGTGGTGCGGGACGACGCCGAGATGATCGAGGTCGTCAACGGCCTGCACGGCCAGGGCGTGCTCAACCTGAACCTGGTCACCCTCGACGGCCTCAAGGGCGAGCTGGATGCCGCCGTCCACCAGCTCCACCCGATGGGGGAGGAGGGCGGTGAGGCCCCGGCCGTCGATCCGCTCGCCCCTGTCGCCGCTGCGGTCCGCTAGCTCCACCCTCAGGGGGAGTGAGTTCACCCGTTCGGGTGGGGATACAGTCGCCCGCCGTGACCATCCGCACCTCTCCGCTCGACGCCGTCCATCGCGCCCTCGGGGCCCGCATGGTGCCCTTCGGGGGGTGGGACATGCCCGTCAGCTACCCGGAGGGCACCCTGGCCGAGCACCGGGCGTGCCGGGAGGCCGCGGTCGTCTTCGACGTGAGCCATCTCGGCACCGTCCGGATGACGGGACCGGAGGCCCACGAGGCCATCCAACGGGCCTTCACCAACGACCTGGGGCGCATCGGGCCCGGGCGAGCCCAGTACACCCACCTGCTCCACCCCGACGACGCCTCGGTCCTCGACGACATCATCGTGTGGTGGATCGACGAAGAGCGCTTCGACGTCATGCCCAACGCTTCCAACACCGACCGGGTCACCGGGGCCCTGGGGGAGGGGGCGGTCGACGTCACGCCCACGCGGGCGGTGCTCGCCGTGCAGGGCCCCGAGGCGCGTCGGCGCCTGGCCGCGGTGGCCTCCGAGGCGGCCGAGGTCCCCCGGTTCGGGGTCGCCCCTTTCACCTGGCAGGGCGCCGACTGCGTCGTGGCCGGCACCGGCTACACAGGGGAGGACGGCGTGGAGATCGCCGTGCCGGCCGAGCGGGCCGCCGACCTGTGGGAAGCGGTGGTGGCCGCTGGCTGCACGCCGGCCGGCCTGGGGGCCCGCGACACCCTGCGCCTGGAGGCGGGCCTCCCGCTCCACGGCCACGAGCTGGGCCCGGGCATCACGCCCCTGCAGGCCGGCCTCGGCTGGGTGGTGCGCTGGGACAAGGGCGACTTCCGGGGTCGGGCCGCCCTGGCGGCCGAGAAGGAGCGGGGCGTTGCCCGCCGGCTGCGCGGCCTCACCGTCGAGGGCCGGCGGCCTCCACGCGAGGGCCAGGACGTGCTGGTCGACGGGGTGGTGGCCGGGCAGGTCACCAGCGGGAACTTCTCACCGACCCTCGGACATGGCATCGCCCTCGCCTTCCTGCCCCCGACCATCGATCCCGGCACCGAGGTGGCCGTCGACGTCCGGGGCACACCGGTGCCGGCCCAGGTCGTGCGCACCCCCTTCGTGAGCCGCTGAGCTCCCGCCTCAGGCGAAGTCCTCCACCGGGGGGCAGGAGCAGACGAGGTGGCGGTCGCCGTGGCCCCCGTCGATGCGGCGCACCGGCGGCCAGTACTTGTCGGCCCGCCGGACGGCGCCGGGGAAGGCGGCGTCCTCCCGGCTGAAGGGGTGCTGCCAGCTCTCGGCCAGCACTGACTCGGCCGTCCACGGCGCCCCCCGCAGCACGTCGGGGCGCTCGTCGATCTCGGCCCGGATGGCGATCATGGCGTCGCAGAAGCGGTCGAGCTCGGCCCGGTCCTCGCTCTCGGTGGGCTCGACCATGAGGGTGCCGGCCACCGGGAAGCTCATGGTCGGGGCGTGGAAGCCGTGGTCGATGAGGCGCTTGGCGATGTCGTCGACGGTGATCCCCGTGGCCTTGGTGAGGGGCCGGATGTCGAGGATGCACTCGTGGGCGACCAGGCCGTTGCGCCCGGCGTAGAGCACGGGGTAGTGGCCCTCGAGCTTCTTGGCCACGTAGTTGGCGTTGAGGATGGCCACCTGGGTGGCCCGCCGTAGCCCCTCGCCCCCCATCATGCGGACGTAAGCCCAAGGGATGGGGAGGATGCCGGCCGAGCCCCACGGCGCGGCCGACACCGGGCCGGGGCTGGTCGCCGCGGGCCCGCACTCGGGCACCAGCGGGTGGTTCGGGAGGTAGGGGGCGAGGTGGGCCCCCACGGCCACAGGCCCCACGCCGGGGCCCCCGCCGCCGTGGGGGATGCAAAACGTCTTGTGGAGGTTGAGGTGGCTGACGTCGGCGCCGAAGCGTCCGGGGCGGGCCAGGCCGACCATGGCGTTCAGGTTGGCCCCGTCCAGGTACACCTGGCCCCCGGCGTCGTGGACGGCGGCGCAGATCTCGCCGATGGCCTCCTCGAACACGCCGTGG
>CAZXRA010000006.1:0-3333 GCA_964643485.1 uncultured Iamiaceae bacterium | reverse complement strand
GGATGCTGAGCAGTTGCCGGGTTATGGTTTAGAGTATCGCCCCCATGAGGTGGGGGGCGACCAGCGCTGCCCCCGGTAACGGGGGGCGGGTGGGGTGGCGGGGGGGGGCGGGCGCCTCGATCTCGTCGCCTTCGTAGCGGGGGTCGAGGTGGGGCGACCGGTTGAACGCCACCGTGGACCCCACCACCGATGCCGCGGGCTGGCTGTGGCGCTCCACCAGGAGGGTGGTCTCGCCCAGCGTGATGTGGTCACCGGGCCGGAGGACCGAGCGGGCGGTGTGCTCTCCGTCGACGAGGATCCCGTTGGCCGAGGCCAGGTCGATCACCTCGATGACATCGGTGACGTTCAAGCGGGCGTGGCGCTTCGACACCATCGGGTCCGAGAGGTGGACGTCGCTCCCTCGTTGCCGTCCCACCTGGCTCGATCCCGGGCGGAGGTGGAAGCGGGTGTCGTGATCGGGCCCCTCGACGACCAGCAGCGTCGCCGCCGCCGCCCGCTCGTCGCCGGCCTCGACGTAGCGACCGGCGCCGTCGATGACCGAGATGCGGTCGCCGGAGCGGATGGGGGCGTCACCGATGGCCATGTCGGGGGCGACGACGCGGGTCCCGTCGACGCCTTCCACCCTGATCGTCCGCTCGGTCAGGCCCACGCCCGTCGTCGCCAGCGGATCGCGCTCGGCGATGGCCGCGGCGACCCGTGCCGTCGGGACCGAGGGATCGGTCTCGACCAGCAGGTCGGTGCCCTGGTCCTGGCCGGCCCGCACCAAGGTGACCTTCAGCTTCATCGCATCCTCCGCAACGACACCGGGTTGAGCAGTGCCCGCACCCGGGCCCACGGCCCCAGCTCGGCGCCCAGGGCCCTCCGGTGCTCGTCGACGGCGGCCCACACGGCCCGGGCCGCGTCGTCGTCGGGATCGGCGGGACCGAACATCAGGCCGTCGACCTGGGCGGCCAGGCCGGTGGCGGCGGGCCACACCCCGGGCGGGACGGCCGAGGCGACCTCGTGGCGGGTGGCCCGTCCCGGCAGGCCGGTGCCCAGGTCCCGCACCCGATCCACGATCTCGTGCCAGGCCCCGGCGATGCGATCGACCGGCGTGCCCCGCAGGCGGCGGCGGCGCCGACGCCACGCCTTCGACCCGGCGAGGCCGCCCACCACGCTTCCGATCAGCAGGGCCGGCGGGCCGACGATCCGTCCCACCGTCCGGAGCCAGCCGGGGATCTGCAGGCCACCGGAGCCGTCGCCCACCTCGTCGGTGCGACGTCGGGGATCGTCCAGCTTCGGCGTGGTGTCGGGCGGACGCACGTAGGGGTTGGGCGGAGGCTCCTGTTGGGCCAGCTCCTCCTCCTCCTTGGGGACCGGAGGGGTCTCCGGCGGCACCCGCGACTCCTCCGGGGTGGGGAAGAAGGGAAGCCACCCGTGGCCCTGGAAGGCGATCTCGACCCAGGCCTCCACGTCGGAGCCCCGCAGCACCCCGGATTCCTCGGGCCGCAGGCCGAGCACCACCCGGGCCGGCAGGCCCACGCGCCGGGCCATGTAGGCCATGGCCGCGGCGTACTGCTCGTCGTTGCCCACGAGGATGCTGTCGGACAGGAACCGCTCGAGCCGGAAGATGCTGTGGCCCGACGCCGGGCGGGGCCGTCCGGTGCCGTCGTCGTCCCCGTCGCTGTAGTAGCCCTCCCGCAGCCAGGTCTCCAGCACCACGGCCTGCTCGTACGGGGTCGTGACCTCGTCGACCTGGTCGGCGACGACCCGGTCGATCACGTCGCTGGCCTCCAACGGCGGCAAGCTCACCATGGCGTCGACGGGCGCGGCGGACACGCCGTCGGCCTCGGCCGCCTCTCGCTCGGTGACGGCGATGGAGGTGGCTCGGGCGTCCAGGGCGAACCGGTCCCCGCCGACGAGGCGCAGGGGCGTCGCCCCGGCCGCCGTCTCCCGGTTGTAGCGGAAGGCGTCGGTGAGGGCGTCGGCCTGCTCCCCACCGAAGGCGATGGACCGCGTGTCCCCCACCGTCGGCACCCAGACGCCGGAGTAGCCCTCGACCTCGACGTCCAAGGCCAGGCTCGGCCCGTCGGGCACGGGCAGGATGTCGCGGCCCACCCGGACGAAGCGCCCGGAGGTGCCGCTCGACTCCCCCCCGACGGCCCACACCACCCCGTCGTAGGTGTCCATCACGGCCAGGCGCACCGGGGTCGCGGCAGCAAGGCCCTCGACCCGGAAGAGCACCTCCTCCTGCCCCGCCTCGGTGCGATGGGCCCGGAAGCCGGCGAGAGGGCTGGGATAGTCACGGGGATCGAAAGGGGGCACGATCTGCTCGCGGGCGACCACCCTCTCGCCCCCGGCGAAGGGGAGCATCGGGCCGCAGACGAGCCCGACGATCACCACGACCACGACCATGGCTGCGGCCGAGGCCAGGCGGGGCCAGTGGATGTGGCTGTCGGGCTCGCGTCGCGGGCGGTGGGCCCGATGAGCCGCCCAACCGAGGGCCACGGCGACGAAGACGCCGCCCTGGAGCAGCACCGACGCCGGATCCCGCGTGCCGAGGGCCACGAGGGCGGCTACGACCACCAGGGGCGGCGCCGCCGGCAGGAGGGCGGTGCCGGTCTTCCGGGCGAGCAGCATCGCCCCGCCGGCGGCGACGAAGCCGCACGCGTAGGGCACGACGCCCAGCCCGCCGGAGAGGGCGACGGGCGGGGCCGTGGTGATGACCTCGGACCAGCCGGTGATCACCCCGTCGAGGGCGGCCATCGGCGTCCCCGGCCCCGGCAGCAGACCGCCGGCGAAGGCGTCGTCAGGGACGGCAGGGCCCGCCGCCACCAGGAAGGCACCGGCGGTGGCCACCACGAAGAGGAAGGGCCGGAGGCGTGACGCGGCAGCCAGGTGGACGACGACGATGGCCACCAGAGCCGCCACCAGACCGATGAGTAGGGCCCGCCCGGCGTCGAAGATGGGCAGGGCGCCGACCAGGGCGAGCAGGGTCTGGGCCTGGGCGGCGGCCCCGTCGACCTGGGCGTCGGCGTCGGGGCGAAGCGACCGGAGCGTCACCGCGCTCATCCGGTCACCCCCCAGACCAACCGGGGCAGGTCGTCGAGGTGGCCGACGGTCAGTATCGGCGCCCCCGGGGTCGCCATCCGCGCCGCCTCGGCGCCCCGATCGGCGCGCAACACCATGGCCGCGACCGAAGCGTGGAGGTGATCGACGGCGAGGCGGGCCCGCGGCGTCGCCGCGCCCGAGCCGGTGACCACGGCGGCCACGCTGACGGCGGCGAGGGAGTCGCGGGCCCGCGCCGCGGCCGTGGCCACGTCGAGGTCGTCGGCCCCGAGCTCGACCCCGGCC
>CAZXRA010000005.1:0-5610 GCA_964643485.1 uncultured Iamiaceae bacterium | reverse complement strand
TCGAGGTGGTACTCGACGAAGGGGATGGCGCGGGTGTCGGAGCGGAACGGCGTGCCCGACAGGGAGAGGCGGCGGTCGGCTCCCTCGAAGGCCAGGCGGATGGCGTCGCCCCAAGCCCGGTCGTCGGCGGCGTGATGGATCTCGTCGAACACGACGAAGGCCCCCGTGGCCAGGGGCCGGAGGGCCGGGGCGCTGGTGGCCACCTGCTGGTAGGTGGTGACGATGCCGTGCATGTCGGTGGGGAGGGCGCCGTCAGCCGCAGCCCACGAGGGATCGAGGTGGAGGGCGAAGCGGGCCGCGGCCTGGGCCCACTGCTGCTTCAGGTGCGCCGTGGGGGCGACGATCACCAGCCGGCCGGGCCGCTCGGCCAGGCGGTGGCGGGCCACGGTGAGGGCGAAGGTCGTCTTGCCCGCCCCCGGGGTGGCGACGGCCAGGAAGTCAGGGCTCGACGAGGCCACGTAGCGGTCGAAGGCCGCCTTCTGCCAGGGCCGGAGTCGGATCGAGCGGGTCATGGCGCGGTCGGAGGAGGTGTCATGGGGGACCGCTGAGTGTGGCACGTCCACCTGCCGTCCCGATCACGGCAGGCGAGCCCTCGACACCGACGGACATGGCTCGATCTCGGCGGCGCGGGATCAGGCGGCAGGCACCTCGGCCGGGGGACGGAAATGGACCGGACGGACGAGATCGACGAAGGCCAAGAGGCCGATCGTGGCCATCACCCCCTCCAGCGCTCGACGGAAGTAGTGAGCGATCGACCCGGCGACATCGTCGGGCAGCGGGACCTCCAGCACCGACCGCCACGGTCCCTCGGCCGCGCACACCAGGGCCAGCACGGCGAGGCCGACATAGGTCGCGGCCCGCACACCTCGGCTCCGGGGGGAGATGCACCATCCACCGCTCCCGGTGGGACGCAGGCGATACACGCCGTCGAGGATGAGGACGAGGAGCAACACGTTGACGTAGGACTCGACCTGGAGATCCCAGAACACGGCCAAGGAGGTGCCCACGTCGTCACCGAAGGCCGTCCTCCACAGGTCATACGTGCCCACCCACCCCGCCAACGGCATGCACGCCAGCAGGGCGGCGACGTACAGCACTCGGCGGGAGCGGAAGCTCATGCGCCCTCGGTCGCAGGAGACGTGTGATGCAGCACGAGGTCGAGGTAGAGCGCGATGAAGACGATGGAGATGGGCGCCTCGACGTTGGTGCGGACGAAGGCGTAGAAGTTGGCTCCGGCATCGTCGCCGAGCAACGCCACGAAGGCGCTCCGGGTGACGTCCTGGCACATCAGGACGACCACCGCGAGCGTTCCGCCGTAGAAGAGGACACGGGAGACGACGGGGCGCATGTCCCTTCATCGGCACCGTCGCGGCCGGTTTCGAGGATTGGGGCGCCCACCTCCGAGCGAGCCGATCGGCAGCTCACCTGGTGCCTCCGGCCTGGCGCCTCCGGCAGGGTTCGAACCTGCGACCTTCGGATTAGAAGTCCACTGCTCTGTCCACTGAGCTACGGAGGCGTCGCAATGCTACGCGGCTGTCGTCGGACTGCCGCCCATTCGCGCACGTCGAGCGAACGACGGCGACGTTCTTCCCCGTCCCCCGGAGGGAGGGCTAGCGTCCGCCCCGGCGAGGCGCCGGGCCTCACCACTCAGACCTGGGAGCAGCCCGTGCGCCGTCACCCCCTCGTGGCCACCCTCGCCGTCGTCGCCCTCCTCTTCGCCGCCTGCGGGGACGACGACGAGACCCCGTCGACCTCGTCGACCACCGCCCCCGAGAGCACGACCGAGGCCGAGACGTCCAGCTCCACGACCGAGGACGATTCCTCGGCGACCACCGAGACGGGCGGAGCGGCCGAAGAGGCCACCGAGTGCCCGGCCCCGGAGGTGCTCGAAGCCGAGGGCTACACCTGCGACTCCGAGGGCAACCTCACCCCCGTCGAGGAGACCACCGAATGCCCCGCCCCCGAAGTGCTGGAGGCCGAGGGCTACACGTGTGACTCCGAGGGCAACCTCACCCCGGTGGACGAGGGCGAGGGCGGAGCCGGCACCGAGCCGACGGAGTGCCCGGCGCCCGAGGTGCTCGAAGCCGAGGGGCTGGAGTGCGACTCGGAGGGCAACCTCACGCCGGTCGAGTAGCCGGCAGCAGGCTCAAGCCGCCGCCGGCCGGCGCAGGCCGCGCCCGGCCCGCACCGCTTCCCGACCGATGAGCACGACGAAGAACTGGGCCACCGCCACCCCGGCGATGGTGGCCCCTCCCGCCGTGCCGTGGTGGTAGCTGACCACGAGGCCGGTCACGACGCTGAGGGCGCTGAGGCCCACGGCCACGACCATCATCACCGGCACCCGCCGCACCAGGAGCCCGGCGGTGGCCGGTGGCCCGATGAGCAGCCCGAAGACGAGCAGGGTCCCGATGGCCTCGAACGAGGCGACGATGGACACGGCGAGGAGGCCGAGCAGGGTGGCGTGGGCGAGCGCCGGGCGCATCCCCAGCGTGCGGGCCTTGTCGGCGTTGAAGGCCAGAGCCATGAACGGCCGGTGCAGCATCACCGATGCGGCCACGACCACGGCGGCCCCGATGGCCTGGCCCCGCAGGTCGTCGGCCCTGACGCCGAGCACGTCGCCGAAGAGCAGCGCTGTCACGTCGGTGGCGAACGACGACGACCGGGAGATGATGACGATCCCCAAGGCGAGCATCCCGACGAACAGCAGCCCGATGCCCACGTCCTCCCGCACCTGCACCCGGCGCCCGACCAAGGTCACGGCACCGCTCATCAGCAGGGCCGCACCGAGCGCTCCCACCGTGGGGCTGAACCCCCACAGCACGGCGAGGGCCAGGCCCGGGATCACGCCGTGGGCCAGGGCGTCGCCGAGGAAGGTGAGGCCCCGCAGCACGATCCACGTGCCGACCACGGCGGTGGCGACCGAGGCGATGAGGCCGGCGAGCAGGGCCCGCTGCATGAAGGCGGGGTCGAACGGCTCGGCCAGCCAGGCCGGGAGGACGGCGTCAGCCACACCGAGAGACCACATCGCGATCGACGCCTCCCGGGGCCGCAGACGAGCAAGGACGGACGGTCCGACGGGACCGACGGGCAGGTACGCTATCGGAGAATCGTTCTCATTTACACGGTGGCGTGGCCCCGTGACCTGCCATGCCTGACCCCTTCGCCCTCGCCGCCTCCTCCCTCACCCTCGCCCACGGCTCGCGGCCGGCCTTGGAGGGCGCCAGCTTCACGATCCCGCCGGGGTCGCTCGTCGCTCTCATCGGCCCCAACGGCTCCGGCAAGTCCTCCCTCCTGCGGGCCATCGCCGGCCTCCTCCCTCCCCGGAGCGGGTCGCTCGAGGTTCCGGCCGCTGCCCGGCGCGGCGGGGTGAGCCTCGTCCTCCAGACCACCGATGTCGATCCCGCCCTCCCCCTGACGGTGGCCGAGGCCGTCGGCATGGCCCGCTACCCGCACCGGGGCGTGCTCGGGCGCTTCCGCCCCGCCGACCGGAAGGCGGTCACCCGGGCCATGGATCGCATGGACGTGGCCGACCTGGCCGGGCGGCAGCTCGACCAGCTCTCGGGGGGACAGCGCCAGCGGGCGCTGGTGGCCCAGGGCCTGGCCCAGGAGGCCGAGCTCCTGCTCCTCGACGAACCGATCACCGGGCTCGACGTGGTGTCCCGTCGCCGTATCGAGGACGCCATGGCCGAGGAGGTGGCCGCCGGTCGCACCGTCCTCGTCTCGACCCACGAGCTGGCCGACGCCCGACGGGCCGACCTGGTGCTCCTGCTGGCCAACCGGGTCGTCGCCTTCGGCCCGCCCGACGCCGCCCTCACCGACACGACCCTCGCCGACGCCTACGGTGGGCGCGTGGTTCGCCTCGGCGGTGACCTCCTGGTCTTGGACGACCCGCACCATCACGGGCCGGAAGCATGCGTGGACCAGGCCCATCGACACGACCACGCCCACACCCCCCTCCATCCGTCGCCGTAGCTCCTCAGGAGGCTCGATGGACAACCCCGATCCCCTCGACGGTGCCCGGGCGCTCTGGACATCGGGCGACTACGCCACGGTCGGGGACATCTTCGCCCCCGCGGGCGAGGCCCTGGTGGCCGACCTCGACGTGGCCGGGCGGGACGTCCTCGACGTGGCCTGCGGGACGGGCAACACCACGCTGGCCGCGGTGCGGGCCGGTGCCGCCCGGGCCGTCGGTGTCGACCTCACGCCGGCGCTGTTGGCCGAGGCCGCAGCCCGGGCCGAGGCCGCCGGCGTCGCCGACCGGGTCGAGTGGCACGAAGGCGACATGGCGCACCTGCCCGTGCCCGATGCCACCTTCGACCGGGTGGTCTCCACCTTCGGCGCCATGTTCGCCACCGACCAGCGCCAGGTGGCCTCGGAGCTGCTGCGGGCCTGTCGTCCCGGCGGCACGATCGGGGTCACGGCCTGGGCCCTCGACAGCCTCTTCGACCAGTTCACGGCCACGCTGCTGGCCGTCTTCCTCGAACCGCCGGCGCCGGCGCCGGGACCCCGCGACTGGGCCGATCCGCTCTACCTGCCCGAGATCTTCGGCGTCCCGGAGAGCTCTCTCCGCAGCGTGGAGCGGGCGGTGGAGTGGGTGGTGCCGTCGGCCGAGGCGGCCGTCGACTTCCTGGCCCGGGAGGCGGGGCCGATCATCTCGGCCCGCTTGGCCCTGGGGGAACGGTGGCCGGAGGCACGGGGCATGGCGGTCTACGTGGTCCAGCAGTTCGGCGCACCCACCGACGACGGGGGCCTGCGCCTGGAGCTGGCCTACCTGGCCACGACCCTCGTCAAGGAGTAGCCCTCACCACCGGGGGGGCCTCCCGGCCGATGGAGGGCCAGCCCGCCGGGGGGATGCGCGATGGCGCCGATCTCCGGTGGGAGGCTGTTGTCATCTGTTCCATGAAGTTTGTTACAGTCCCGTGACCATTACCGACCCCTCCTCCTCTGAACCCCGTCGGAGTCCGCCCATCGTGCGACGCATCCCGCTCGTCCTCTCGGTCCTGGCCACCTTCCTCCTGGTGGCCCTGAACCCCCACGGCGTCGGGGCCAAGACCGACGCCGAGCAGGAACGAGACCGAGTCCGGGCCGAGAAGGGGCAGGTCGCCGCCAACGTCGACGCCCTCACCGCCGACAAGGCCGAGATCGACCAGGCCCTCCACGCCCTCGACGAGCAGCTCCGGGCCGAAGAGGAGGCGCTGGCGTCGGCCGAGCGCGAGGTGGCGGCGGCCGAGGCGGCCCAGCGCAAGGCCCAGGAGGGGATCGACGAGGCCGAGGCCTCCCTGGCCGAGCTGGAGGAGCAGCTCCGCCAGCAGATGATCGAGGCCTACACCGACCCGGCGGGCGACTCCTTCGCCGCCGTGCTCGACGCCGGCTCGGCCACCGACATCGTGAAGCGCCGGGCCATCCTCAACATCCAGAACGCCAACGACGAGGATCTCAGCGACGAGGTCAAGGCGGCCCGGGACGAGCTCCAGGCCCAGCGCCGGGCGGCCGCCGCCGCCCGGGTGCGGGCCGAGGAGACCCGGGCCGAGGTCCAGGAGCGCATGAACCGGGTGGAGGAAGCCCAGGCCCAGCAGCAATCCTTCGTGGAGGCCGTGCAGGAGCGCATCA
>CAZXRA010000004.1:0-12398 GCA_964643485.1 uncultured Iamiaceae bacterium | reverse complement strand
ACGGCCACCCTGGTGCGGGCCCGCCGGGTCCGCGAGCTGGGGGGACGGCTCATCAACCTGGGCACCCACGCCGTGCTGCTGGGGGCGCACCGCGACACCCAGTGCGGGCTGAAGGCGTTCCGGAGCGACGTGGCCCGCTCCCTGTTCTCGCGGGCCCGCATCGACGGCTTCGCCTTCGACGTGGAGATGTTCCACCTGGCCGAACGGGACGGTTTGTCGGTGCGGGAGGTGCCGGTCCAGGTCGTCAACGTCGAGCGCTCCACCGTCCACGTGGTGAGGGATGGCCTGGCCCTCGGGTGGGACCTGGCCCGCATCGTCCGGGGCGGTCGGGCCGGCTGGTACGACACCCCGCTCCCCCTGGCGGGCGACGATCGACGAGCCGCCGAGCCGTCCGGGGCCGAACCACCCACCGAGTAGGGTCGTCGGGCCATGGCCGACCTGGATGCCATCTTCAAGGCCTACGACGTGCGGGGCACGGTGGGCGACCAGATCGACGCCGAGGCCTGCCGGGCGATCGGGGCCGCCTTCGCCCGGTTCGCGGCCGACACCGAGGGCGCCACCAAGCTGCTCATCGGGCGGGACATGCGCCCCAGCGGGGTGCAGCTGGCTGCGGCCTTCGCCGAGGGGGCCCAGGCCCAGGGCCTCGACGTGATCGACCTGGGGCTGTGCTCGACCGACCTCGTCTACTTCGCCTCGGGCCGCTACGAGGCGCCGGGCGCCATGCTCACGGCCAGCCACAACCCGGCCCAGTACAACGGCATCAAGTTCTGCCTCACCGGTGCCCGGGCCGTGGGGCGCGACACGGGCCTGGACCGGATCAAGGCCCTCGCGGCCCAAGGCCTGCCGCCGCACCTGAGCGAGCCGGGCGGCTTCAGCACCCACGATGCCCTGGGTGAGTTCGCCGACCACGTGCGCTCCTTCGTGGACACGTCGGCCCTGGCCCCCCTCAAGGTCGTGGCCGACACGGCCAACGGCATGGGCGGCCTGGTCGTCCCGGCCGTGTTCGCCGGCCTGCCCTTCGACCTCGAGGTGATGTACGGGGAGCTGGACGGGACGTTCCCCAACCACCCGGCCGACCCCATCCAGGTCGAGAACCAGGCCGACCTGCGCCGGCGGGTGGTGGAGGTGGGCGCCGACATCGGCCTGGCCTTCGACGGCGACGCCGACCGGGTCTTCGTCGTGGACGAGACGGGCGAGCCCATCTCCGGGTCGACCACCACGGCCATGGTCGCCGCCGGCGTCCTGGAGAAGGAGCCGGGGGCGACGATCCTCCACAACCTCATCTGCTCCAAGGCCGTCCCCGAGATCGTGCGGGAGCGGGGCGGCACCCCGGTGCGCACCCAGGTCGGCCACTCCCTGATCAAGGCGGTGATGGCCGAGACCGGCGCCGCCTTCGGGGGCGAGCACTCGGCCCACTACTACTTCCGCGACAACTGGCGGGCCGACAGCGGCCTCATCGCCGCCCTGCTGGTGTTGGAGCAGCGCAGCAAGGCCGGCATCCCCCTCTCGGAGATGCGCAAGCCCTTCGAGCGCTACGTGGCGTCGGGGGAGATCAACAGCGAAGTGCCCGATCCCCTGGCCGTCATCGAGCAGGTGGCGGCGGCCTACCCCGACGCCGAGCAGGATCGGCTCGACGGCCTCACCGTCGACCTGGGGGCGTGGTGGTTCAACCTGCGCCCGTCCAACACCGAGCCCCTCCTGCGCCTCAACCTGGAGGCACCCACCCGGGACGAGTGCGACACCCGCGTCGCCGAGGTCCGGTCCCTGATCACCGGGGCGGCCACCGCCGTCCCCGTCCGCACGGAGTAACCCATGGCCCTCGATCCCCAGCTCCTCTCCATCCTGGCCTGCCCGGACGACAAGGGGCCGCTCCTCTACTTCGAGGACGAGGCCGCCCTCTACAACCCCCGGCTGCAGCGCCGCTACCGCATCGAGGACGACATCCCGGTGATGCTGGTCGACGAGGCGTCCGAGGTGGACGAGGCCGAGCACCAGCGCCTCCTGGCCAAGGCCGAGGCCGACGGCATCTCGCCCACCTTCGAGGCCTGAGGGCATGGCCGGCGTGGCCGACCCCACGGCCCGGGGCGTCGACACCCTGGGCCTGCGGGAGGCCACCCTCGGCCTGGGCGACCAGGTGGCCGAGGCGGTGGCCGTGGGCGAGGCCATCACCCGCCTCCCCGCCGGGGCCGACGTGGCCAACGTGCTCGTGGTGGGCGTGGGCGCCAGCGGGTTCGTGGGCGACATCCTGGGCGCCGTCGGCGACCTGTTCCTGCCCATCCCCGTGGTGGTGGCCCGGGGCGACGACGCCCCCAGCTTCGTGGGGCGCGACACCTTGGCCGTCGTGGTCTCCTTCTCGGGCGAGACGGAGGAGACCCTGCAGGCGGCGGAGGAGGCCCAGGCCGCGGGGGCCCAGATGCTGGTGGTGACGGGGGGCGGCACCCTGGCCGGCCTCGCCGGATCCTGGGGGGCGGCCGTCGCCCCCGTGCCCTCTGGCCTGCCCGTCTCCCGGGCCGCGGTGGGGGCCATGACCGTGCCCGTGCTGGTCGCCCTGGAGCGCATGGGCCTCTTCCCCGGCGCCCACGGGTGGATCGCCGCCGCGGCCGATCAGCTCCGCCGCCGGGCCGACCAGCTCGCGTCGGACGGGAGCCCGGCCGCGGCCCTGGCCCGGCGCCTGGGACGCACGCTGCCCATCGCCTACGGCGCCGGGGCTGTCGGCGGCGCCGCCGCCGTGCGGTGGAAGTCGCAGGTCAACGCCAACGCCAAGACGCCGGCCTTCGCCAACGCCCTGCCCGAGTTGGGCCACAACGAGGTGGCGGGCTGGGGCCAGCACGGTGACCTGACCCGCCAGGTGTTCCAGCTCGTGTTCCTGCGCCACGAGGAGGAGCACCCCCGGCAGGCCCAGCGCTTCACCGCCCTGGAGGCGATGCTCGACGAGGTCGTGGCTGCCGTCCACACCGTGGAGGCCGAGGGGGAGGGGGCCCTGGCCCAGCTCCTCGACCTGGTCCTCTACGGCGACATGGTCAGCCTGGAGCTGGCCGCCCAGGAAGGTGTCGACCCCGGCCCCGTCCCCGCCCTCGACGACCTCCGCCGCGTCGTGGGCTGACCCGCCGTCAGGCGGTGGCCCGGCGGTGGAGCTCGCGGAGGACGTAGGGGAGCACGCCCCCGTGGCGGTAGTAGGCCTGCTCGGTCGGGGTGTCGATGCGCACCGTGGCCGTGAAGGTGACGGTGCCGGCCCGCACCTCGAGGGTGCGGGGAACCGAGCCGTCGGGCCCCAGGCCGGCCAGCCCGGCGATGGTGATCTCCTCCTCACCGGTGAGGCCCAGGCTCTCGACGGTGTCGCCCTCGGCGAACTGGAGGGGGAGCACGCCCATGCCGATCAGGTTGGAGCGGTGGATGCGCTCGTAGCTCCGGGCGATGACGGCCCGCACCCCGAGGAGGGCGGTGCCCTTGGCCGCCCAGTCGCGCGACGAGCCTGACCCGTACTCGGCCCCGGCCAAGACCACGAGGGGCACGCCCTCGGCCGCGTAGGCCACGGAGGCGTCGTAGATGTCCATCTGCTCACCGTCGGGCAGGTGACGGGTGACACCGCCCTCGGTGCCGGGGGCGAGCTGGTTGCGGAGCCGGATGTTGGCGAAGGTGCCGCGGATCATCACCTCGTGGTTGCCCCGACGGGACCCGTACGAGTTGAAGTCGGCCTTCTCCACGCCGTGGTCGTGCAGGTAGCGCCCGGCCGGGCCCTCGGCCTTGATGGCGCCGGCGGGGGAGATGTGGTCGGTGGTGACCGAATCGCCCAACACGGCCAGCACCCGGGCCCCCTCGATGTCGGTGAGAGGGGACGGCTCCTGGGCCAGGCCGGCGAAGTAGGGGGGCTGGCGCACGTAGGTGGAGGCGCCGTCCCAGTCCATGCGATCGCCGGTGGGGGCGTCGATGGCCCGCCAGCGGTCGTCGCCGTCGAAGAGGGTGTCGTAGACGGCGCGGAACGAGTCGGCCCCGGTGGCCCGGGCCACGGCTTCGGCCACCTCGCCGGCGTCGGGCCACAGGTCGGCCAGGGTGACGGGGTTGCCATCGGCGTCGGTGCCGAGGGGCTCGGAGCCCGGGTCCCAGTTCATGGTGCCGGCCAGGGCGTAGGCCACGACGAGGGGGGGCGAGGCCAGGTAGTTGAGCTTCACGTCGGGGTTGATGCGGCCCTCGAAGTTGCGGTTGCCGGAGAGCACGGCGGCCACGCTGAGGTCGGCGTCGGTGACGGCCTGGGAGATCTCGGCCGGCAGGGGCCCGGAGTTGCCGATGCAGGTGGTGCAGCCGTAGCCGACCAGGTCGAAGCCGATGGCGGCCAGGTCGTCGGTGAGCTCCAGGCGGTCGAGGTAGTCCATGACCACCTTGCTGCCGGGGGCAAGCGACGTCTTCACCCAGGGCCGGCGGGTGAGGCCCCGAGCCCGGGCGTTGCGGGCCAGGATGCCGGCGGCCACCATCACGTCGGGGTTGGACGTGTTGGTGCAGCTGGTGATGGCGGCGATTACCACCCGGCCGTGGTCGAGGCTGGTGGCGGTGCCGTCGGCCAGGGTGACGTCGACCTTGTTGGACCGAGGCGGGGCCGAGTCGCAGGCGACGGGGGCGGGCACGGGCGTGCCCCGGTCGCCGTCGTCGGACGTGCCCGACGGCGGGTCGCTGGCCGGGAACGAATCGGCGATGGCCTTGTCCTCGGCGGTGAGGGCCACGGCCACCTCGGAGTCGTTGAGGATGCCGGCCAAGGCCTCCTTGGCCCGGTCGAGGGGGATGCGGTCCTGGGGGCGCTTGGGGCCGGCGAGGGAGGGCACCACGTCGCCCATGTCGAGCTCGACCACCGAGTCGAAGGCCAGGTCGGCGTCGGGGTCGTGCCACAGCCCCTGCTCCTTGGCGTACGCCTCGACCAGGGCGACGAGGTCGTCGGGGCGGCCGGTGGCCCGCAGGTAGCGGAGGGTCTCGTCGTCGACGGGGGAGATGGTGATGGTCGACCCGTACTCGGGCGACATGTTGCCGATGGTGGCCCGGTGCTCGACCCGGAGCTGGGCCAGGGCCGGGCCGTGCAGCTCGACGAAGCAGCCGACCACGCCGTGCTGGCGGAGGCGCTCGGTGATGGTGAGCACCAGGTCGGTGGCGGTGGTGCCGGGCCGGAGCTCGCCGGTGAGGCGGAGGCCCACGACCTTGGGGACGAGCAGGGGGACGGGCTGGCCGAGCATGGCTGCCTCGGCCTCGATGCCGCCCACGCCCCAGCCCACGACGCCGAGGCCGTTGACCATCGGGGTGTGGGAGTCGGTGCCGACGAGGGTGTCGGGGAAGGCGACCCCGTCGCGCAGCTGGACGACCCGGGACAGGTTCTCCAGGTTGATCTGGTGGCAGATGCCCATGTTGGGCGGGACGACCCGCAGCGAGTCGAAGGCCTGCTGGCCCCACTTCAGGAACTCGTAGCGCTCCCGGTTGCGCTGCAGCTCCAGGGTGGCGTTGAGGTCGAAGGAGTTGGCCTGGGCGAAGGAGTCGACCTGGATGGAGTGGTCGATCACCAGGTCGACGGGCACCAGGGGCTCGATGGCGGCCGGGTCGCCACCCAGGTCGGCCATGGCGTCGCGCATGGCGGCCAGGTCGACCACGGCGGGGACGCCGGTGAAGTCCTGCATCAGCACTCGGGCCGGCGTGAAGGAGATCTCGGCGTCGCTGGCCTGCCCCGGCTGCCAGGCGGCCAGGCCGGCCACGTCGTCGGCGGTGACCTTCACACCGTCCTCGTTGCGGAGCAGGTTCTCGAGGAGAACCTTGAGCCCGTAAGGGAGGGAGGAGACGCCGTCACCGGCGGCGTCGAGGGCGAAGAAGTCGACGCTGCGCTCGCCGACGGCGAGGCGGCGCCGAGCTCCGAAGGAGTTGCTGGCTGAGGTGCTGGCCATGGTGGATCCCTTCCGCGGCGCCGGGGTGGCGAACCTACTCGCCGGCTCCGGCCGGCGATCGTCCTCGACGATACAAGTTAAGGACAAGTGGGGCAACGAGCCACCGGTCACTCGTCGAGCACGGCGTCCCAGAGGGGCAGGGCGGCCCGGTCGCAGTAGGCCTCGTCGAAGGCCCGGCGGGCGGCAGCGGCCAGCTCGTCCCGCCAGGGGGTGTCGTCCCGCAGGCGGCGGACGGCGGCCACCAGGCCGGCGACATCGGCGTTGCGCACGCTGACGCCGCAGCCGAAGCGGGCGATGGCGGCATCGACGTTCGTGCCCTCAGGCCCGACGTAGAGGATGGGCAGCCCGGCGGCCAGGTTGGCGTGGAGCTTGCTCGGGCTCATGAGGCCCTTGGCCTCGTCGGCCAGGAGGATCAGGGCGCAGCCCGCCCCCCCCATCACCGCCGGCGTCTCCTCCTTGGGCACGTAGCCCCGCCGCACCACCCGGTCGGCGGCCCCGGCGGTGGCCGCCAGTCCCGTGAGCTGCTCCCACCGGGCCCCGCCGCCGATGAACAGCCAGGCCACGTCCTCGTCGGGCTCGATGGCGGCGGCGGCGGTGACGGCGGTCTCGACGTGGTGGCCGTAGCCCAGGTTCCCCAGGTAGAGGACGACGAAGCGGCCGGCGAGGGCCGGGTCGTCGTAGCCGGCCCAGGCCGCCGGGCGGGGGAGGGCGGGGAAGGCGTCGGCCCGCTCCCAGTTGGGGATGATCGACAGCGCCGGCCGGGAGGTGCCGTCGGGGCCGGTGGTGCCGTACCCGTCCCGCAGCAGGTCGGCCATGGCCTCGTCCAGGGCGACCACGTGGTCGAGGCGGCGGAAGGCCAGGCGGTTCACCGCCCGCAGCACCCGGGAGATCGGCCCTCCCCGGCGCAGCGACGCCACCGGGCGCAGCAGGCGCCGGGCTCCGTCCCGCACCGCCTGGCCGGCGGAGCGGCGGCCCACGTGGACGACGGGCCCGCCCCCCGTGCGGGAGCCCAGGCGCTCGATGACGTCGGGGTAGCAGTCCATCGACCACAGCACGACCCGGGTGCGCCGGTGGAGCAGCCCGTGGGCCACGGCCGCCACCAGCACGAAGGGCGGGGTGGTCAGGGAGACGACCACGTCCTGGCGGCGCATGGCCAGCAGCCGCACCGTGGCGCCGGCCAGGAAGGAGGCGTAGTCGGAGAGCCGCTTGGCGATGGAGCCCTTCCCCAGGGCCGGGGTCCACAGGTGGACGACGCGCACCCCGGCCCCGTCCCGGCCCCGCCGCCCCGACCGGGGAGCGACGTAGCCCTCGCCCCCGGTCAGCACGGTGACGATGTCGCCCCGGCCGGCCAGGTGTTCGGCCAGCGACGCCGTGAGGTGGGCCGTGGGTGACAGGTCGGGGGGATAGAACTGGTTGACCAGGGTGATCCGCCGAGGGCGGCCGGCGGTGCGGGGCGCCACCGGTCAGGAGGCCAGCTTGGCCGCCATGGCCCCGACCATCTCGTCCACGATGGCGTCCAGGCTCCACTCCTGGCGCCAGCCCGGGAAGTGGGCCCGGAACTTGGCCATGTCGGTGTAGTAGCAGATGTGGTCGCCGACCCGGTTGGTGTCGTCGTAGGTGAGCACGGGCCGCTTGCCGCTGCGCTCGGCGATCATCTCCACGCACTCCAGGAGGCTGGCAGCGTTGGCCTTGCCCCCGCCCAGGTTGTAGGCCTCGCCGGGCCGGGGGTCCTGGGCGAAGGCCCAGAAGGCGGCGACGACGTCGGCCGAGTGGATCTGGTCGCGGACCTGCTTCCCCTTGTAGCCGAAGATCGTGTACGGCCCCTCGGTGAGGGCCTGGGTGACCAGGTAGGAGAGGAAGCCGTGCAGCCCCACGCCGGAGTGGTGGGGGCCGGTGAGGCACCCGCCCCGGAAGGCGGCCGTCTTCATGTCGAAGTAGCGGCCGTACTCCTGGGTGAGCACGTCGGCCGCCACCTTGGACGCCCCGAAGAGGGAGTGGAGGCTGGCGTCGATCGACATGCTCTCGTCGATGCCCTGGGCCTGGGCCGGATCGGCGTAGTCCCAGCGGGTCTCCCGCTCCACCAGGGGGAGACGGTTGGGGGCATCGCCGTAGACCTTGTTGGTGCTGATGGTGATGAACACGGCGTCGGGCGAGTGGCGCCGGCAGGCCTCGAGGAGGTTGAGGGTGCCCACGGCGTTGGTGTCGAAGTCGTCGAAGGGGCGGCTGGCGGCCAGGTCGTGGCTGGGCTGGGCCGCGGCGTGGACGACGATCTCGTAGCCCCCTCCGGCGAACAGCCGGTCGACCCCCTCCCGGTCACGGATGTCCAGGTCGACGTGGGTGTAGCGGGCGCAGGTGGCCTCCAGGCGCTGGCGGTTCCACGTGGTGTCGCCCCCGGGGCCGAAGAAGTCGGCCCGGGTGTTGTTGTCCAGGCCGTCGACCGTCGCCCCCAGGCCGTCGAAGAAGGTGACGGCCTCCGACCCGATGAGCCCGGCCGAGCCGGTGACGAGGACCTTCACCGGGAGCGACCGGAGTGGGACCGGCTGCGGGGGGCACGGGGGGGGCGGAGCACGGTGCGCGATGCTACCGCTCGCCATGCGCAGTCTCCTGATGCCCCTTCCGGCTCGACCGTGCGCGTCGCCCTGACCCTCGAGCAGTGCTGGCACCGGGTCCCCGGTGGCTCGGCCACGTCCATCCTGGGCCTGGCCCGGGCCCTGGCCACCCGGGACGACGTCGAGGTGGTCGGCGTGGCCGCCCGCCACCCCGGCCCGCCGCCGGAGCCCTGGGTGCCCCCCGTCCCCGTCCACCACCTGCCCCTGCCCCGGCTGGCCCTCTACGAGGCCTGGCACGCTCTCCGGCGACCCGTCGTGGAACGGGCCACGGGCCCTGTCGACGTGGTCCACGCCACGGCGGTGGCCGTGCCCGGCCACCGGGCCCCGCTGGTCGTCACCGTCCACGACCTGTCCTTCCTCCGCGCGCCCGAGCACGCGACCCGGCACGGCCTGCGGTTCTTCCGGCGGGGCACCGAGCTGGCGCGCCGCCACGCCCGCCTGGTGCTGGTGCCGTCGGAGGCCACGGCCCGGGAGTGCGAGGCGGTCGGCATCGGGCGGGACCGCCTGCGCGTCGTGCCCTGGGGTGTCGAGGCGGCCCGGGCCGACGAGGCCGCCGTCGAGGACGTCCGCCGCCGCCACGAGCTGGACCGGCCCTATGTCCTGTTCTGCGGCACCGTCGAGCCCCGCAAGAACCTGCCCCGGCTGGTGGAGGCGGTGGCCGCGCTGGACCGCTCCGACATCGACCTCGTGCTCGTCGGGGCCGAGGGCTGGAACGAGGATCTCGACGCCCTGCTCGCCCGGCTGCCGGGCCGGGCCCGGTCCCTCGGCTTCGTGGATCTCGCCGACCTGGCCCCCCTGTACGCCGGGGCCGCCGCCGTGGCCTACCCCAGCCTCCGTGAGGGCTTCGGCCTGCCCGTCCTCGAGGCCATGGCCCAGGGAGCGGCGGTCGTCACCTCCCGGGGCACGGCCACCGAGGAGGTGGCCGGCGACGCCGCCGTGCTGGTCGAGCCGACGTCGGTGCCGTCCATCGCCGAGGGCCTCGACCGGGTGCTGGCCGACCCGGCGGGCGCGGCGGCGATCGGGGAGCGGGCCCGGGCCCGCGCCTCCGCCTTCACCTGGGAGCGCACGGCTGAGCTGACCGTGGCCGCCTACCGCGAGGCCGCCGAGGGGGGCCGGTGACCGGGCCGCGTCCCCTGCGGGTCGGCGTCAACCTCCTCTGGCTGGTGCCCGGCGTCGTCGGGGGGAGCGAGGAGTCGACCGTGCGCCTGCTCCACGGCCTGGCCGATGTGGCCGCCCCCGACGTGGAGATCGAGCTGTTCGCCCTGGACGCCCTGCGCCGGGCCCACCCCGACCTGGTCGCCCGCTTCCCCACCCGGACGATCGGGTTGCGGGGGTGGGCCAAGCCCGTCCGGGTGGCGGCCGAGACCGCCTGGCTGCCGGCCCTCGTCCGGCGCCACCGCCTCGACCTGATCCATCACGCCGGCGGGGTCGTGCCCTTCTTCACCGGGGCCCCGGCGGTGCTCACCATCCACGACCTCCAGCCTCTCGACCTGCCGGAGAACTTCGGCCGCACCAAGGTCGCCTACCTGCGCTCGATGCTGCCCCGCTCGGCTCGGAGGGCCCGGTTCGTGGTGACCCCCTCGAAGGCGTCGGGGGCGAGAGTGGCCCAGCGCCTGGAGGTCGATCCGTCCCGCATCCGCACCGTCCCCCACGGCCTCGCCCCCGAGCTCTTCGACCCGGTGCCTCCGGCCGAGGTGGAACGGGTGCGGTTCCTCTGGGACCTGCGCGGGTCGTGGATCCTGTATCCCGTCATCACCTATCCCCACAAGAACCACGCCACCCTGGTGCAGGCCTTCGCCGACCTGGCCGACCGGCACCCGGACGTCGACCTGGTCCTGGCGGGGGGAGAGGGCCCGGCCGAGGGGGCGGTGCGGGCCGCGGTCGAGGCCTCGGGCGTCGCCGGCCGCATCCGGCGCACCGGTCGGATCCCCCGGGCCGACCTCGACGCCCTCTTCGCCGGGGCCGCCGTCGTCGCCTTCCCGTCCCGCTACGAGGGCTTCGGGATCGGGGCACTGGAGGCGATGGCCCGGGGCGTCCCGGTGGTGGCGGCGGACACCATGTCACTCCCCGAGGTGGTGGGCGACGCCGGCACCCTGGTCCCGCCGGACGACGTGGCCGGTTGGAGCCGAGCCCTCGCCGCCACCCTGGACGACCCCGAGCGGGCTCGGCGCCAGGCCGAGGCGGGGCGGACGCGGGCCCGCGCCTTCACCAACGCGGCGGCGGCGACGGCGCTCCTCGAGATCTACCGAGAAGCTGCCCGACCTGACTCCAGCCCACCGGCCGGGGCCGGGTAGGGTGGCGACTTCATGGGCAAGGCATCCTCAGCCAAGAAGGTGGCGCGCGCGGCGCGAGCCGGAGGCAAGACCAAAGGACAGCGCCGGAACGTCGGGTTCCCCGCGGCTGTCGTCGTCATCGTGCTCCTGGGGGTCGGCCTGGTCGCCTTCGCCCGGGACTCCACGCAGAGCAGTGATTCGCCCCGGTTGGGCGACCACTGGCATGCCGCCTACGGCATCTACATCTGTGATCGGTGGGTGGCCAACTTCTCCGACCGGGGTCCCGACCAGCTCGGCATCCACACCCACGACGACGGCCTGATGCACATCCACCCCTTCCTCGCCGGCGCGGCGGGACGGGGTGCCACCCTGGGCAAGTTCTTCGACCAGGTCGGCATGAAGGTCAGTGGGTCGTCGATCACCCTGCCCGAGGGGGGCCAGTTCGAGGGCAAGAAGTACGTCAACGGCAAGACGACGTGCGGCGACAAGGCGGCCCGGGTGGTCACGGCCTATTGGGAGAACGCCGAGAAGACCGACGTCGACCCGACCGACGTCACCACCGACAACATCAGCCGCAAGCACCTCGACACCAACTTCGGCGCCTATACCATCGCCTTCCTGCCCGAGGGTGAAGACATCCCGCCGCCGCCCAGCGCCGCCGACATCGTGCAGAAGTCCACCGTCGACGGCCCCACCGATGGGCCCATCCAGGGGGCGCCCGAGGAGAACGACCTCCCGGCGGACGCCACGGTGCCGGAGGGCGAGGAGGGCGAGGCCCCGCCCACCGAGGCGCCGCCGGCCGAGGGCTCGGTCTCGGTCGAGCCGCCGGCCGAGGGCACGGCGTCCAGCGCCCCGGCGTCGACCGAGGGCGCCGGGTGAGGGCAGTCGTCCTCGTCGGAGGCTTCGGCACCCGACTCCGGCCGCTCACGCTGACCCGACCCAAGCAGATGCTGCCGATCGTCGATCGGCCCATGATCGAGCACGTCCTCGGCCACCTGGCCGACCACGGCATCGACGACGTGGTGCTGTCGATGGGGTACCGGCCCGACGCCTTCAGCGACGTGTACCCGTCGGGCATCTGCGCCGGCGTCACCGTCCACTACGCCGTGGAGCCCGAGCCCCTCGACACGGCCGGGGCCATCCGGTTCGCGGCCATCGACGCTGGCATCGACGAGCGGTTCGTGGTCCTCAACGGCGACGTGCTCACCGACCTCGACCTCACCGCCCTGGTGGCCTTCCACGAGGAGCGGGGGGCCGAGGGCACGATCGCCCTCCACAAGGTCGAGGACCCCTCGGCCTTCGGCGTGGTGCCCACCGATGCCCACGGCCGGGTCGAGGCCTTCGTCGAGAAGCCGCCGCCGGGCGAGGCGCCGACCGACAACATCAACGCCGGCACCTACGTGCTGGAGCCGTCGGTGCTCCATCGCATCGAGCCCGGTCGCCGGGTCTCCATCGAGCGGGAGGTCTTCCCGGCCATGGTGGCCGACCGGACGCTCTTCGCGATGGCCACCGACGACTACTGGATCGACGCCGGCACGCCGGTGCAGTACCTCAAGGCCCACCTCGACCTGCTCGACGGCATCCGTCCGGGCGCCGGTGTGGGC
>CAZXRA010000003.1:0-2948 GCA_964643485.1 uncultured Iamiaceae bacterium | reverse complement strand
CCCCCCGCCCCCCCCCCCGCCCCGGGCGCGCCCCGGCGCCCCCGGGGGGGGGCCCCCGGGGGGGGGGGCCGGCCTCAGTCGTCGCCGCGGCGGGCCGACCCGAACCGGTCACGACCGGCGAAGCGCTCCCGGGCGTTGGTGCGACCCTCGGACCGGCGGGCGGCAGTGCGGGAGATGCGGGCCTGGCGGCGGGCCCGCAGGCGGGCCGTCGTCGGCGACACGGGCACGGTGGTGCTGGCCTGACGCCACACCTTGACGAAGCGCTGCACCGCAGTGCCCACGGTGAGGGCCAGCATCAGCCACAGGATGGGGATCATCAGGCCGGGGAACAGGAGGGCGAGGCCGAGGGCGACCAGGCGCTCGGCCCGCTCCATGAGCCCGCCCCGGGCGTCGTAACCCAAGGCGTCGGCTTTGGCCCGCTCGTAGGAGATGATCAGCGAGGCGGCCAGCACGGCGAGGGGCAGCACGGCGATGCGGCCAGCGCCCGGCATCGACGAGAGGTACCAGGCCACGCCGCCGAGCAGGAGGGCGTCGGAGACCCGATCGCACACCGAGTCGAAGAAGGCGCCCCGGGGGGAGGCGGTGCCCGACGCCTTGGCCACGGCCCCGTCGAGCACGTCGGGGACGGCGCAGAGCACGAGGAGCAGCAGGGCCAGGGGGAGGGCGTCGTTGGCGATGGCCAGCGCCGTGGCCGCGGCCATGACCACGCCCAGGACGGTGAGGTGGTCGGCCCGGATGCCGGTCTTGCGCAGGTTGGTGCCGATCGGCCGGAGCTGCTTCTCGGCCTGAGCACGGAACTGTCCGTCGAACATCGGGCTCCTCGGAGGGCGACGCTTGCAGAAGTTAGCAGTGGACGCCGGTGAGGGGAAGCATGCCCGACCCGAGCCCCGATGCCACCACTGAGCGCTACTCCCCGGTGCGGAAGGGGACGCCGGTGCCCGTGAGCTCGCCGTCGAGGTCGGACCAGTCCTCGGGGTTGTCCTCCACGAAGAAGTCGACGACTTCGCCGTCGACGCCGTCGATCAGGGCCAGGGCCCGGCGGGTGGGCGGGTTCTCGGCCGAGTAGCAGAGGATGCGCCAGGTGGGGCGGCTGCGCAGGCCCCGCCACCCCATCTGGGCCGAGGCGTGGCCCACGGGGAACCCCACCGTGCGGGTGGCGATCACCAGGGCGTCCTGCTCGTCGACGTCGAGATCGAAGCCGGAGAGCAGGCAGTAGGCGCCCGCCGCCACCAGGACCGCCGCCGCCCACAGCAGGCCCTCGTTGACCACCGAGGCGTCACTGCCCCGCCAGGCCGCCCAGGCGGCCACGCAGGCCGCGGCCAGGCCGAGGTAGAGGTAGCCCGGCACCCGCCGCCGGTTGTTGTTGGGGAAGACGTAGGGCCCCACGTAGCCCGAGACGTCCAGATCCTCGGGGAGGGCGTCGGTGACCTCGTCGTCGGCGACCTCACGGGTCTCGTCGGTGGGGTCGTCGGTGCGGTCGTCGTCGGCCACCGGGCGACACTAGGACGAGGGCCAGGCGGCCCGCACCTTGCGGAACGTCTCGGCCAGGGGCTCGGGCAGGATCCGGGTCTCGGCCACGGCGGTCATGAAGTTGGCGTCGGCCGCCCACCGGGGCAGGACGTGGACGTGGAGGTGGTCGGGCACGCCGGCCCCCGCCGCCGTCCCCAGGTTGAGGCCGACATTCACCCCGTCGGGGGCGTAGGCGGCCCGCACCGCGGCCACGGCGTCGGTGACGGTGGCCCACAGCTCGGTCGCCTCCTCCGCCGTGAGGTCGCCCAGGTCGGGTGCGGCCCGCAGGGGCAGGACCATCAGGTGGCCCGAGCCGTAGGGGTAGGCGTTGAGCAGCACCGCCACCCGTTCCCCCCGACGGACGACGAAGGTCTCCTCGTCGGGGAGCCCGGAGCCCAGGATCCGCTCGAAGAGGCTGCGGCCCACGGCGTCGGGGCGCAGCTCGGCGGCGCCGGCCGCCACCCGGGCCATGTACTCGGTGCGCCAGCCGGCCCAGAGACGGGCCAGGCCGGGCGACGGGCCCCCGCCGGCCTGGGCCGCGGTGGGCCCGGCGTCGCTCACCGGCCGCCGGTCTGGGCCAGGATCTCGACCCGCAACCGCTCGACGAAGTCGTCGACCGTGACGTCCCGCTCCACCTCGCCGCCCCGCGGGTTGACGCCCACGGTGCCGGCCTCGACGTCGTCGTCGCCCACGACGAGCACGTAGGGCAGCTTCTCGCCCTTGGCCTTGCGGATGCGGTTGCCCAGCTTCTCGGCCGCGTCGGCCACGTCGGCCCGGAACCCCTCGGCCCGCAGGCGGTCAGCGATGCGATCGGCGTAGGCCAGGTGGTCGCCCCGCACCGGCAGCACCCGCGCCTGCACCGGCGCCAGCCACGTGGGGAAGGCCCCGGCGTAGTGCTCCAGGAGCACGCCGAAGAAGCGCTCCACCGAGCCGAACAGGGCCCGGTGGATCATCACCGGGTGGTGGCGGGCGCCGTCGGCACCGACGTTCTCCAGGCCGAACCGGCCGGCGTTCTGGAAGTCGAGCTGGATCGTCGACATCTGCCAGGTGCGCCCGATGGCGTCGCGGGCCTGCACCGAGATCTTGGGCCCGTAGAAGGCGGCGCCACCGGGGTCGGGCACCAGCTCCAGGCCCGAGTCGGTGGCCACCTGCTCCAGCACGGCGGTGGCCTCGGCCCAGTCCTCGTCGGAGCCCACGAACTTGTCGGAGTCGTCCCGGGTCGACAGCTCCAGGTAGAAGTCGTCGAGGCCGTAGTCCCGCAGCAGGTCGAGCACGAACCGCAGCACGCTGGTGAGCTCCTCGGGCATCTGCTCCCGGGTGCAGAAGATGTGCGAGTCGTCCTGGGTCATGCCCCGCACCCGGGTGAGGCCATGGATCACGCCCGACTTCTCGTAGCGGTACACGCTGCCGAACTCGAACAGCCGCAGCGGCAGCTCCCG
>CAZXRA010000002.1:0-3180 GCA_964643485.1 uncultured Iamiaceae bacterium | reverse complement strand
ATGTGGTCCATGACCGCGGCCCCCTCGTGGACCTCACCGATCTTGTAGGACTTGCCCGTGTAGTAGAGGATGCGCTCGGTCGTCGTGGTCTTGCCCGCGTCGATGTGGGCCATGATCCCGATGTTGCGGTAGCGCTCGAGGGGGACGGTCTTCGCCATCTCTTCGTCTCAGTTCGGTTCGATCAGAGGGGGGTCAGGGGTGGGGGCCGGACATGCGACGACCGGGCGGCGGCGCGAGGCCGGGCCCGGTCGATCACGGCCGGGGTGGCCCCCGGGGTCGGGGGGGCCTACCAGCGGTAGTGGGCGAACGCCTTGTTGGCCTCGGCCATCTTGTGCATGTCCTCACGGCGCTTCACGGCCGCGCCGATGCCGTTGGAGGCATCGAGGATCTCGTTGGCCAGGCGCTCGGCCATGGTCTTCTCGCGACGCTGGCGGGAGTAGCCCACCAACCAGCGGACGGCCAGGGTGGTGGAGCGCCGGGGGCGGACGTCGACGGGCACCTGGTAGGTGGCGCCACCGACACGGCGGCTCTTGACCTCGAGGGCGGGCTTGACGTTCTCGATGGCCCGCTTCAGGGCCCCGATCACGTCGTCGGTGCCGGACTTCTCCTGCACGATGTCGAGCGCCTGGTAGACGATGCGCTCGGCCAGGGAGCGCTTGCCCCGCTGCATGACCTTGTTCACGAGCTGGGTGACGAGCACCGAGTGGTGCACCGGGTCCGGAGCGAGCTCACGGCGGGGAGCGGGTCCCTTGCGGGGCATGAGAGGTTCAGCCTTCCTTCTTGGCGCCGTAGAGGCTGCGGGCCTGCTTGCGGTCCTTCACGCCGGAGGCGTCGAGGGTGCCGCGGACGATCTTGTAGCGCACGCCGGGGAGGTCGCGGACCCGGCCACCGCGCACGAGCACCATGGAGTGCTCCTGCAGGTTGTGGCCCTCACCGGGGATGTAGGCGGTGATCTCCATCCCGCTGGTGAGACGGACGCGGGCCACCTTGCGGAGGGCCGAGTTCGGCTTCTTGGGAGTGAAGGTGTAGACGCGGGTGCACACGCCGCGGCGCTGGGGCGCGCCCTTGAGGGCAGGGGTCTTCCCCTTCGCCGGCTTGCTCTGCCGTCCCTTGCGGACCAGCTGCTGGATGGTGGGCACGAAGCGACCTCTCGAGATGCGTGACACGACCCGGGGCGCGATCCGCCTCCGGGCCGGTTGGCCATGCTAAAGGCGCAGGCCGAACCGCATCAACTCCGTGCGGCCCACCGGCTCACTCCTCGTCGGGGGGGACGGCCGCCAGTGACCCGTTGGCGGCCAGAGCCTGCACGTGAGCCAGCGACCAGTGGTAGAGGGGCTCGCTCATCCCCCACCCCCGCAGCATGTCCCGCCAGGCCGAGCGGGCCAGGCGGCGATGGTCGAAGGCATCGTCGTTCAGGTGGGCTAGATGGCTGGTGAGGAGCACGCCGAGCAGGGCGGCCGCCCCGATGATCACCCGGTCCATGGCCGGGCCGTCGACGACGGCATCCGCCAGCGCGGCTCCCGCGACGGCCTCCCGCCCCATGTCCAGGAGAGCGAGGGTCGGACCCAGCACCCGGCCCAGCTCGGCCGCGGGGACGACGACGGCCCGCTCGGCCAGGACCGAGAAGAGCATGTGGGACTCCTCGGGAAGGGCGTCCCAGCAGGCCACGACGAACTCCCCGAAGAGGACAAGGTCGGCGCCGGCCCGCTCCATCGGTGTGGCCGCGACGGCGTCGAGCGCCACTGCGTTGCGGGCCCGCGCCGCTTCGAAGGAACGGGCGATGCGCCGAACCGACAGATCCTGGAGGTCGGCGACCAGGACCCCCTTCGAGGCGAAGTGGGTGTACACCGTGCCGATGGAGCAGCCGACCACCTCGGCCACCCCCTGCATGGTGAGGTCGGGAATGCCGTCCCGGGCCACGATGCCCATGGCCGCGTCGAGGAGGGCGGACCGGCGAGCCTGACGTCGGGCCTCCCGCCGATCTCCCCCCGCCCGGGGTTCCACCACCGTCATCGGGCGCAGTCTACGCGCGTCGATGGCTGCCGTTTCCCAGGCTCGACCCGGACAGCGACGGCTGTCGCCGCCGTCCGGGTCGAGTCGTGGAGAAGGAGCGTCAGCCGGCCAGGCCGTCGCTGGGGGCCTCGCCTCCGGCGGGAACGGACGCCACTACGGCCCCACCATCGGCGGCTGTCTCCAGCGAGCCCCGCAGGTTGGCGAGGTACTGGGCGGCATCGAAGCCCTCGTCGGCGAAGTCCTCGCCGCCGTCGGAGGAGTAGAAGGCCATCGGTTCGTACTCGGGGGCGTGGGTACCCACGTCCTTGTACTCACTCAGGCCGGTGCCGGCCGGGATGAGCTTGCCGATGATGATGTTCTCCTTCAGCCCCAACAGCGAGTCGGACCGGGACTCGATGGCGGCCTCGGTGAGCACGCGGGTGGTCTCCTGGAAGGAGGCGGCCGACAGCCACGAGTCGGTGGAGAGCGAGGCCTTGGTGATGCCCATGATCTCGTCGCGGGCCTCGGACGGGTTCTTGCCCTCCTCGACCAGCACGCGGTTCGTGTCACGGAAGGTCTTGCGGTCGATCCGCTCGTCGGGCAGGAAGTCCGACTCGCCGGGATCCGACACGGCGACCCGCCGGGTCATCTGCCGCACGATGAGCTCGATGTGCTTGTCGTGGATCGACACGCCCTGGTCGCGGTACACCTTCTGGACCTGCTCGCCCAGGTAGCTCTGCGTCTCTCGCAAGCCCTTGATCTCCAGCAGCTCCTTGGGATCGCGAGGTCCGGGGACGATGGCGTCGCCCGCCGTGACCTCCTGGCCCTCCTCGACGTCGAGACGGGCCTGGATCGGGATGGTGTGCACCTCTTCGGTGCCGTCGTCGCCGACCACGGTGACGACCCGGCCCTTGCCCTCGTCGTCGGCGATCCGGATGACACCGGAGCTGCGGACGAGGGTGGCCTTGCCCTTGGGGCTGCGGGCCTCGAACAGCTCCACGACGCGGGGGAGGCCGCCGGCGATGTCGCCACCGCCGGTGGCGACACCGCCGGTGTGGAAGGTCCGCATGGTGAGCTGCGTGCCCGGCTCGCCGATGGACTGGGCGGCGATGACGCCCACGGCCTCGCCCAGCTCGATCTCCCGCCCGGTGGCGAGGGATCGGCCGTAGCACTTGGCGCACACGCCCA
>CAZXRA010000001.1:0-16284 GCA_964643485.1 uncultured Iamiaceae bacterium | reverse complement strand
TGGAGGACCCCGAGCTGATCGGGGAGATCGCCCTCCAGCTCGTGGCCGACGCCCGACCCAACGCCAACATGTTCGGCTACGACGAGAAGTAGGAGAGCGCCATGCCCATCGACCCTTCCGCCGTCGGCGCCCGCAGCGAGCCCACCCGCCACGCCTGGACCTCGAAGGACGCCATCCTCTACGCCCTGGGCGTGGGGGCCGGGGCCGTCGACCCTCTCGACGAGCTGGCCTTCACCACCGAGAACAGCAACGGCGTCACCCAGCAGGTGCTGCCCACCATGGCCGTGGTGCTCGGCGTGGGCGGGGGCGGCGCCTTCGCCAGCATCGGCTCCTTCAACCCGGCGATGCTCGTCCACGGCGAGCAGGCCATCGACGTGCGTGGCCCCATCCCCGTGGCCGGCGAGGTCGAGACGGTGGGGGAGATCACCGGCATCTACGACAAGGGCAAGGGCGCCCTGGTGGAGGTGCGGTCGACCTCGACCGACACGGCGACGGGCGACGTCCTGTTCGTGAACACCAGGTCGGCCTTCATCCGGGGCGAGGGCGGCTTCGGCGGCGACCGGGGCCCGTCCGGCCCCAAGAACCCGCCGCCCGATCGGGCCCCCGATCACGAGCACGCCTACCCCACCCGCTCCGACCAGGCCCTGCTCTACCGCCTCTCCGGCGACCGCAACCCGCTCCACTCCGATCCGGCCTTCGCGGCGATGGGCGGCTTCGACCGGCCCATCCTCCACGGGCTCTGCACCTACGGCTTCACCGGTCGGGCCCTGCTCCACCGCCTGTGCGCCGGCGACCCGGCCCGCTTCCGCACCATGGAGGGACGGTTCTCCTCGCCGGTGCTGCCGGGCGAGCGCCTGACCGTCCGCATGTGGGAAACCGGCCCGGGCGAGGCCCTGTTCCAGACCACCGGCGACGACGGCCGCGTCGTCCTCGACGGGGGCCGCCTCACCTACGACGCCTGACGCTTACGCCTGGCGGTGGGTGCGCACCCTGACGTCGGAGAGATCGGCGAAGCCGCCGGCGTCGGCGGTGACGACGGTGCGGTCGGAGGCCTTGGCCGTCGCCGCGATGATCAGGTCGTGTGCTCCGCGGGGTCGCCCCTGCCGGCGCACCTCGACGAGGAGCTCGGCGTGGGCCTCGGCCACGTCGCCGTCGTAGGCGACGATGGGGATGGCCGCCACGATGTCGTCGACGTAGGCCGTGCGGGTCGTGCGTCGGCGCCCACCGGCAAGGAGGGCTCCGACGCGCAGCTCGGCGACGGTGATGGCCGCCACGGCGATGTCGTCGTCGTCGCCGAGGAGCTGGTCGAGGTCGGACGGTGAGCGTTCGGCGTCGACCAGGAAGGTGGTGTCGAGCAGGAGCCGGGTCACGCTCGCTCGTCGATCTCGACCAGCTCCCGGGTGGCGTCGACCTCATCGGCCCATGACGGGTCGGGCCGGTGGCGGCGCATGAGTGCCTTCACGTCGACCCCTCGCCCTCGGCCCATCGGTTCGAGCTGGGCGATGGCCCGGCCGCGCCGCACGATGGTGAAGTGCTCGCCACGGTGCTCGATAGCGTCCAGTAGCTCGGAGAAGTTCCTTGCCGCATCGGTGGCCGTGACCTCGGACATGAAGATCAGATTATCAGAGTCGCCTATGTACGTCTGGCAAGTCGACTTCAGGATCCATCCCACTGAACCCTGAGCAGGCGTTCACGCGTCCCGCGGTCATCGTGTCGGACGATGGGCGAGAGAGGTCCTGCTCCTGGTAGCCCGTCAGCCTGGGCGGTCCTGGGTGCCCACCGGGTCGCAGGGCAGGTCGGGGTCGCCGTCGAGGCGGGCGTAGGCCTCGTCGTGGAGGGTGGACAGCGTCTCCGTGACCTCCTCGTAGGGCCGGTCCTCCACGTCGACCAGGCCGACGTTCTGGTCCTCGCCGTCGGCCCGGCCGATGGCGGGCTGGTCGGCGTGCAGGAACCAGTGGGCGCCCACCACGTAGGGCGTGGCGAGGAGGCAGCGCCCGTAGTTGGCCAGGGCGGCGGCCCGGTCGACCTGGGTGGGCACCGTCGTGAAGATGGCGGGAGCGGTGTTGGGCAGGCCGGCGTCGGCGGCCCGATAGCTGAACTCGCTGACCAGCACCGGTTTCCCGGCGGCGCCGAAGCCGGCCAGGGTGTCGTAGGTGCCGGCCAGGGGGATCCCTGCGGACAGGTCGATGACGGCGGCGTCGAAGGCCGGGGTCATCTCGTAGAAGTTCACCGACACCACGTCCACGGAGCGGGCCGCCACCTCCAGCACCGGCTGGGGGGTGGCCACGGCCACGAAGCGGACGCCGAGGTCGAGATGGTTCGGGTCGGCCTCCTGGAGAGCGGGACCGACGACCCCGAAGTACCGCTCGGCCACCGCCGTGGCCCAGGCGACCTGGGTGTCCTTCCCGCCCTGGGTCTGGGCCAGGAGCACCGGCTCCTGGGGGGCGGCCAGCTCCTCCCACGTGGCCGCGGCGAGGGTGGGGAAGTCGGCGGCCAGGCGGCCCAGGTCGTCGTCGTAGCGGTGGCGGAGGAAGGTCACCAGGGCCTGCTTGCCAGGGGCGTCGGCCGGCCGGGCCAGGTCCAGGTCGAGCATGGTCACGAGCCCGTCGCCCGAGATGCCCATGCCCCACGGCATCTCGTTGTCGGTGAACCAACCGACCAGCCACGGGTCGTCGCGCCGGGCGGCGACGGCCTCGTCGATCTCGGCCCGGGCCCCGTCGGCCCACCCCTCGTCCCAGAGGTCGGCCCAGGAGAAGCGGCCCTGCTCGTCGACGTCGCGGGCCAGGTCGAGGACGTAGGTGTAGGGCATCCTTCCGGCGAACAGGGGCAGGGCCTCCTCGCCCCATCCGCCGAGGGTGGTGATGCCCCACTGCCGGAAGCGTTCGATCTGGGCGTCGGCCCAGGTGTCGTCGTCGGCGTAGGTGGCGCGCACGGTGTCGGCATACGGCGTGCCGCCGTCGCGGTCGGTGGTGCCCGTCGGGCGCACGCCGTTGACCCCGGCCGACCAGAACGGGTGGCCGTCCGGCGTGACGAGCCACCAGCGACCGTCGACCTCCTCGGTGCGGAACCAGCCGGTGGCCTCCCGGGCCACGGCGGTGGACCCGCCGTAGGGGTCGACGCCCTCGTCGGTCTGGGTACCGCCCCGGTCGGCCGGGGGATCCGGAGCGCCGTCCGAGGGCGACGGCTCGGCATCGCTGCATCCGCCCAGCGCGAGGGCGGCGAGGACCACCACGGCGGCCACCCGGCGTCCTGCCCGCTCCCCACGCCTCACGGGCGGGAGCGTACTCCCGGGCGGCTCAGAGGGCGGCGGGCACGCCGTCCATCTGGGCGGTGGAGTCGGTCCACCAGTCGGCCAGGACGAAGCCTTCGGGCCGCTGGACCGCCTCGTCACGGAGCTCGGCCGTGAGGATGCGTCTCACCCGGTAGCTCCGGAGGGTGCCCGCGACGGCGGCGACGGCGAACCAGTGGCCGGTGCGGATCACCAGCCCGAGGGGGTCGACGACCTCCACCTCGCCCCGGCCGTCGTCCACGGCGACCCGTCGGCCGTCCCACACCGCGCAGGAGAGGACGGGGAGAGCCGGCGCCTCCTCGGCCCGCGTGAACCAACCCGAGAAGTCGAGCAGGCACCGCTCGGCGAGCACGGCGGCCCGGTGCTCCGCCTCGGGTGGGGCCTCGGCCCGCTTGCGGGTCGTGGTGACGGCGGAGAGGCCGAGGTGGCCGGCGGTGTTGGGCGTGACCTGGAGCAGCAGGGCCGTGGCCTCGTCGCGGCTCATCTGGTGGAAGCGCTCGATCCAGCCCTGGGCCAGGCGGGTTCCCCCGCCGGGCCCCTTGCCGGTCCACAGCGGGAAGCCGGCGGCCTGGAGGTCGGCCAGGTCGCGGTACAGGGTGCGCACCGCCACCTTCATGTCGTCGGCCAGGCTCGACGCCGTGGCCTCGCCCGTGTGGAGGCGGAGCAGGATGTCGACCTGCCGGCTGGCCCGGAGGTCGGTCGAGCGGGGGGGTGTGCGGCGGCGAGGGAGGCCGCTGCCGGTGCTCATGGTCGGGGCAGGCCGCTCCGCCGCCCGCCCGTGCGCCGTGCCGTCTCAGCCATGGTCATGTGCGCGCCCACCGCCATGCACGCACCTTAGTGGTACCTCTGTCGAGGGTGCTGGGGCGGTGGGCGGGACAGGTGCCTTCGCTCCTGGGGCCCGGTGGCGGCATGTGGGAGGCTCACGTGTCCTTTATCCAAGAGAAGGTGGACGTGGTGGGCCGAGGACGGGCGGAGCGAGGGTTGCGAGCGGGGACACCGGCCCCGCTCGGACCGACGGCCCGTCGATCGCGGCCCTCGGTCGACGGCTGGTTGGTGGCCGCTCTCGTCGTGGCGGCCAACGGCGCACTGTCGGCGGCGGTGGGGGTGTGGGCCCTCGTCGCCGAGTGGGACCTCGCCATGGTGCCGGCGATCCCCCTCTCCCTGGTCTTCCACTGGTGGATCGCCTTCGGCGCCTACCGACGCTCGGCATCGTCCTCCAATCGGGACATGACCACCTGATATCGCGCATGTTCAGCAAGGTTTTGTCTGCGAAGGTGGTTGACGGTGTCTGAACGGTCGCTCCGATTTGTTCGGGTGCTTTGGTTGGTTGTTCTTCGACAGGGGGGTTTCCTCACGATGTTGTTTCGACGTTGGTTGGTTGCAGTGGCGGTGCTCGGTGCGTCCATCACTGCCATCGCTTTTGCCCCCCCCCCCCAGGTGGTTCCGCACCCCTAGAACCCGCCGCCGGGCCCCGCGTTGCGGAGGATTTCGCGCTCGCGATGGTGGCGGGCGGGGGCGTTCTGGAGCTGCGTGACGCCGAGCCCTACGAGCTCGAGAACCCCACAACGGTGACGGGGACGGTCGACACTGACACCGGCGCCATCAGCGGTGGGAGCCTGTCGACGCCGCGGGTGAACATCCGCCAAGACATCACCTCGCCGCTGCCGGCGTCGATCTTCATCGACGCTGACTTCTCGCAGGTGACCCCGATCTCAGGGGTGGTCGATCACGAAGGCAACGTGAGCGTGCAAGCCGCGCTGCGGGTGGATCTGCACGTCGAGGTCCAAGAACCCGGCGGCGGAGTGGTCCTCTTCGCCAACGACTGCACCGCCTCACCGATCAACCTGGTGCTCCAAGGCCGCTACACCGACGGCCAGGTCACCCTGACCGACGACAACTTCTCCGTACCGGAGATGACGATCCAAGACGGCTGCGGCCCGACCTCAGTCATCCGACCGGAGATCGACAAGCAGTTGGCCGGCCCGGGCCACTCCCTGTCCCTGACCCTGGCGGGCGAGTTGGCGTTGCCGCCGCCGCCGGGCTGTGAGACAGCCACGACACTCGCTGCGTCGCCGGCGGGCGGGGCGGTGCTGGGCGCGCCGGTGAACCTGACGGCCACGGTGAACATCCCTGATCCGGCTCAGGCCGAATGTGTCGAAGCCGCCACCAACGGCCAGACCACCGAGGGCGGTCTGGTGGAGTTCCTCGACGGCGACGACGTCATCGGCTCCGCCGCAGTGCAAGCCGATGGCACCGCGGTGTTGACCACCGCGGACTTGTCAGCGGGGAGCCGTGAGGTGAAAGCTCGGTTCGGTCGGTTCACGCCGTTCAACGCCTCGACCAGCCCGGTGGTGGCGTATCGGGTGACACCGAACCCGGCCATCACCGCCACCTTGCCCGAGCATCATCGCATCGGCGCCACCGACCCCACCGAGTTCGACCTCACTGTGGCCAACACCGGCTTCGGCCGCGACATCGAACGAGGACGTCTCGACATCACCTTGAAGTCGGCGAGCCCGGCGAGCGCCTCTCCGGCCAACAGGGACCTGAAGCCGGAACGGGTGGTGCTGGAGCACCGGGACGACACCGGAACCTGGATACCGGTCACTTTGACCCCGCAAGCGGCGTCGGGAACCAGCAGGTTCTTGTGGGGGTCGATCGGGGACCTGACCGGGTTCACCCTCGATGTCGGTGAGAGCGTCACCCAGCGCCTGCGCATCCGGTTCCCGCTCACCGGCGGTCCCCTGGCCACCGGCACCTGTGGCGCCACGCAGGAGACCTGCCCCGGCCTGGTCGATGTGACCTTCGAGCTCGTCGAGGTCGACCAGACCGGCGCCCCGGCGGCAGTGGCTGCTCCTGCCCCTGGTGCGCTGACCGGCTCGACGGCACAGATCACCCTTCTGGAAGCCGTCCGCCGAGCCAGCACCATCACCATGGGAACCAGTGGTATCCCTGCCCTCACGCCCCAGACGGTGCGCAGCGGCGGAACCGTCTCCCTTAACAACATCCAACTGGGACCCTCCCTGGGTTTGCAGCGGCCCCTCGGGGACTTGACGGTCCTGTTCGATGGTCAACCGATCAGCTTCCGGGCTGGATTCAAGGGAGGGAACGTCGACATCACCCGCTGGGCGATTCCTCCTGATGTCACCAGTATCCCGATCATGTTCGACGTGCCACCGGGGACGGCGGCGGGTGTGCATGCGATCACCGTTCGTTATGGCGGGAGTGAGCTCTTCCTGTCGCAACAGGCCACGCTCACCTTCACCGTGGTCGAACCGGTCGGGACGCTTTTTGACTGTGACATTCCCAGCTTCGACTCTTTCGGGTTCCGGGCCTTCGTGGAGGCCCAGGCCACGCTGCCATCCACGGTGCCGGCCGCTACTGAGGTGGATCTCCGAGACTTCACCCTCGCCATGAAGTTCGCCCGCGAGCATTATGGGTCTGCTGGCAACGCCAGGGGGGCCTTCGTGCCGAACAACGCAACCCGGACGGTGGGCACCAGCGGCTTGGGCATCGATCTGGGCTTCGGTCCCGACGGCACTGGCATCGGCGCGTCGTTGACTCGCACCTTCGGTATCGCCATGGGGCGCAGCGGGTTCGGTGGGGCCGATCCGGATCCCAGCGTGGTCGACGAGCTCATCATCATCGACAGTCCCTCGGGCACCGTGACCGTCGATGGCACGCCGGGGGAGTTGGCTCCGGTCACCCTGGACAAGGTCAAGATCCAAGCTGTCAGCGGCCCAACTCTGGTTCCCATGACGTGCACGCCGGTGGGTGAGCCGCTGTTGTTGGGTGAGGTGATGGTCTCGGGTCACACCTTGGCGGTGGAGCCGGGTGGCCGGGTGCGGGAGGGCGACGAGGTCACCCTTCGTTCGACCGTTGCTCCGTATACGACGGGTCAGGTGGAGTTCCGGGCCGGCGACGAGACCGTTGCGGTGGCTCTGGTGAAGGACGGCGTGGCCACCGCTGAGGTCGATGACCTTCCCCAGGGCACCCACACCATCACCGCGATCTACACCGGGGGGGTCCTCGCCCCACCTCTCGTCTCCAACCTCGTGGAGGTGACGGTGTTGCCGCCGTTGGCGTGCAAGTCGTTCGCGGTGGACGGGAACGGCGCCGTGGTGCGCCTCGTCTACATCGAGCTCCTCGGGCGCTGCCCGGATCAGGCCGGTTACTCCTATTGGAAGAGCCGTCTCGACGCGGGGACGTCGCCGGAGGCCTTTGCTCGGGCCATCGCCCGCACCCCCGAGGCGGTGGGACGGGTGGTGGATGACGCCTACCAGACGATGCTGGGTCGTCCTGCTGACGCGGCCGGTCGGGAGTTCTGGGTCGGCCGCCTCCTGAGTCACGGCCGTTACGACCAGCTGCTCGCCGACCTGGCGGCCTCTGGGGAGTTCTGGTCGAAGGCCGGGGGGACCAACGTCGGGTTCGTGACCCGGGTCTACGAGCAGCTGTTGGGCCGGACCCCGGACACGGCTGGTCTGGACTTCTGGACGGGCAAGCTGTCCACGGGCACGTCCCGCCGGGCCCTGGTGCTCACGCTGGCGAACCTGAACGAGCCGTTGGGTCGTCTCGTTGCCGGGGCCTATGACGAGATCCTCAGCCGCACCCCCGACGCCGACGAACGCACCGCGGGCATCGCTCACCTGCGTGCGACCGGTGATCGCTCGGGGCTCTACGCCCAGCTCATCGGTTTGGAGGAGTTCTCGACCCGAGCCCAGGAGTTCCCCAACCCGGAGGATTGAGCCTCGCCGCTTCGTGAACCGGTGGTGGTCGTCGCCTTCCCGCGGGTGACGGTCCACCACCGGTTCGCGGTGATCTGCTGATCGGTCCATCGCTCCTGCCGGGGTGGGCCCCTCAGCACCCTGGCCGGTCGCGTCCTTCCCCCCGGGCGCGGCCGGCCACAGCCGCGAGCCGCCGGCGAACCGCGGCCGGACGACCTAGAAGTTGAAGAGGTGGTCGACCTTGGTGGGGAAGTAGACCGAGCCGAGGGTGCGGGTGGGGTTCATCACCGTGAAGCTGTCCTCGAACTCGCGCTCGTCGTAGACGGTGCCGCCGTCGTGGGTGTGGATCTTCACCGTGACCGGGAAGCGGCCGTCGAGAAGGGGCACCTGCTCGAAGGTGAAGTCGACGCTGCCCTCGGCGTCCACGGCGTGGAGCACCCGTTCCAACACGTCGGTGGTGGTGCCCATGAGGCGGTTGCCGTCCTCGTCGAAGATCTCCACGGCGAAGGCCACGTCCTGGATGAGCCCGGTGGCCGAGTAGCCGATCGACATCCTGAGCGACTGGCCCGGGAGGAGGTGGTCCTGCTCCTCGGGATAGGTGAAGGTGACGCCGGTGATCTTCACCGTCGCCCCCGGCACGGGCACCAGCTCGGCGGTGGGCACGGCGACGGGGATCTCGCCGGTGACGGGGTCGATGGCGATGGGTGGGACGTGGTCGGCGTCCTCGGCGGCCAGCTCGGGGATCACCACGCCCCGGGCGGCCAGGGTGTCGCGGAAGGTGCGGATGGCCTCGCCGGGCAGGCCGTCGGCCACCTGGATCCCGTGGTCCAGCACCACGGCCCGGTCGGCGATCTGGCGCACCAGGTCGGTGGCGTGGGTGACCAACAGCAGGGTGCGCCCCTCCCGCTGGAGCCGGCGCACCCGGTCGATGCACTTGCGTTGGAAGGCCTCGTCGCCGACGGAGAGCACCTCGTCGACCAGCAGCACGTCGGGCTCGACGTTGATGGCCACCGCGAACCCGAGGCGGGCGTACATGCCCGTCGAGTAGTGCTTCACCTGCAGCTCGATGAACCCCTCCAGCTCGGCGAAGTCGACGATGTCGTCGAAGATCCCGTCGATCTGGTCGCGGGAGAAGCCCAGGATCGACCCGTTGAGGTAGATGTTCTCCCGCCCGGTGAGGTCGGGGTGGAAGCCGGCGCCGTGCTCGAGCATGGCGGCCATGCGGCCCCGGGTGGTGATGGTGCCCGAAGTGGGGCGGAGGGTGCCGGCCACGCACTTGAGCAGGGTGGACTTGCCGCTGCCGTTGTGGCCCAGGAGGGCCACCGTCTCCCCCTGGGTGACGGCGAAGCTCACCTCGTGCAAGGCCTCGAACTGCTGGTACTCGATGCGGCCGGCCCGGATCACCCGCTCCTTGGCCGACTTGGGCTTGTCCCGGGCGATCTTGAAGCTCTTGGTCACCCGATCGACGACGATGGCCTCGGTCACCTCAGATCTCCTCGGCCAGGTCGTCTTCGAGGCGGCCGAACAGCCACAGGGCGCCGAAGAGGAGGGCGATCGAGATGGCGCCCACGATGCTCAGGCGGGTGAGGTACCACTCGAGGGGATGGCTGATGAGGGCCGGGGGGGTCTGGTCGGGGATGGTGCCGGCCGGGTCGAACGCGGTCAGCCCGCCCCCGGGGCCGGCGTGGGGGTTGGTGTACCAGCCGAAGGCGGGATCCTCGGGGTTGTAGAGCACCTTCTGGAAGGTGACCACGATGGGGATGATCGGGTTCAGGGACGCCATCCACTCCCGGGCCGGGCCCAGCCGCTCGGCCACCAGCCGGTACGGGTAGACGATGGCCGACAGCCAGAACCAGGCCAGCAGGGCCAGCTCCAGCAGGTGCTGGGTGTCGCGCAGGTAGACGTTGACGGCCGAGAGGGCGATGGCCAGAGCCGACGAGAGCACCAACAGCACCAGGAAGGCGAAGGGCAGGGCGACCATGTGGTCGAGCGACGGCGGCCGCCGGAACAGGGCCAGGGCGGCGATCAGCACCGTGGCCTGGAGGAAGAAGTGGACGACGGCGGCGCCGATCGAGGCCAAGGGGAGGATCTCCCGGGGGAACCACACCTTCTGCACGAGCTGGGCGTTGCCGGTGATGGACACGGTGCCGGTGGAGAGGGCGGTGGAGAAGAAGTTCCACACCAGCAGGCCGGAGAGGAAGTAGATGGCGTAGTAGGGGACGTTGACCCGCAGCACCTCGGCGAACACCAGCGAGAACACCACGAGGTAGAGGGCCGGGTTGAGCAGGGTCCAGACGAAGCCCAGGACGCTGTTCTTGTACTTGACCTTCAGTTCCTTGCGAGTGAGGTTGCCGAGCAGCTCCCGGTAGCGCCAGACGTTGCGGATCCGCTGGATCGGGTTGGGGCGGCGGGACACCTCGACGGCCGGGGCCGTGGGGATGGAGGGGGAGGGGGCCAGGGCGGTGTCGTCCGGGTGGCGGGGGTCGGTGTCGACCACGGGGCGGGGTCCTCGGAGGGCAGGGGAGCAGGGGGGCGTCTCGGGCCGGCGTCCGAGGCTACCGGACGGCCTCGGCGGCCCCGGAGGCGACGGGAGGGGTCACGTCCGCCGCCGGCACCGAACCGGCGACCCGCCGGACCACCTCGTACAGGCGGTCGCCCAGGAGGGGCCAGGTGTAGAGGCGCTCCACGAGGGCCCGCCCGGCGGCGGCCCGGCCCGCTGCCGCCGAGGGGTCGTCGAGCACCTCGGCGATGGTGGTGGCCAGGTCGTCCGGGGCCGCCACGAGCAGGTGCTCCCCGGCGACGAGGTCGAGGCCGCGGGTGCCGATGGCCGTCGAGACCACGGGGATGCCGGTGGCCAGGTACTCGATGATCTTGAGGTTGGTGCCCGACCCGAAGACCATCGGGTTCAGGGCCACGTGGGCCGTGCGCAGCAGGGTGCGGAGGGTGCGCTCCGACACCACGCCGGGGAAGGTGACGTTGGGGGGCAGGCGGCGGTCGGCGAAGGCGTCACCGTGGCGGCCTCCGAGGACGAAGACGACGTCGGGCGCCTCCTCGGCCACCCCGAGGAGCACCTCGGCCGCGGCCAGGTTGGGCGGGTGCCAGCTCCCGAAGAAGACGGCCAGACCCCGGGCCTCGCCGTGGCGGGGATCGAGGGCGCCGTGGCGGGCCAGCCAGCGGGCGCCGGCCGCGGCCCGCTCCTCGGGGGTCGGTACGACCACGCCGGTGATGTCGGTGCCGTTGGGCACGACGGTGGCGTCGGTCCGGGGCCGCCCCCCCAGCTCGGCCAGGCGGGCGGCGTCGGCGCTGCTGCAGGCGGTGATGGCCGCGGCCCGGCGGCTGGCCTCGGTCTCCACGGCCACGATGCGGCGGAGGGCGTCGTCGCCGGCCGGGGAGGCGGGCATGACGTCGACCTTCAGGTCGGCTTCGACGTTGAAGGCGTCGTAGACGAAGGGCAGGTGGTCGATCCCCGCCGCGGCCAGGGCGGGCAGCAGGTAGGGCTCGGCCAGGATCACCACGTCGGCTCCGACGGCGGCCTCCCGTAGGCGGGCCAGGTACTCCGGGGTGCGGGCGATCTCAGACCCGGCCACCACGTCGCTCATCGGGGTGCCCACCGCCCGGCTCTGGACCTCGGCCTCCTCGGCGTGGGCCTCCGAGCGGGGGACGGCCGTCTCGACGAAGCCGGGGGCGATCTCGATCGAGCCGGCGGGGCCGTCGTCGGGGGTGAGGCTCACGATCTCGACGTCGGCGTGGCGGGCCAGGGCGCCGTAGAGGTGGAAGGACCGGAGCTGGCCGCCGTGGCCCCGCTCGGCCACCCGGAAGGTGGTGAGCACCACGACCCGGAGCCGACCGTCCCGACGGGAGGCTCGCCGGGGGCGGGGACCCGGCCGGCCCGCCGTCGCCCTGGCGTCGGTCGTGGGGCGGATCGCCGCATCGGGGACCCCGGTGCCGGTGCCGGGCCGGGGAGCGCCGGTCACCGTTCGGGGCCTGGTCGACCGGGCGCCGTCGTCCGGTCCGAGCAGGGTGTCGACCACGGCGGGCCAGGTGATGCGTCCGGCCCGTCGGCGCCCGGTCTCGCCCATGCGCCGGGCCCGATCGGGGTCGGTGGCCAGCTGGGCCAGGGCCGCCCCCAGGGCGGCGGGATCGGGGGCGGTGACCAGGCCGTCGACCCCGTCGCGGAGCAGCTCGGTGGGGCCGCCGCTGTCGCGGCAGGTGACCACGGGGGTGCCCAGAGCCAGGGCCTCCACGGTGATGAGGCCGTAGTCCTCGTCGTAGGGGACGAAGGGCACGGCCCGGGCCCCGGCGTAGAGGCCGGGGAGGTCGTCGTCGGGCACGAACCCGAGGAGCTCGATGCGGTCGTCGTCAGCGGCCAGCAGTCGGAGCCGTTCCTCCTCCGGGCCGGTGCCCCCCAGGAGCAGGCGGATGTCGCCGGGGACGTGGGTCATGGCCCGCACCAGCAGGTCGAGGCGCTTGGGGCCGTCGAGGCGGCTGGTGGTGAAGAAGTAGCTGCCCGGCGCCCGGCCACCCGGCGGGGGAGGTACGGCACCGGGCGGGACGACCAGGTCGGAGGGGGCGTGGGCCACCCGGGGCCGCACCGCCGCGGGCAGGTAGTCGGCCCGGCCGGCGATGGTGGCCGAGAGGGTGGCGTGGCGCCGGATGGATGGCGGTTCGAGGGCGAGCCGGTCGAGCCAGTGCACGACCAGGCGGGACACCGGGCCCGGGATGGCCAGCTGCGGGTGCTCGGGGCCGAGGGCGCGCACGGCGGCATCCACGCGGGCGAACACCTCGTCGAGGACGGTGCGGTCCGGCGGCCCCTCGACGAGGGACAGGAGGGCGGCCACCTCGGGCGCCACCGGTCCCGGCGTCAGAGGCAGGTTGAACAGGTGGTAGGTGTCGTACAGGCCCCGCAGCGGATGGAACATCCACAGGACGTGGTGGGGGTGGGAGATCATCCACGCCGGGTACTTGGACGAGATGACGACGTCGAAGTGGGTGAGGTCGAGGGCGGCGAAGGCCCGGTAGCCGGCGACCAGGTCGCCCAGGGTCTGCTCGCGGACGGGGAGCTTCACCACCTCGGCGTCGTGGCCCGCCTCGATCAGGGCGGCGTGCAGCCCGGCCCAGGCCCGCTCGGCCCCACCTCGGGTGAAGGGCACGGGGGTGGGGGCGACGACGGCGACCTTCACCGTCGGGCTCCCGCCGTGTCGACTCCGGTGTCGGCCTCCTCGAAGGTGATGGCCAGGGCCAGGCGGATCTCGTCGGCGGCCTGGTCCCACGTGGTGCGGGCGGCCCGGGCCCGAGCCCCGGCGGCCAGGGTGGCGGCCAGGTCGGCGTCGGCCCGGATGCGCTCGACGGCGGCGGCGACGGCGGCACCGGTCGGGGGCACCACCAGGCCGTCGACCTCGTGCTCGACCAGGTCGGCCAGGCCCCCACCGTCCTCACACACCACGACAGGCGTGCCGTGGGCCATGGCCTCCACGGCGGTGAGGCCGTAGTCCTCGTCGTAGGCCGGGGCGACGAGGCACGGGGCGGTGGCGTAGAGGAGGGCGAGGGCGTCGTCGTCGACCCAGCCGGCCAGCTCGACGTTCGAGGCCCATCCGTCGGGGGCGGGATCGTCGGCGGAGGGGCGGCAGCACCACAGCGACCGCTCGTCGACGGCGTCGAGGTCGGTGCCCGGGCGGGCCAGCCGGTGGTCGACGGCGCGGACCCAGTCGGTGCGGCCGCCCGTCCCCACCATCACCGCGGGCACGTCGGGCAGGCGGCGCATGGCCGCCACGAACAGCTCGGGCCGCTTGGGGAACTCCATGCGCCCCACGCACAGCACCGGGCCGTCGCGTCGAACCGGGGGCGTGGCAGGACGAACGGCGGCGGTGCCCACCCCGGCGTGGAAGAGCGACACCCGGTCGATGCCGTTGAAGCGGCCCAGCCGGCGCCGCACCGTCTCCGACCCGGCGGCGAACCAGGTCACGTCGTCGAGGAGGGGTTGGTCGATGGCCCGGACGTGGGCGGCGGCCTGGCGGTGCAGGTCGGGGCGGGAGGCGTAGCCGGCCTCGAGGTAGGCGTCCTCCAGGTCGTAGAAGATCCGGTGGTGGTGGAAGAAGAGGCTGAGGTGGCGGGGGTGGGGGAGGGCGAACGACGGGGGCTGGGTGGAGATGACGGCGTCGAAGCGGCCCATGCCGATCTTCCGGTAGGCCTCCACCGCGGCGACGTAGCGCACGTACTCGGGAACAGCGCCGTGGACGTCGGGGGGCACGCCCATGCCGTCGTGCAGGGCGGGCAGGGCGTTCAGGTCCATGGTGGCCCGGGTGACGGCGTGCCCGTCGGCCCGGAGGATGGCCTCGATCCGCTCGACGACGCCCTCGAAGCCGCCGGTGACACCGAAGGACGGCTTCAGGACGACCAGGCGCAGGCTCCTCACGAGGGAGGCGGCCCGCCGGGGACGCGGGCCACGAGGACGTAGGCGTCGCTGCCCTCGTCGCCGGGCGGGGCGGGGGTGACCACGTCGACCTCGGCGAAGCCCCGTTCGAGGGCGAGGGCCACCAGGAGGTCGGGGTGGACGGCGCGCCGGAGCGGGTGGGCCCACAGGGGCGATCCCTCGGCCAGGGAGCGGGGCGTGGCGGCCGAGAGGACGGCGACCCCACCCGGGCGGAGGGCGGCCACGGTGCCGTCGACGAGGGCGATCAGCCCGTCGAGGCCGAGCGTGTCGGCCAGGAGAGCGGCGGTGACGGCCCCGTACGAGCCGGCGGCGACGGCGGCCAGGTGGGCCGGGGGGTCAGCCACCTCCACGGTGTGGCCCCGGGCGGCGAGGGCGGCGGCGGCGGCGGCATCGGACTCGACGCCGTGGGCGTCGAGCTGGAGGGCAGCCCAGGCATCGAGCCACTCGCCCCGACCCGAGGCCAGGTCGAGGACGGGGGCGCCGGCGGTGGTCGCCACCACCTCGGCCACGGCGTGGGCCTGGGCCCACAGGCTGCCCGGGGCGGGGCGGATGGCGGCGGCCAGGCGGGCCACGAGCTGGGCGTCGGCCTCGTCGGCCGCGGCGGCCAGGACGGGGAGGGGGCGGCCCGGGCCGGTGGCGTCGTCGGCCTCGTCCGCGGCGCCCAGGGCGGCGCGGGCGGCGCGGAGGATGACGTCCTCCCGCACCCGGGCGGCCCCGGCGGCCTGGCGCTGGGCGGCCAGTCCCTCCTCCACCTCGACGGTGCGGGCCTCGAGCACGGCGACGGCCTCGTCGAGGCGGGCCATGTCGCCCTCCAGGGCGGCGTGGTCGACCTCGACGGTGGCGATGCCGGTGGCGGCCCGGGCGAGCACGCCCCGCGCCTCGGTGCCCACGGCGCCGACCACCTTGGTCAGCTCCTCGACCACGTCGATGAGCCGGGAGACGGTGGTGACCAGCTCCCGGTTGAAGGGCACCTGGTGCGAGGTGACGGGGCGCAGGCCGAGGTTGACGGCGTTCTTCACCGAGCGGAGCCGGGCACCGTCGGGGAGTTGGGTGCCGGCGCTGTCGGTCAGGTGAGCGGCGTGGAGGTGGTGGCGGGCGGCGGAGATGGCGGCCTCGGCCCGTTCGACGGCGCTGGCCGCGCCGCCGGGGATGGGGACGGTGGCTCGGGCCGCCAGCTCGTCGAGGATGGCGGCCGCCTCCCCCGGGGGCGTCTCGTGGGCGTCGGTCATGGCCGGTCGACCCTAGCGGCCCGTCCGGGGGCCTTCTGTAGGGTCGGGAGATGGCCCGCCGGCTCTCGCAGCTCGCCCACCTGCCGGTGTCGGAGCTGCGCGGCGTCGGCCCGAAGGCGGTGGAGGGGCTGGCCCAGGCCTACGGCATCGAGTCGGTGCTCGACCTGCTCACCCACTACCCCCGCCGGTGGATCGACCGGACCCGGGAGGCCCGCATCGCCGAGCTGCGTCCTGGCGTGGAGGCCATGGTGGTGGGGGAGGTGCAGCGCATCTCGTCCCGGCGCACCCGGGGCCGCCCGCCCCGCACCATCGTGTCGGCCACCGTGGACGACGGCTCGGGCCGGCTCTCGGTCACGTTCTTCAACCAGGGGTGGCGCGAGCGCCAGCTCCCCCCCGGCACCACCTGCGTGCTGTTCGGCAAGGTCGACACCTACCAAGGGTCGCTCCAGATGACGAACCCCCTGGTCGACCTGATCGGCGACCAGACGGGCCGCCTGGTGCCCGTGTACCCGCAGTCGGACAAGGTGCGCATCACCTCGCACGAGGTGGGCCGGTGGGTGGGCGAGGTGCTGGAGCGGGCCGGGGAGTTCGCCGAGCCCCTCCCGGCGGCGA